>DASXRE010000071.1:0-61586 GCA_036506775.1 Pyrinomonadaceae bacterium | reverse complement strand
GACGTTCACCAGCGTTGCCGCGGGCGGCGCGACCGGTAACACGGCCGCGGGCTCGGGCAACATCAACGACACGCTGAGCATGCCGTCTGGCAGTAGCGTCACTTACACGGTGAACGCGACGATCCAGTCGTCAGCTACCGGGAGCCTGAGCAACACAGCAACCGTGACCGAAGGCGCTGGAGTGACCGATAACAACCAGGCGAACAACAGTGCGACTGACACTGACACGTTGACGCCACAAGCGGATCTGGCGATCACGAAGACCGACGGTGCTGCTTCGGCGACACCGGGTACACCGATCACTTACACGATCACGGTGACCAACAACGGCCCGAGCGACGCTCCTGGTACATCGGTGGCGGACACGTTCCCAGGCACTCTTACGGGCGTGACGTTCACCAGCGTTGCCGCGGGCGGCGCGACCGGTAACACGGCCGCGGGCTCGGGCAACATCAACGACACGCTGAGCATGCCGTCTGGCAGTAGCGTCACTTACACGGTGAACGCGACGATCCAGGCGTCAGCTACCGGAAGCCTGAGCAACACGGCGACGGTAGCCGCAGGCGGAGGCGTGACGGATCCGACGCCGGGCAACAACAGTGCTACTGACACTGACACGCTCACTGCTTCGGCTGACGTTTCCGTGACGAAGGCTGATTCACCCGATCCAGTGATCGCGGGTAACAATATTACCTACACGATCACTGTTACCAACAATGGGCCGAGCGACGCTCAGTCGTTGTCGCTATCTGACGCCGTTCCGGCGAATACCACGCTAGTCTCGGTGACTACACCGTCAGGCTGGTCGCGGACGGATGCGGTTCCCGCGGGCGGCACCGGCACGCTGACATTCACGAGGGCGACGCTGGGTGCCAGTGGCTCGAGTATCTTCACTGTCGTGGTGAACGTTACTGCAGGCACTGCCAACGGCACGACCATAACCAACACTGCCAACGTGTCGAGTGCGACTACCGATCCGACGCCTGGCAATAACTCGGCTACAGCCACCACGCTGGTGCAGAACAATGCTGACCTGGCGATTAGTAAGACTCGTGCGCCGAGTGGCACCATTGATGCCGGCTCGAACGTGACTTACACGATCCAGTTCACCAACAATGGACCAGCACCGGCCAGTAACGTCACAGTCAGTGATACGTTGCCGGCAGGCGTGACGGTGGTCTCTCAATCGAATCCGGCCGGCTGGACTTGCAATACCATACCCGCTGGAGGAACGGGGACCATTACCTGCACCAAGGCCAGCATGGCGAACGGTGAATCGGCCACGTTGACGGTGGTGGTCGCAGTCAGTTGCAGTGTTGCTAACGGCGCTACCATTAACAACACGGCGACAATCGCTTCGGGTGCGGGTTCGCCGCCTGATAACGACTCGGGCAACAACTCGTCGACTGCATCGTTCACGGTTAATAACCCGCCGGTGACAGTCACTGCGTCAGTTACCCTGAGCCAACTGCCGCAGAACACCCACGACCTGATCAACGTCGGGCTGTCAGCCTTGGCCTCAGGCGGTACGACTAACTGTCCGCCCGGCCCGCTCACTGTTCAGGTGTTTGGTGACGAAGACGATGAGACACCAACCGCCAAGAATGAGGTGTTCTCACCGGATGCGAAGGACATTGCTGTTGGTACCTTGCGTCTGCGTGCGGAACGCGTGAACACCGGAGACGGTCGTGTTTACCTGATCGTGGTCCGGTCCGGATCGGCATTCGCTACCGTCACGGTAGTCGTGCCGAAGAGCTCGAGTGCGGCTAACATGGCGTCCGTGAATGCACAAGCAGCCGCGGCGAAGGCGTTTGCTGACGCTAACAACGGTGCGGCACCAGCCGGTTACTTCGTGATCGGCGATGGTCCAGTCATCGGCAACAAGCAGTAAACCACTAACCAACGGAGCGCTCGAGGAAACTCGAGCGCTCCTTTGCTCTTTCTACTATTTCGCAGTTAACCTGTCTCGCAATTATGCCCGCTACATTAACTGAAGAAGAATTCTCCAAACACCTGCACACAAGGTTTCGCATCACCAGCACCGAGCCGATCGAACTCGAGTTGACTCAGGTCAAGGGCTACTTGAGCAAGGAGCATGAGGAGACCGGGATGGAGAGGTTCTCCGCGTTTTTTCTGGGGCTCAGTGATCGTTATCTGCCGCAGGCAACTTACTCAGTCGAGCATGAGGCGATGGGTGATTTTGAATTGTTTCTCGTGCCGGTCGCGCAGGATGAGAAGGGCTTTCGGTATGAGGCGGTGTTCAATTACTTCAAGGCGTAAGCCTTGAAGTAAAGGTCCTGTAAGACCTATTCTGCTTTCCACTCCATGTGCTGGTAAGCGCCGAGGTCGTCGATCGTCACAAACCCCAGCCGCTCGTAGAATCGCTTCGCATTATTATTCAGCATAAAAACCATGTGGCGGAGGGCCTTGCCGCTTTGTCTCGCATCGTCCATCAGGCGATGCAGTAGTGCCGTCCCCACACCACGGTTCTGAAACTGCGGCAGCAACGCGATATCCAGCAAGCGGATCTGTTCATCATCAGTGCCTACCCAGATTCTTCCTGCCGGTTGCTGGTCCACCAGGATCACGTGATATGCGGCATCCGGAAAGCGCGCGTCGTACTCGCCGCGCTGCAAATCAAACTGCCAGCGCACAAACGCTTCCTTCTGTCCTTCCTGCCACTCAGCTTGCGCGAGCTCCGCTTCACGCGTGCTCATGTAAACGCTCAACAGGAACGGACCGTCACTTTGTGAAACCGGGCGCAGCTCTACCGTGCCACCATCGGGCAGTCGAAAAGGTTCACTCCGATCATTCATCGGAGCGACAATATCACACGTGCTCTACCGCCGTTTACTTAATCAAATGATTGACGACCGCGGTCTGCACAAACTTGCGACCAGCACTCGATTCGTTCATGAACAGATCGAAGTTGCCCAGGTGCGCGTGGCTCAGCTGGTGCGCACTAAAGCCGGCGGGCAGTGGCTTGCTCGAGTGAAAGCGCATTGAGAAGCAATCTGTGCGGGCAGTCTTGCCGGTAGTGATGCCGGCGTCGGCGGGCTCGACGATGGTCAGCGCCACCAGTTTCAGATCGACCATCTGCTTGCCGATACGTACGCGGAAGACGTCTCCGATATACGGCTCAAACATTTCGCGGCTGTAGGAATGAAATGGTTTGGCTGTCGTGTCGGCGTGGTTCGGGTGGTGATCGAAACTGCTTGGCAAGTTTGACCAGGGGGAGTTTTTCCCGAGGGCGTCCGTAGCTGGCTTCAGCACGAGCGCGGCGGACACAAGCGCTCCAGTTCTCAGGAACCTGCGTCGTGAAACAGACATTTCTTAGTTCTCCTTAATCATCAGGTAGGAAGTTGGGGTGGAGCTTTTTAGGCGGGTGGGGCCTGGTTTTTGACGAACGATGAGGTTGGGGCGGAAGGACTCAGGATGGTCCAACCAGAAGCCAGTTTAGGGGACTCAAGAGAAGTTTGACAACAACAAAATTCAGCCCCGGAATTTGCTTGATATTCCGGGGCGGTACGAGTAGAATCTCCGCCGCTTCAAGTGCAAGTTTCTTTGCTAGTCCCCGCAAGCAGGGAATCCTTTGGTCTTCAGCTAAGCATTTCAGCTAATTTCAATTTGCACGTTCCAGACTTCCTGTGTCTCTCGCGTTGGCTCAAAAAACATGTCACAAAAAATTAACGACCGAGCGCTCAGGAAAGCAGGTGCACTAACTCTCGAAGCTTAACCCTACGAGGAGTCAATATGGCAGAACCCTTTTTGTCTGAAATAAGAATCATGAGTTTTGTGTTTGCCCCCAAAGGCTGGGCCCTTTGTAACGGGCAGTTTCTTCCCATTAACCAAAACCAGGCCCTCTTCTCATTGCTCGGCACTACGTTCGGTGGCGATGGACGCGTCAATTTCGCGCTGCCAGATCTACGAGGCAGAACGCCAATCCACGTCGGCAGCGGACACACACTCGGCGAAAAAGGAGGCGAGCAGGCTCACACGCTCTCAATCGCCGAGATCCCGACACACACTCACGTGCTCCAGGGAAAAAATGCTAATGCTGCGACGAACGATCCCACCGGAGCTTCTTTTGCGAGTGCGGCGGCTATTTACCATCTCCCTACGACCTTGGTCTCACTCCAGCCTGCAACCGTAACTAACGTCGGGGGAAGTCAGGCACACCTCAATATGCAACCATTCCTGACGCTAAGCTTTTGCATAGCACTCCAGGGCATATTCCCGTCGGCGAGCTAAGGAGAAAAAAATGGCACAACCATATGTTGGAGAAATTCGCATGTTTGCCGGCAACTTTGCTCCCGCCGGCTGGATGTTCTGCGAGGGTCAATTACTCCCGATCTCGGAGAACGAAACGCTTTTTCAATTGATTGGCACGACCTACGGTGGTGACGGCGAGAGCACCTTTGCGCTCCCCGACTTGCGAGGCCGCATCCCAATCCATCAGGGAAACGGTTTTACCCTGGCAGAGACAGGTGGAGCGGAAGAGATTACTCTCACGGTCAATCAAATTCCGGCTCATAGTCACCCGTTTTTGGCATCGGGCGACCTCGGCAACCAGGGTACCGTCGCGGGTAACCTTGTGTGTAACTCGCAAGGCGCTCTGTACTACGTCGACCAAGGGACTCCAAACGTGAGCATGAACGCCGCCTCGATTAGCGCCGTCGGTGGCAGTCAGCCACATACAAATTTCCAACCCTATCTATGTGTCGATTTCATTATTTCGCTGTTCGGGATCTTCCCGAGCCCGACATGATCGATGAGGTTGATATCCGATTGTGTGTGAGGTGAATGCACCTGAACGATTAAACCTTTTCTGAGTCAACTTCAAGGAGATTGTCATGGCAGATCCTTTTGTTGCTGAAATTCGCATCTTCCCGTTCAATTTTGCGCCGAAAGGTTGGGCGTGGTGCGACGGACAGTTATTGCCGCTCTCACAAAATACGGCGCTGTTTTCGTTGCTTGGCACCACTTACGGGGGAAACGGTAAGTCAAACTTCGCGCTCCCTGATTTGCAGGGTCGCGCGCCAATGCACCCTGGACAAGGCCCTGGACTTTCGCTTCACGATCTGGGTGAGCAGGGTGGTTCGGAAACTGTTACTCTCCTCGAGTCGGAGATTCCGTCGCACTCTCACGCGTTGCGAGCAACGCTTGATAACGGCGACGTGGCTATCCCAACGCCATCGGTTTGCCTGGCGTCTTCATCGCAAGGCGTCATCTATAACGCCACTAACCCAGACACAATGATGGCCCCTCAGGCCCTTGCGCCGGCTGGCGGCGATCAGCCTCACAACAACATGATGCCTTACCTGACTTTCTATTTTAATATCGCCCTCCAGGGCGTATTCCCACCACGAACTTAGGTCCGGTCGCATTGAAGTTGGTACATAAGCAACAGGGGTGGCGCTTCCGAGTCGCCACCCCCTTTTCTTGAGCTTTTCGCGATCAACGGAGCAGAAAAACGTTGACGCAGAGTCGGCGCCTGGAATAGAGTCAGTTCCGTCTGCTCGTTTAGCAACGCGTACCAAACCTGCGTTGTATTGTTCGTCTTTAGAATTAATCTTCTCGCTTGCTTAAGTATCGCTCTACTCTCAGAAGTGCGCTCCTTCGCATTGCATCAGTAAATATCTAAAGAGGACTCCGATGAAATCAACATCCGTCTACCGCTCGCCCGCTTCAAAGACCTTCACCGCTTGTTTGATTATCTCGTTGCTGATACTGGGGCCACTCGCTCCCATTTCATTAGCTACTCCGAGTTCCTCTTCACGCGCCGCTACGAGTACAGCGGCTCCAACGACTCCAGCGGCTCCCGTACCAGTCGTGCCCACGATCACCGCGACCAAAGTCGACTCGTTCCCCGACCCTGATGGAAACGGCAAGGCCGAGCCCGGCGATGCGATCACTTACGACGTCAACATCTCCAACAGCGGCACTGATGCCACGGGCGTTAACTTCTCCGACACGATCGATCCAAACACCACCCTCGTCGGTGGTTCACTGAAGGTTTCTCCGCTCGCTTTCGCCGACACTTACAACGCTGCGAAGGACACACCGCTCAGCGTCGGGGCACCCGGCGTACTGACAAACGATACCGGCGTGCCGGCGCCCACAGCCGTTGCGATCGCCGGTGGTGCGACTGCGCAAGGCGGAACAGTTACCCTGAATACTGACGGCAGCTTCACTTACATGCCGGCCGCGGGCTTTGTTGGTACAGACACTTTTACTTACACTGCTACCAACGGATTGAGCCCAAACGACTCCGCTCAGGTAACGATCACCGTCGACGCACCGCCGAGTGTCACCAACACGACGCCTGCAAACGGCGCCACGAACCAGGCACTCAACGCGGATATCAGTATCACTTTCAGTGAGCCGGTCAACGTCACCGGCAACTGGTTTCAGATCGCCTGCACCACAACCGGAACTCGCAACGTCGCAGATACAGTGGTAACCGGTGGGCCAACCACTTTCACAATCAATCCAAACGTTGACTTCGTGCAGAACGAGACTTGCACCGTCACTGTTTTTGCAGCCCAGGTCTCCGACCAGGACTCCAACGATCCGCCGGACAACATGACGGCGGATTTTGTTTTTAGTTTTGCCACTCAAGATGCCGCTCCGTCTGTTAGCAGCACCACGCCGACAAACGGCGCAACCAATCAAACAACAAACACCGACATCACGATTACGTTCAGCGAGCCCGTGAACGTAACGGGGAATTGGTTCCAAATCGTTTGCGGCAGCAGCGGAACGCGCAACGTTGCCGATACAGTGGTAACTGGTGGGCCCACCACTTTCACGATCAACCCGAACACCGATTTTGCCACTGGCGAAACTTGCACCGTCACAGTCTTCGCTGCCCAGGTAACGGATCAGGACGCGAGCGATCCGCCGGATAACATGGCCGCCAATTTCGTTTTTAGCTTCACCATGGAGACGGCGCCGACCGTCAACTCCACGACGCCGACAAATGGCGCGACCCAGGTTCCTAACAATACAAACATCAGCATCACGTTCAGCGAGCCCGTGGATGTAACTGGCAACTGGTTCCAGATCGTAGGTGCGACCAGCGGCACGAAGAACGTCGCCGACACGGTTGTCACGGGCGGCCCGACGACCTTCACGATTAATCCGAACACTGATTTTGCGAATGGCGAGCTCGTGACGGTGACGGTCTTTGCCGCGCAGGTCACGGATCAGGACGCGAGCGATCCGCCTGACAATATGGCGGCGAACTTTGTTTTCAGCTTCACGATCGACCAGGCGCCATCGGTTACGGCAACGACGCCGACAAACGGCGCTACAAACGTGGCGCTCAACTCAAATCTCTCGATCACGTTCAGCGAGCCGGTCAACGTCACCGGTAACTGGTTCCAGATCGTTTGTCCAACCACCGGCACGCGCAATGTCGCCGACACCCTGGTGAGCGGCGGTCCAACCACTTTCACAATTAATCCTAACGCCGACTTCACTTTTAACGAGACGTGCACAGTCACTGTTTTCGCGGCGCAGGTCACGGACCAGGACACTGGTGATCCGCCAGACAACATGACGGCGAACTTCGTGTTCAGTTTTACGACATTGGACGCTGCTCCGACTGTCAGCAGCACGACGCCGACTAACGGTGCGACCAATCAACCGACTAACACGAACATCGACGTCACTTTTAGCGAGCCGGTCAACGTCACTGGTAACTGGTTCCAGATCGTTTGCACTTCGAGCGGCACGCGCAATGTCGCCGACACTGTTGTGACCGGTGGTCCAACTACCTTCACGATCAATCCGAATACTGATTTCACGCAGGCCGAAACCTGTACGGTAACGATCTTCGCGGCACAGGTTACCGATCAGGACTCGAACGATCCGCCTGATAACATGGCGGCCAACTTCGTGTTCAGCTTCTCGATGGACGCCGCGCCCAGTGTCACTTCAACGACTCCGACCAACGGCGCGACACAAGTTGCAAACAACACCAACCTCAGCATTACGTTCAGCGAACCGGTAAACGTTACCGGCAACTGGTTCCAGATCGTTGGCGCGACCAGCGGCACACGCAACGTTTCGGACACGGTTGTGACCGGTGGGCCAACGACGTTCACGATCAATCCGAATGCCGACTTTGCAAACGGTGAGCTCGTAACGGTAACTGTCTTTGCAGCGCAGGTCGCGGATCAGGACACGAACGATCCGCCTGACAATATGCTTGCGAACTTCGTCTTCAGCTTCACGATCGACCAGCCGCCATCAGTTACGTCAACTGTTCCCACCAACGGCTCGATCAATGTTTCGAAGAGCGCGAATATCGTTGTGAACTTCAGCGAGAACGTGACGGCAACGACCAGCTCGTTCACGATTGAATGCCCGGCGCCCGGAAACCTGCGGACGTTCACGGTAAGCGGTTCAGGAACGAACCAAATCACGCTCGACCCGACGGCCGATTTGCCGCAGGGCGTGATCTGTACGGTCACTGTGATTGCTAATCAGATCAGCGACACTGATGCGGGTGATCCGCCAGACAACCTGACGTCCAATTTCGTCTTTAGTTTCGGCGTGCAGCCTGAAGCTGTTGACGATGCGCGCAACGCGACCGGCAACATCCAGATTCAAACTGCCGGCCGGTCGAATTTCAGTGTCCTCACTAACGACATTGGCCCAGGTCTCACGGTGACTACGGCCGACACGACCTCGCTGCGCGGTGGAAATGTGTCCGTGGCTGCAAACGGCACGTTCAGCTACAACCCGCCAGCGGGTTACGAAGGCACCGACAGCTTCAACTACACGATCAGTAATGCTGCCGGCAGCGACGTCGGTACGGTCGTGATCACGATCACGGGAATGATCTGGTTTGTGAACAGTTCAGCCTCCGCTTGTACCACGATCAATGGCACCTGTGGCCGGTTGACGAATCCGTTCTCGACACTCGCGGCGTTTGAAACTGCCAACGGCAATGCCACTCCGGTTGTCAACGGAGACGTGACCAGTCCAGAGGCCGGTGATCATCTCTTCATCTACACCGGAGCCGGCAACTACAACAGCTCGTTGACACTTGAAAACACTCAGCGAGTGATTGGGCAGGGCGCGTTGTCGTCCTTGCAGACACTGTCAGGCATCACACCGGCGACAGACAGCGATTCGCTGCCCGCCACCGGCGGAACAAACCCGGTGATTACCAACAGCGGCGGTAACGGCATCGTTCTTGCGCAGAACAACCGTATCCACGGACTGACGGTTCAGGACACGACCGGCACCGGTATTTCCGGTACCGGATTCGGCACATTAACCGTTTCGGAGAACGTGATTCTGAGTAACACGACCACCGCCGGTGTTCCGATCAATTTGAACAACGGTACGCTCGCGGCCACGTTCCGCAGCATCTCAGCGGGTAACAACAACGCCAATCCTGATCCAGCGAACGGCATAGTGCTCCAGAACACGACCGGCAGCTTTTTGGTTGACGGCGACGGCACGAACACGTCGGTAGGTGGTAACGCGAGCGGCGGTACGATTCAGAATACTGTCGGCGCCGATGGTGCTATTGGCGGCAACGGCGTTTACTTGAATAACGCCAGCGGAGTCACGCTGCGCCGCATGACGATCAGCGGCACGAACCAGAACAACGGCATTCGTGGCATCAGCTCCAGCAACTTCACATTGGAGTTCTCCACAGTCACCGGCACCAACGGCAACAACGGTGCTGATGACGAGAGCAGCGTGCACTTCACTAACCTGACCGGCTCAGCGGCCATCACATCGTGCGTGATTGAGGGCGGCTTTGAAGACAACCTGAACGTCGTCAACACCTCCGGCACGCTAAACCGGCTCACGATCAGCGGCACCACCTTCGGCTTCAACACCGCTGCGGGTGGCAACAACAGCATAACCTTCGATGCGCAGAACGCCGGTACGACGCTGAACTTCACGCTGAAGTCGTCGCTCATCAAGGGCTCGCACATTGACTGGCTGAATGCCAGCGCCAATTCGGGCTCCACGATGGACGCCGTGATCGGCGGTCCGCTGGTGGCTGATGGCAACAGCTTTGACAACCTGGGGGCGAATGCATTCTCGTCGCCAATTGCCAACGGCAACCGCCTGGTAACCGGATCGGTTGGCAATATGACGTTGGACATTCGCAACAACACACTGAAGGGGTCGCTGGGCGAGGCGATTCGAGTGCGTTCATCGGCAACTGGCGCGTTGACTGGAACCATGAATGCCCGGGTGCGCAACAACACCATCGGTGTGGCGGCGACGGCCAACTCCGGCTCGACGTCTGGTTCGGGCATCTTTGTGTTCGGTGATGGCGGTAGCGATATGAACGTGGCGGTCACGAACAACAGCGTGTTCCAGTACAACGGGAGTGGAATCTCGCTGCAATTCGGAAACGAGATTAACAATGGCGCGAGCTACAACGCGACAGTGACGGGCAACACGGTGAACACGCCGGGAACCCTGCTGAACAACTTCAACGGCATCCAGCTCAACAACGGTACGGTAAATGCGACTGACGACTTTACATCGTGCGTAGACATCGGTGGTGCGAGTGTAGGGAACAGTGTGGCCGGATCCGGCAAGGGAGCGGTGGCGCCGAACAACGTAGACATTCGCGCGCAGGAGCGGTTTGGTACGACCGTCCGGTTGCCTGGGTATGGTGGCGCCAACAACGATAATGCGGCCGTCCAAACGTATCTGACCGGCCGAAACACGTTGAGCACGGTAGCGGCGCAGAACAATGCGGCGACTGGCGGCGGCTTTATCGGCGGCGCAGCTTGCACGCAGCCGTCGTTTGCCATGGTCATGCCGCCGGCGAATCAGCGCGATTACTTCGCTCGCGCCACGTTGCAGTCAGCACGCAAGGCTGAGGTGAGCAAGGCCGCCGTTTCGACCAGCGATATTGTGAGGCGACAGGGTGCGCCGCAAACGTTGTTGCATCACGCGCCGATCGTGAAGCGCGATGTAGTGAACAGCAATGCTGCGGTTAACAACGCGCCGGTCAGCAATGCCGTCTCGATGAGCAAGCTCGTGACGAGCAAGGCTGTGACAACGAAAGCTGTGACTAATAACGTCGTGACAGTTAAGCCTGCGGCTAGTACATCGTCGGCCAACAACAGCAAGGGTCGAACGCAACTAACGGCGCAGCAGAACAAGAATCCGCGACGCGGCATTCAGGTCAAGCCAACAGTCGCTCCGCTGGCGGGTGAAACTGTCACGCATTCGATTGGAACTCTGTTGGCCGGCAAGACCGTGCACATCCAGTTCCAGGTGACGGTGAACAATCCGTACGGAGGCGGCCCGTTTGTTTCCAACCAGGGTACAGTTTCGGGTTCGAACTTCTCCGACGTGCTAACCGACGATCCGGCAGTCGGCGGAGCAAATGATGCGACGGTCACTCCGATCTTCACGAATCCGAACATCACGGTCGCTGACGCACAGGCGAACGAACCCGCCAGCGGTTCTGTGCCGATGCTCTTTACGGTCGCACTGTCAGCCCCGGCCGGACCTTCAGGCGCTTCGGTCCATTACGCGACCGCAGATCAGGCGCCCGCTGTCGGCCATGCAGTTGCGGGAGTCGACTACACTGCGGTTCCCGATACGGTGCTGAACTTCGCCAACGGCGAGCAGTTCAAGACCGTGACAGTGGACATTCTGGCGGATGGCGCCGCCGGTGAACCTGATGAGACGTTCCTGCTGAACCTGTCCAACCCGACCAACGCAGTCATTGCGGATGGCCAGGCGATCGGAACGATCAAACAAGGTAACGCTGCCGGCACAGTCCTGATCTCCGAGATTCGTACCTCGGGACCGGCAGGTGCAGGCGACGACTTTGTCGAGGTTTACAACAACACCGATACGCCGCTCACGATTGCGGCCTCTGACGCGTCCGGCGGTTACGGATTGTTCAAGATGGGAGCGACGTGCGGTGCGACGCCGATTCTCATCGGCACAATTCCGAACGGCACGGTCATACCGGCTCGCGGTCACTACCTGTTCGTTGGCTCGCAGTACAGCCTCGCGAACTACGGTGGAACGAACGCCGCGGCTGGCGATCAGACGCTGAGCTCCGACATCGAGAACGACAGAAACGTCGCCATCTTTACGACCGCTTCGGTCGCGAATATCTCGTCAGTGACACGTCTCGACGCGGTCGGTTTCGGCACTAACACGGGCGAGAACTGTGACCTGCTTCGTGAAGGCACAACCTTGACGCCGCTGAGTGGCAGCGTGCTCGAGTACAGTTACCATCGCGACCAGTGCGGGAAGAAAGGCAATCCGGCGCAGTTTGGTCCCTGTCCGACAAATGGTTTTGTGGCGGACACCAACGACAACGCCAACGACTTCATCTTCGCCGACACGACCGCGGCTTCAACTCCGGCCGGTCAGCGCCTCGGCGCACCGGGTCCGGAGAATCTCCAAAACCCGCTGTTGCGTAACTCGACGATTACGGCGTTGCTGCTCGATTCGAACTTCGGCGCACCGGCGCCGCCGAATCGCGTACGCGACTTCACGCCAGTTACGAATGGCGCAAACGGAACGCTATCGGTGAGACGGCGGTTTGTGAACAACACAGGAGCGCCGGTGACTCGGTTGCGGTTCCGCATCGTGGATATCAGTTCGATTGCAGTGCCGGGTGGGATTGCAGATGTGAGAGCTTTGACATCCACGAATGTGGTTGTCGTTGGCATCACGGATTCAGCCACCTGTCTCGCGTCGACCGGATCCGCGACGACGCCTTGCACCGTTACGGTCCAGGGCACGACGCTGGAGCAACCGCCTACTCAAGCTATGGGTGGTGCGCTCAACAGCAGCATGAGCGCCGGCACCATCACATTGGGAACGCCACTGGCTCCGGGAGCGAGCATCAACCTGCAATTCCTGTTGGGAGTGCAGCAGAGCGGCTCGTTCAAATTCTTCTTCAACATGGAAGCCCTGCCGTAAGGCAGACACAAAAACATCCACAGATTACACGGATCTTCTGTGTAATCTGTGGATGACTCGGTAGTGGGTCAGTTTCAATTGGGCGCCTCCTTGGAGTGCGCCGACTCGTCGGCGCTTTGGCCAAAGCGGTGACAAGTCCCCGCACTCCAAGGAGGCAAACTGACCCACTACCGGATGACTCTATTCGCCTCTAACCGTAAGTGGCTCGGGTTCGGACGGGCGGCCGCCGCGCGTGGAGTCAGTCAGGAGTGGAGGCGGCGGTGGGTTTGCCACCAGCACTTCGAGCGCCGCGTCAATCACTTCACTAATCGTCGACACAAAAACGATCTGTAGATCGTTTCGAACGTCCTCGGGAATATCATCCACATCCGCTTCGTTACGGCTCGGCAACAAAATCCGCCTGATGCCCGCACGATGCGCCGCGAGCACTTTCTCCTTCACACCACCAATTGGAAACACCAAACCGGAAAGCGTGATCTCACCGGTCATGGCCGTGTCCGGCCGCACGCGCCGTCCCGTGTACAACGACGCCAGCGCCGAAGTGATCGTCACCCCCGCGCTCGGTCCATCTTTCGGAATCGCTCCCGCGGGCACGTGCAAGTGCACTCCGTAGTCCTTGAAAATCTCGGGGTCGATCCCAAACTCCGCCGCGTGTGACCAAAGATACGACTGCGCAGCACGCGCCGACTCCTGCATCACCTCACCAAGCTGGCCCGTAATGGTTAATCCGCGTCCGCCGGGCAACAACGTCGCTTCAATGAACAAGACTTCGCCGCCCATTTCGGTCCACGCCATTCCGGTCGCCACACCTGCCGGCAACTCCTTGCGCGCCTGTTCGGGATAGAACTGCGGCGGTCCAAGATACTCGCGCACGTTACTTTCAGCGACCTCAACGCTTTCCGCTTCAGCTTGCGCGATCTTCAGCGCGACTTTGCGAGCGATGCTGCCAATGTTGCGTTCCAACTGTCGCACGCCCGCTTCGCGCGTGTATCGCGTCGCAAGCAGTTCAATCGCGCCATTCGTGATCTTGAACTGCGCCGCGTTCAAACCATTCTCCGTCGTTTGTCGCGGCACCAGATACCGCTTCGCGATCTCGAGCTTTTCACGATCGCTGTAACCCGCGAGCCGGATGATCTCCATGCGGTCGCGCAACGGCGCCGGAATCGGCCCAAGCTGGTTAGCAGTGGCAATAAAAAAGATCTTCGAAAGATCGAACGGCAGATCGAGATAGTGATCGCGAAACGTGTTGTTCTGTTGCGGATCGAGAATCTCGAGCAGCGCTGCCGCTGGATCGCCGCGATAGTCGTTGCCGAGCTTGTCGACTTCATCGAGCATCAGCACCGGATTGTTAACGCCCGCCCGACGAATTGACTGAATGATTCTTCCGGGCATCGCGCCGATGTACGTGCGACGGTGTCCGCGCAACTCAGCCTCATCGCGCACACCGCCGAGCGACATGCGTTCAAACTGCCGTCCCAACGAACGCGCGATCGATCGGCCCAACGAAGTCTTGCCGACTCCCGGCGGTCCAACAAACAACAGAATCGGACTCTTGGTTTCCCGCCGCAGCTTGATAACTGCAAGAAATTCGAGGATGCGTTCCTTCACGTCTTCGAGTCCGTAATGGTCCTCGTCGAGAATGCGTCGCGCCTCGGCCAGATCGAGTTTGTCTTCAGAGGATTTGCGCCACGGCAACTCGAGCACGAAATCGAGGTAGGTGCGAATGACGTGATAGTCAGGCGCCGCTTGCGGCAGACGTTCGAGCCGTTTCAACTCACGTTCAGCCTCGACGCGCACATCATCAGGCAGATCCGCTTTTTCGAGCCGCTCGCGCAACAACTGCGCCTCGGCAGCTTCGCCCGTTTCGTCTTCGCCCAGCTCCTTTTGAATCGCGCGCATCTGCTGGCGCAACACGTAATCGCGCTGCGCTTTGTCCATCTCGGTCTGCGCTTCCGAAGCGATCTTCGTGCGCAGTTGCATGATTTCCAGTTCGCGAGCGAGGTTCGTATGCGCCAGCCGCACGAGCTCGTCAGCAGTGTCTGCTTCGAGCATCTTCTGCTCTTCTTCAACGCCCAGCGTGAGCACCGAACCCAGGAAATATGCGAGACGAACGGGCTCAGCGGCACCGAGCACGGCGATCCGGACCTCAGTCGGCACGTTTGGCAACAGACTCAACGCTTCCTGAAGCATCTGCTGCAGGTTTCGTTTGGCGGCTTCGACCTGTTCGGGATCCACGATGCGAGGCTCAGGAAGAATCTGCACGACGGCGCGCAGGTGTGGATCCTGTTGTTTCCACTCGACAACTTTGATGCGTTCCGTTCCCTGGACCACGATGCGCATCGTATCGCCCGCGCGTTCCATGCGCTTGATCATCACCAGCGTGCCGACCTCGTAGAGATCGTCGGACTTCGCGTCAGTGTCGTCGGCGCGATCGGGACGCACAGTGATGCAGCCCAGCAACTTCTCGGGCGTCGAGAGCGCGGCCTCAACCGCAGCCATTGAACGCGGACGGCCGACCCCGAGCGGCACTACCGTCTCAGGAAACAACGTTAAATTCTGCAGTGCTAATATCGGGATCTCGAACGGTTGATTGGTCGTTTGAACAGGTTGCGCCGTGGTTTGAGCAGATTGCTCCGTCGATTGAGTAGGTTCGGCCATAACTTTAAGCATCTTCGCCGCGATGCAGCTTGATAATCAAAAACCCGTCGCTGTAATCGCGCTTCAGTGAAGCCCCTTCGATGGGGGCAGGAAACTGGATCGTCTTTTCAAAACGGCTGTAGGTGATTTCCAACTGGTGGTAAACGAAGCCTTCGCGATAGTGCGTGTCGCGCCGGCAGCCGCTGATACGCAGCATCGAATCGCTAATCTGAATCTCCAGCTCGTCAGAACAAATGCCTGCCAGATCGAGCTTCACGACCCAGCCCTCACTCGAACGATAAACGTCGGCAGCCGGATTCCAGAGTCGGCCAGACGGTACCACTCGCCGATCCTGACGGATCAGCGAAAGCTCACGATCGTCATTTCGCATGGCAAAAGAATATCCACAGATCACACGGATTGTAAATCAGTGCAATCTGTGGATGTCTCCGACAGTATCAACCAAACACGCGATTCCAAAACGAGGTGCCCTTGGAGATGTCTTCGAGTGCCTCCGCCAACTCGCGATCGTCGTGCGTTTCGGACGCGACGTCAGCCATCGAAATCATTCCCACCAGGTAGTTGTTTTCGTTTACCACTGGAATGCGGCGTACCTGTTTGTCGCCCATCATGCGAATCACATCCACCACGCGATCGTTCGGTCGGGCAGTGTGAATGTCTACTGACATGATGTCTTCGGCGCGAGCGTTCACGCAGTCTTTGCCCTCTGCGACCGCACGAACGACGATGTCGCGGTCGGTAATCAGGCCGATGAGTTTGCCGCGTGAGTAGCTACGGTTGTCATACTTGCGATCGTCGCGATCGACGTCGGTAGTCTTGCTGTTGCCACTCATCACGTCGTACTCGACCACCGGAATCACACCGGTGTCTTCCTGCTTCATCATCAGCGCGACTTGCGTGAGCGGCGTGTCACGCGTGGCCACAGCGAGGTCCTTCGTCATGATGTCGCGGCAGCGCAAGCGCGAACGCTCAGGGCCGTAGTAATCCCGGCGGCGTCCCGTTGAAAGATCGCCACGGATATCGTAGAGCGAACTTCTCCGGCTTTCATCGCGGTAGCGATCGCTGCGGTCGCCCCAAGGCTCGCGATGCTGACTGTAGCGGGGCTCGTCAGAATCGTAGTCGGCGCGTTCGCCAAAGCGCCCGCGGCCGTATTCCGGCCGGCGTTCATTCTCGAGCTCGCGGCGCCGGCTGTATGGTTCGTCGTAGGAGCCTAATGCTTCGCGTCTCAAACGTTCTTCACGCGAGTAATAATCCCGGTCTCTTTCATCATCCAGGTCATTTCTGTATCTGGCCATCTGTTTCCCTCCTTACCGGTCATAAATGCCTTGTGGGGGCGCGGGGGGTTTTAAAAAATCGAATCAAAGATTCAGCTCAACTATCGCGACCAGTTGCACGCGCGAAGTGATATCGAGCGAGCCGATCTCGATCGGCGTCGTGGCCGTGTCTCGCTTCATCGCAAAAGCTTCGGCTTGATAAACAGGTTGCGGGGGTCTCTGAAAACCTTCCTCCTGGATCTCGGCAATGCTCACAACCCGGCCGTTGAGCGCCCTTGCAATCACTTGCGCCTTGCTCATGGCTTCGCGCGTTGCTTCTTGCAATGCCTGATCGCGAGCGGGTCGATCCTGTCGCAGGGTAAAAGAAACGCTGCCAATGTCGTTGGCTCCGGCTTGCGATGCAGCGTCAATCACGTTGCCGAGTTTTGGCAGCTCACTCATCGTCACTGTGACGGTGTTACGTGCTTCATAACCGTTGATAAGCGGCGGTTGTCCTTCGCGGTAAACGCGCATCGGCTGGAGGCTGTAGCCGCTGGTTTTCACCTCAGCCTTGGTTCCGGCCGCGGCTTTCAGCGCGCGCACAACCGTGTCGGTTTTGGTTGCGTTCTCCTGTTGTGCGTCGAGCGCGCGTTTGCCCTGGGTGACGACGGAGATCGTCAGTATTGCTGTGTCGGGTTGGGCCTGAACGATTGAATCACCGCCGACGGTGATGCGTGTTTGACGCTTGGAGTCAGTGGGTTTGGTTTCCTGCGCGTGCAGCAGAGTTGCAGTGGCCAGCACGAGAGCCAGCACCTGGATCGTAGTCAGTAGTCGCTTCATAATCTCACCTTCCGTTTTCTCGAGTCGTACGGCAGGGAGAGATTGTAATCGCCGCGAAACTGAAGAACGCAGCGGAAGCGAGATCTTGCGTGTTTTGTTACCATCCATCAGATGCAATCATTCAATACTGAAGCAGACGAAACACCAGCGCCGGCCGACGCCACGCAAACTTTGATAGTGGGCGCAACCGACGACATTCGACCCGGCGCCTGCTTCAGAGTGGAGCTTCCCGACGGCGACGAGTTAGCTGTTTACAATGTGGATGGCGAATTCTATGCCACCGAGAATTTCTGTCCGCACAAAGGCGCGCCGCTGTCTGAGGGAATGATATGTGGCCACGTGGTGGAGTGTGGATGGCATGGGTGGCGGTTTGATGTACGAAGTGGCGAATGTTTGACCGTGCGCGAGAGAATCAAGACGTTCGAGGTTTTAGTGGAAGATGGGTCAATCAAGATTATCCGTCGTTCCCGATAGCTTCGACGGGGCAGCAACTCATCGCTTCCTCACACATCGCCACCTCTTCCGCAGTTTCCGGTTGTTTGTAGACGAAGGAATAGTTGTTTTCGTCGCAGCGCATAAAATTCTCCGGCGCCGTGTCACGACAAACATCGCAGTCAATACACGACGAGTCCACGTAAAACGAGCCGCAGACGTTCTCTTTAACTTTGTCGTTCTTGTCAGGCAACTTTCAAACTGAAGAATCTGCGAAACGCCTCACGGGTGCGTCATCTCTTCCGGTTTCACCAGTCGATCAAACTCTTCGCCCGTCAAAAATCCAAGCTCGATAGCCGAGTCGCGCAGACTGATCTTCTTTTTGTGAGCGTTCTTTGCTACCTGGGCGGCTTTGTCGTAACCAATGTGAGGATTCAACGCAGTAACCAGCATCAACGATGCTTTCAGATGCTCTTGTATTTGATCCCGGTTAAGCTCGATGCCCGAGATGCAGAACTCCACAAAACTCCCGACGGCATCATGAAGCAACCGCACTGAATGCAGAAAATTGTGAATCATCACTGGCTTGTAAACGTTCAACTCGAAATTACCTTGCGAACCGCCGAAGCTGGTGGCGAGATCGTTTCCAAAGACTTGCACCGCGACCATTGTCAGCGCTTCGCTCTGCGTCGGATTCACCTTGCCGGGCATGATCGAAGAACCGGGCTCGTTCTCCGGCAAGATCAACTCGCCCAAACCGCAACGTGGACCGGAAGCCAGCCAGCGCACATCGTTGGCGATCTTCATCAACGACGAAGCGAGAGTTTTCACAGCGCCGCTCGCGAAAACGAGTTCGTCATGGGCCGACAGCGCCGCAAACTTGTTTGGATGTGAAACGAAAGGCAATCCCGTCAACTCGGCGATTTTTTTCGCGGCGCGTTCACCGAATTCGGGATGGGAATTCAAACCGGTGCCGACCGCTGTTCCGCCAATTGCGAGTTGGAGCAGGCCGGGCATGGCTGACTTCAATCGCTCGACATCGCGCTCGACCAGACTGGCCCAACCGCCCATCTCCTGATCGACAGTCAACGGCGTGGCGTCCTGAAGATGCGTGCGGCCGATCTTGACCACACCCGCAAATTCTTTCGCCTTCGCATCAATTGCATCGTGCAGCTCCTGCACGCGCGGAATCAGTTTGTTCAACTGTTCGGCCGCGGCGATGTACATTGCAGTCGGGAAAGTATCGTTCGAGGACTGCGACATGTTGACATCGTCGTTTGGATGGATTGGTTTTTTGCTGCCCATGACGCCGCCCGCGAGTTCGATCGCGCGGTTCGAGATCACCTCGTTGGCGTTCATGTTGGTCTGCGTGCCGCTGCCCGTCTGCCAGACGCGCAATGGAAAATGGCTGTCGAGTTTTCCCTCGATAACTTCGTCGCAGGCCTGGATGATTAGCTTGGCCTTGTCAGGCGACAGTTTGCCGAGTTCCTGATTGACTTGCGCGGCCGCTTTCTTAAGGATGCCGAGCGCGCGAATCATTTCGCGCGGCATGCGATCGTCGCCGATGTTGAAGTGATGCAGCGAGCGCTCCGTTTGAGCGCCCCAGTAACGGTCGGCGGCTACCTCAATAGCCCCCATCGAGTCGGTTTCGGTTCGAGTTTTAGCGGATTGTTCCGGGGAATATTGAGACATTGGCGAGTTAATAATATCATCCCAGTCCCAGATTCGTCTTACCTGAGGACAAAAACCATGAAGTGTCTTTACCTCGTACTCCTGCTCATTGCCAGTTTCGTTGGTGTCAGTGGGCAGCAACCGGCAACCTCGCAGCAGCCGGACGTCGTTCGCATCAACACCGAACTGGTGCAGACGGCAGTGACCGTGCTCGACAAGAAGGGACACTTTGTCGATGGCTTGCAACGCGATCAGTTTGAAATAGTTGTTGACGGCAAGCCGCGTCAGGTTGCGTTCTTTGAACGCATCGCGGCCGGCAGCCCACGCGAGCGCGAACTCGCCGCTGGTGGTGTCGGCGTCAACTCGACTGCGCCGGTTTCGCCAGTCGTCGTCCCCGGCCGCACGATTGTTTTCTTCATCGACGATCTTCATCTCTCGCCCGACAGTCTGAGTCGCACGAGGATGATGTTGCAGCATTTTCTCGATCGCGAGATGAGCTCGAAAGATAACGTCGCGATCGTTTCAGCCAGTGGCCAGATCGGTTTTCTCGAACAGTTCACGAGCAACCGGGCGGTACTCGACGCAGCAGTTTCGCGGCTGATTCCACGGCCGTACGACGCTCAGGGTTATGGCGTCGGCAGCAGTACGAAGATGAGTGAGTTTACGGCCTACACCATCGACACGAGCAAGGACGACGGTAAGGTCATGAGGTTTTATATCGAGGAATGCATGAAAGGCGCGAATACGTTTAGGCAGGCACGAATGGCGCTAGCGCTCATTCGCGCGTCGTGCGAAACGCAGGTCAAGAACAGCGCGCGCGCGGTGCTCATGCAGGCCGCTCAGATTACCCAGAACACCTACATCTCGCTTGAGTCGTTGATGCGGTCGGCGGCACGTGCGCCGGGCCGCAAGCTCGCGTTCTTTGTTTCGGATGGTTTTTTGCTCGACGCTGGACCACATGCTGCCGCGAACCGCGACAAGCTGGAACACGTCATCGACGCTGCTCAGCGAGCAGGTGTCGTTGTTTACACGATTCACTCGCAGGGTTTGGTTAACAGTACTTTCATCGATCCCCAAAACAAGCGGCCACTCGATGGCAACGGTCGCCTCGACCTCGCGTCGGCAGGTGAACTCCAGGCTAATCAAGATGCGCTGCACGCTCTCGCTGGTGACACCGGCGGACGTGCGCTTCGCAACACAAACTTCTTCGATCGTTGGGTGAGCAATGTTCTCGACGAAACTTCAAATTACTACCTCGTCGCCTGGCGTCCCGAGAACGAGGAAGAGAAGACGCCGAAGTTTCGTCACGTGAAGATCAGTATCACTAGTCAGCCGGAATTTTCGGTGCGCGCGCCGAAGGGTTATGTTGATGGTCCAAAGCCTGCGCCGGCGCCCGCTGCGGGTAATGCAACGGCCGCGGCGAGTGATGCAAAAGGTCCGAAGACGCCTGATGCGGAGATGCGCGAGGCGCTCGTTGACAGCTATCCGGCGCTTGGCCTGCCCCTGATGCTGTCTTTGACTTATCTGAACACGCCCGAAAACGGATTGGTCGTAACGTCTTCGATGGAGATGGCGGGCCGTGGCTTAACTTTCGGTCCAGACGGAAAGCAGCCGGCGACGATTCGTCTTGCAGGAGTCGTGCTCAACGACAAGGGCAAGGTCGCCGGGAGTTTCCGCAATCAGTTGAACGTCAACCCGCGGAATGGCCAGACGGATGAGGTCATTTTTTACAACCATCACACGCCGTTAACGCCGGGCATCTACCAGTTTCGTGTGGCTGCGCGTGATGAGAAATCGGGGCACGTCGGAAGTGCAATGCAGTGGATCGTCATTCCCGATTTGAGCCGGAATCAACTCACGTTGAGCAGTCTGTTGCTTGGCGGCCAGGTTATTGAAGACCGCACCAACAAGACTGCCAATCCGCAAGTGCAGTTGAGTGTGGACCACAGGTTTTCGCGCTCGTCGCCGCTGGGCTACTGGATTTTCGTTTACAACGCGAAGCGAGACGCGGGCGGCAATCCGCAACTGACGGTGCAGACTCACGTACTGCGCGATGGCCAGCCGATTCTGAGTTCGGGGCAGCGCAGGCTCAACAGCGGTGGACCAGATCCGCAAAGAATTCCATTTGGCGAAGAGCTCGCGCTGAAGACGTTGGCGCCTGGCCGGTATGACTTGAAAGTCGTCATTACGGACAGTCTCGCGGGAACGACCGCCAGCCAACTCGCCGACTTCATCGTGCGGTAGCGACGCGTAGCGTCGCTATGAATTTAGCCCGGCGTTTCAACGCCGGGGAGGAGAGAAATAATGAGCCGTTGCGTCGCGTAGCGACGCCGAAATGCTGACGCGCCCCATTCAAATACGTCGCTACGCGACTACGCCGTCGTGTAACTAATTCGCCTCCCGGCGTTGAAACGCCGGGCTAAATTCATACGACGCTACGCGTCGAAGAAATCGCTAGCGGCGTTACGCGTCGCATCCACGGTTGGCGCTACGCGTCGAGGAAATCGCAGCGACGTTACGCGTCGTATTCACGGCCGACGCTACGCGTCGACACTCGCATAAGGTGCTCATGCTCAACGGCCGCCGGATCGTCTTTGTCCTCGGAAACCTCGAACTCGGCGGCGCTGAACGCCAGGCGCTGATTCTCGCGAGGTATCTTTCGGAACACGAGCAGGCGGCGGTAGAAATCTGGGGCTTCAACAAATCCGGGCCAGTCGCCGAGATCTGTGAACAACACGGCTTGCCGTGGCGAGTCATCCCATATCCCTTCACTGAGCCCTTGCCCAACAGATTTCGCGGTCTTCTGCGCGTTTGCCGGAGTTTGCGCCAGGCAAAACCCGATATTCTTCTTCCCTACACCTTTGGACCAAACATAGTTTGCGGTTTGATCTGGAAGTGGACCGGAGCGCGTGCCTGTGTGTGGAATCAGCGCGACGAAGGCATCGTTCCGTTCAGTTCACCATCCGTTCGTTGGGCCGCGAAGCTGACACCGCACTTCATTTCCAACTGCGAACCCGGGGCGCGCTTCCTGACCGAAAAACTTGGTGTCGACGCAGCGAAGGTCACAGTGATTCGCAATGGCATCGAAAGCGTCGCGCCGGAATCGGACCGCCGCGCGTGGCGGGAGCGCCTCGCAGTTGATGAGAGAAGTTTTGTTGCGTGCATGGTGGCTAACCTGCACAACAACAAGGACCATCCGACGCTGTTGCGTGCCTGGCGCAAAGTGGTGAATGAGTTTGGCGTAAACGGACGATCGGCAGTGCTGGTTTTGGCGGGACGCCACGACGGCGCGTATGAGTCTCTGGTTTCGATCGTGAACGAGTTGAAAATTCGTGAGAATGTTCGGTTTGCCGGCCACGTTTCGGACGTGGCGGGCTTGCTGAGTGCCGCGGATGTCAGCGTGTTCAGCTCGCGATCTGAAGGTTGTCCGAATGCTGTGTTGGAGAGCATGGCAGCGGGACTGCCCGTTGCGGGTACCGACATAGAAGGGATTCGCGATGTGGTTGGTCCAACGGGAGCGCAGTTCCTGGCTCCGCTCGAAGATGCGGAGTCACTCGCCGAAGTGTTACTTAAACTGGCGAAAGATCCGGCGCTTTGCGCACGTATCGGGGCCGAGAACCGCGCGAATGTTCGCGACCATTACGATTCTCTGCGGATGTGCAGGGAAACCGCGGCGCTGTTGGCAAGTATTCAATGAAGCAAACGAACACCGCTGCTAGCTTTCCACTTTCCCGCCTGTTGCTGTCGTTCATCTATCTACTATTCTTTCCGTTGCTGGTGTTTCTCGTTGCCGGTGACTGGCGTTGGATCGAGGGTTGGATCTTTTCAGCCGTCTTCTTTCTTGGGAGCTGCGGCACGCTGCTCTATCTCTACTTCGCCGACCCGGAGTTGCTAAACGAACGCTACGCCTCGCCCGTGCAGAAAGAGCAGAAGTCGTGGGACAAAGTGCTGCTGTCGCTTTTCTTCCTTGAGTTCCTGATCTGGTTTGCGATTATGCCGCTCGATGCAAAGCGCTTTGGTTGGACGCCGCTGTTTCCGTTTTGGATCAGAGTGATCGGAGCGGTTTTGCTGGTAATCGCCTTTTACCTCTTGTATGCAGCTCTCAGGGAGAACACGTTTGCCGCGCCGGTGGTAAAGATGCAGAAGGAACGAGGGCAGGAGGTCGTTTCGACCGGCCCTTACGCGATCGTGCGGCACCCGATGTACACGGGCGCGGTGTTATTGTTTATCTCCGCTCCACTACTGTTGAGTTCATATGCGGGATTGGCGTTCGGCCTGGCCTTGATTGTAACGATTGCCGTTCGCAGTTTGGGTGAAGAAGCGATGCTCAAAGAGGAACTCGCCGGTTATCGCGAATACATGCGTCGAGTCAAATGGCGAATGATTCCCTTTGTTTTTTGATTGCCGCTGGAGCAGACTACAAACCCGAACCATCATTGGAGAACTAGCGATGGCTTATCTGAAGCAACGCATCATTGCGCTCCTGCTGATTCTCTTTTGCGCGGCGATGATCTGGTACGGTTGGTACCGGCTGCGGGAAGAGGGAGTTTACTCCCTGAGGATGGCAGCGTTTGCACCGCTGGGCTTGGTTGGTGGAATCTTCCTGCTGCTCTTTCCGTCACTTGGTGGAAAGCCGACGACGACGAAAGAAAAAGTCATCGTGTTTCTTGTTTTTGCGATTGGCCTCGTCGCGGGATTGGTTAACTGGTTCCTGATGGATCCGGGTTTCTTCGGCTTCGGGTCCTGAGATGGAGAAATGCAATGGAGATGTTGTGGCAAGAGTTGACGTTGGGCCTTGGCTCCGGGCGTCAGGCTGCGCAAGTGTTGCTGCGCCTGAGTGTCGCCGTGCTGCTTGGTGGTTTGGTGGGCCTTCAACGCGAGAGGGCAAGAAAACCGGCGGGACTGCGAACGCACATTCTGGTGTGTCTCGGGACGTCGGTTGTTGTTTTAGCGTGCTCGGGAATTGGCATGACCCTCGATGGACAATCGCGAGTGATTCAGGGGATAGTCACGGGTGTGGGCTTTATCGGCGCGGGCTCGATTCTGAAGTTGAGCCACGAGCACGAGATCAAAGGACTAACGACTGCCGCCGGACTGTGGATGACGGCAGCGATTGGCATCGCTTGCGGCGTTGGCGCCATCGGAATTGCGTTGATCAGCGCTGTGCTGACATTGATTGTGCTGGTGCTGGCCAAGGTGATCGAAGACCGTGTGAATGAGAGGAAGCAGCAGTAGAGGGCAGTAATCATGTGTCGAAACATCAAGACGCTTCATAACTTTGCACCACCAGCAACTGAAGAAGAGATTCGCGCTTCCGCGATTCAATTCGTGCGTAAGCTGAGCGGTTTTACGAAAGCGTCGAAGGCAAACGAAGACGCGTTCAATCGTGCGGTTGAGAAAGTGACCGAGGCCGCGCACGAGTTGCTCGACTCACTCGTGACAAATGCGCCGCCGAGAGATCGTGCCGTCGAGGCGGCAAGAGCCCGTGCACGCGCGGCTGAACGTTTTCACACGCCAAATTAGAGATCACTGAGACAGGATTGCAGAATTAACAGGAGAAGCATCCTGTCAACCACGTAAATCCTTTACTATTCCGAGCTATCCGGTTACGACACAAGCTGCGAGCGTCTAATCATGAATGAAGCCAGACCTTTCAAACCCATCTTCTGGGGTGGCTTGATCGCGGGCACGCTTGATATCAGTGCCGCTTGCATCACGTCCTGGTTACGAGCGGGGTTTCCTCCCGTGCGCGTCTTGCAGTCAGTTGCCAGTGGATTGCTCGGCGCGGCTGCATACGAAGGTGGCAAGAAGACAGCCGCTCTCGGTCTTGTGCTGCACTTCTTAATCGCCACAACATGGACCGCGGTGTTTTACTTCGCGACCCGCAAGCTCTGCTTTTTGATCGAACGGCCAGTCACCTGGGGCCTGGTTTACGGCGTGATTGTTTATGCGTTCATGAACTTCGTCGTGTTGCCGCTCTCAGCGTTTCCACAACGGACGCCGCCGCGTCTTTCAGGCCGCATCATCGGCCTGCTGGTAATAATGTTCTGCATTGGTTTGCCGATCGCCACGATTGTGCGCCGCTTCTCGAAATAGTTTATGACACACATGCTGCTCGCACTCTCTTTGTCGCTGGCCGCCGCAGTTCCCGTGATCATTCTCGAGCGCACGGCCTGTTACGGTTTTTGCCCGGTTTACAAGCTGACGATCTACGACGATGGCAAGGTGCTTTACGAGGGCAAGGATTTCGTCAAGCACAAAGGTAAAGCTCAAGGGCAAATCAAGCAGTCGGAGTTGGAAGCGCTGGTTCGCGAGTTTGAGCGAATTGACTATCTGAATCTCGCTGAGAACTACACGGACGATCCGAAAAACTGTCCCGAGCAGTGGACCGACAATCCTTCGGCCATTACTTCTCTCAATTGGAAAGGCAAGAACAAAACCGTTCGCCACTACTACGGCTGTCGCGGCTCAAACGTTTTGGAACAACTCACCGCACTCGAAAGCAAGATTGATGAAGTTGTAAACACCGACCAGTGGATCAAGTAACACCAGCTTGAAGTGCCTTCCTTGGAGTGCGGGGACTTGTCACCGCTTTGGCCTCATGACGACCAAAGGCGACTAATCACGGTTCAAATGCGGCGGCAACTGCCGTTGAGTTGGGCGCCCTCTTCGACCACGAGGGCGGGGGCGGCGACTTGCCCGCGAACGTTGGCGGTGCGGCCGAGTACCAGTTGCTTGCTCGCGAGTATGTCGCCTTCCACGGTGCCATTGATCTTCGCGACTGCGACTTTGATTACGGCCTTCGTCACTTGCGCGCCCGTACTGACAATCAACGTCCCATCCGCTGAAGTGACGTTCCCGGAAAAATGCCCGTCGATCCGCAACATCGATTTGAAACACACCTCGCCTGTGAAGTTAACGACATCACCCACAAAACCAAGCCAATTGTCTTTGTTGATGTTCGACCGTTGGCCATTAACGAGCTTGGGCTGGCCGCGTTCGTCGCTGCTCGCAACTGCTTGAGTAGTCACTACTGCCCCTTTCTGTTCTCTTCCTGTTACCGGTTAGTTTACGATTAGGTGGGATCGGAGCCGCCGGGGAGCCGCCGCCGCTGCTACTATTGAGCCGGAAGAAAAGTCGAATTAACTAGCTAATCCACACTATAACACTCGCGCTTTGCCAAGGAATGTTACGATTAGATTGTCGTTCTGAGGCAAACACAATGACAAACTCGACTGAGGCGCGACGAGAATCGCCCTTCGCGTGCATCATGACCGCGATCGAACCCGAGCAGCGCGGTCCCCATCTCGCCAATGCGAAGCAATTATTCAAACGCGTACGCGAAATTCGCGAGCTCGACGACGGCTTCAGCTTTCTTCTCGACGATTCGCCAGAACTTTTCGTCAAACTCGGCGAGTTTATTACTTTTGAACGACTGTGCTGCCCGTTTTTTGGTTTTGCAATCGAAGTCGAACCGGAAGGCAGAGCAGTTTCACTAAAACTGACCGGTCGCGAAGGAGTGAAGCCGTTCATCAAGGCAGAGATAGGTGAGTTTCTCGACGCCCCCCGTGTGGCCCTAAACACATGACTAAACACACAACTGCGATCACAATCTGTGTACTCATTTCTTTATCCGTGGCAAATGTTTTTGCCCAGAAGCGTCAAGCCTCCGCGATTCAGGAGATGAAATACAACGGACTCCCGGCCGGCGCGCCGAAAGAGTGCCTGCTCACGTTTCGCGAATTCTTTCGTTACTTGCAGCGTAACGATGCGAGTATTGTTCGCGACGAGGCGGCGCAGAAACGTTGGTTGACCGCGGAACTGCGAAAGGCTCTGGCGCAAAAACTTGCGACATTCGCGAGTGCCGCGGACGATCCGGATTATCCCGGCAACGGCACGTTTATCGGTTCCTGGGATTACCCGTCGACCTTTTCGATCGCTGCATCTCGGCGTTACGGCAATCGCGCTGTCATCGACGTGCTCTACAAGTGGGGACCAAAAACAAACTACCCGGGCGACGAGCGCACCAGCGCTTTTATTTTTATTTACGAAGACGGCGTGTGGAAACTCGACGATGTCTACACCTTCCGCGGCGCATTTGTTCAGGCCGAGAGTTTGAGCCAGTATCTCCGCGAAAAGTAGCGACAGGTCATGGAGATTCGCACTCACATCGAGCCGGGAGATATCGGCTATATCACCTATCTTCACGGCGTCTTGTATGCGCGTGAATATGGACTCGATCATACGTTTGAAGGCCACGTCGCCGAACGACTCGGTGAGTTTGCCAAACAGTACGATCCCAGCAAGGACTACTTTGCAGTCGCCGAAATCGACCAACGAATCGTCGGCTCCATTATGATTCACGGCTTGCCGGACAACACCGCGATGTTGCGGTTCTTTCTGGTGCATCCCGACGCGCGTGGACGTGGCCTTGGCAAAGAGTTGATGGGAAGGGCGCTCGCCTTCTGTCGCGAACATGCTTTCGAAAGAATCTTCTTGTGGACCATTAGCGACTTGAAGACGGCCATTCATCTTTACAAACAAGCGGGGTTCGAATGCACCGAACGCAACACGCATGAGATCTGGGGCGCGTCGCGCACCGAAGAACGTTACGATCTGGTTTGGTAATGAAACTCGACCTGCACACGCACTTCTACACCGAACAGTTTTTTCAGACCATTCGCGACCTGCCTTCGGAGTTTTCTTTCGGCAGCAGCCCGAGCGGGCAAACCATCATCACCTGGCGCGGCGCGCGCTTCTTCGGCGTGACGCCCGCGATGACTGACGTTTCCAAACGCATTGACGACATGGATCGCGTCGGGATCGACATAGAAGTCGTCTCACTTTCAACGCCGAACGTGTTCTTCACTGACGCGGAGCATCAGCCGGCGGTCGCGCGCATGATGAACGACTCCTACGCCGAACTGATCGCTAAGCATCCCAAGCGTTTCAAGGGCTTCGCTTCGATTCCGATGGACGCGCCGGACGCCGCACTCGCTGAGTTACATCGCGCGATCGTTGAACTCAAACTCAACGGAGTGATCCTGCTCAGCAATATCGGTGGCAAGCCGCTCACGTCGGCTGAGTATCGACCGTTCTTCGCGGAAGCAAACCGGATGAAGCTTTGTATTTTTCTGCATCCGATGTTGCCGGCGCAGTCGGACGCGTTTCGCGAGTATGTGCTGGGACCGATTATCGGATTTCCGTTTGATACGAGTCTTGCGGTGGCGCGGATGTGTTATGACGGGATGTTGGCGGAGTTTCCTGACATTCGCTGGATCATCGGGCATCTCGGCGGCGCCGTGCCTTATTTGATGGAGCGCATGGACAATGGATTTCGGGACTTTCCGGAGTGTCGGGCCAGGATTGACCAGTTGCCGAGTTTCTATTTGAAGCGTTTGTACTACGACACTGTTTCGTTCAGTCCGCATACCTTGACGATGGTGCGGAATATGGTCGGGGCGGATCATATGGTGATGGGCAGCGACTATCCGCATTTGCTCGGCTCGATCGATCGCGCTGTTTCGTCCGTTGAAGGTCTCGACATCGCGGCTGAAGAGAAGCAACAGATCTTTTCCGGCACCGCCTTGAGCATCCTCAACAACGTTTAATCCTTCCCTTACCACGAAAAAAACCTGTAACTTTTCCGAAACCGGTGTGTTTTAGGAGACGTAGCGCAGCTTATGGCGAGCCAAGACGACGAGTTCACCATGCTGTTTCAGGATTTTTACCCTAGCCTATGCCGCTTTCTGGAGTGTTTGTTGGGAGGCCGCGCGCCACTGGCGCAGGACTTGGCACAGGAAAGTTTCCTGCAACTTCATCGTACGGCGTGGGGCACCTTGCCGCCGGATGAAGCGCGCTTTTGGCTCTACCGCGTGGCGCGAAACCTGGCCATTAACGAGTTTCGCAAATCAAACACGCGCTACCGGCTGTTTGATCGTGTCGTGGAAGCAATGAGACCAGCGGCTCGGAACCCCGAACAGGAATACGAGACGCGCGAGCGCAAAGAGCTGGTCCTCGAGATGTTGCAGACGCTCCCTGAAGATCAGCGCGCGGCGTTGTTGTTGAGAGAGCAGGAACAGTTGAGTTATCGCGAGATTGGACAAGTGCTGAACATCTCGGAGAGCAAAGTGAAAGTTGACATTTTCCGAGCCCGGGCGGCGTTGCGCGAACGCTGGAGCAAGCGAGTAAAGGTGGCTGGTGCAAGCGTGAGTTGAATTGGAAACGAATTATGAATTGCCGATTTACAGAAAAGATTTCTTCGTTGATCGATGGTGAACTGTCACCGGCTGAGACGCGCGAGGTTGAACGTCACCTGTTGACTTGCGCGCAGTGTGAAGAAGCACGCGACGACTTTCTCAGTTTGCGCAGTCAAATCACAAGCTTCGAAGCGACGCTGCCTGCGGCTGTGCAAAACCGTGCGCTTGCGAAGATCTTGTCCGCGGGAGAACGTAAGAAAACTTCGGCGGCATTTGGACTCGGTTGGAGATGGATCCTGGGCACTGGCGCACTCGCCTTGGCATCATTGGCGATCGTCGCCGTAATCATTGGTCTAGTCTACTTCCAGCAGCCTGAGCAAGTTGCCGTCAAAACGACAGCGCCGGTTCCAGCACCGACTTTAGCGCCTGCTCCAGCGGCGAGTCCCGCGCCGACAGTCGAACCGGAAAAAACCGAGAAGAACGAGAAGGAGTCGAACGCTCCGCAGCACCAACCGACACCACGCCGCTCGGCTCCAGTTCGTGAACCTAAGCCCGGCGAACAGTTCGCTGCAATTCCGGAAAACGTTCGACCGGCGGATGCACAAACCATGACGGCGCTGCATTTCGAAAAAGCGGAAAACTTGCTGCGCGCGTTCAGAAACGTGCGATTGAACGAACCCGACTCGGCCGTTGAAGTCAGCTACGAACGCCAGCGTGCGCAGCAGCTCGTCTATCAAAACATGATGTTGCGGCGTGAAGCCGACGCTGCGGGAGACGTTCAGATAGGGTCGTTGCTTGAGAGTCTCGAACCGATTCTTTTGGACATCGCAAACCTTCCGGACAAACCGGATGACGACAGCGTCCGCGTGATTCGCGAACGCGTCGAACGCAAAAACATCGTGGCGCTGTTGCAGGTCAATTCAACTGCACTCGCTCGCGCACTTGATTAGTTTCGCGTTGTTGCTGGTGGCGCTTAATCAATCGGCTATCAGCAATTGCAAATCGACAATGGTTCACCTCAGAGGCACAGGGAATGGAGAGGCCATGTGCGTTTTTGATCACCGCTCGATCGCCTGCGCTCGCTCTCGGTTCTCTGTGCCTGTGCGGTGAACCTGATTAATCGCAGTAATTCAATCGAAGGACAAAGCCAAGTTATGAAGCACTCAGTTACTATTCGCCCCCATATCAAAATCGTTTTCGCTTTGCTGGCCCTGGTGAGCGTCGCCTACGGCCGCGACCAGGACATCGCCAAGCTCGATCGCTTCGTACAGTCCACCAAAGTCAACACAGCCTCGATGCAGATCTTTCGTGAAGGCCGCGACTTGATCGAAGCGCAGAACTGGCAGAAGGCTGCGGAAAAATTCAACGAGTTCATCACCGGTTTTCCGAAAAACAAGGATCTCGACGCCGCACTCTACTGGTATGGCTACGCGTTGCAGAAGCAAGGCAGAAAAGAAGAAGCGGCGGCTCCGCTGCGACGGCTCATCAACAGTTTTCCCGGTTCGAGTTGGCGCAGCGAGGCTCAGGCGCTGCTGGTTACCCTTGGCTACAAGGCCGACGTCGACCAGGCGTTGGAACGCGACAACTGCGAGATCAAGATTCTCGCTTTGCAGAGTTTGTTCCAGGCCGACGAAGAACGCGCCATCGGTATCGTCACCGAATCGCTCAAGGCAAATCCCACCCAATGTCAGGGATTTCAGGCGGCGGCCGTGTCGTTGCTCGGAGCGCACGGCGGTGCGCGCGCAATTCCGATCCTGCTTGATGTCGCGCGTAACAACCCCGACGTCAAACTCCGTCTCACCGCGATCCGGCGTTTGGGCGACCAGCACAACGATCAAGTCACAGAGGAGTTGATCAAAATCTACGACGCTGATGCCAACAAGGACATCCGCGGACAAGTACTACGGGCACTGGTTGAGAGTCGCAGTCCACGCGGCAGTGCGAAGGTGCTGGAAGTCGCACGTAGTGGCAATGATGTGATGCTCCGCCAGATGGCGATTCGTTACCTTGGCGATTCCAGGGATGCCGCCTCGCTCGACGAACTGATCCGCATCTACGACGTCGACAAGACGAAGGAGATCCGGATGCAGGTGCTGCGAGCGCTCGCGGACCGCGACGATGCCAAAGCACGCGAGAAGATTTGGCAGATTGCGCGGCAAGGTGAGACGCCGGAGTTGCGCATTATCGCCATTCGTATGCTGAGCGATCACGGTCGCATGGCGATCGACGAGCTCCTGCAACTCTACTCCAGCGAAACGAACGTTCAGATCAAACAAGGTCTGTTGCGCGCGTTTGCGGACAATAAAGATCCACGCGCGCAGGCCAAGCTGCTCGAAATCGCGCGCGGCAGTGACCCGATTGAGTTGCGCGGCTTTGCAATTCGACAGTTGAGCGACAGAGACGACGAGCAGACCGTGGGCCAACTTGTTTCCTTGTATGACGGCGAGCAGAACCAGCAGGTCAAGATGGCGTTGATTCGGGCGTTTGGCGATTCGAAGCAGAAGGTTGCGGTGCGCAAGCTGATGACGATCGCGAGAAATGATCCGTCGGTGGAGCTGCGCAAGGTGGCAGTGCGGTATCTCGGCGAAAGCAAAGATCCCGAAGCACTGAAGTTTTTGGAGGACTTGCTCAAGTAGACGGAGGCAAATCAATGATCCTTACGGTGATTCTGTCTGTACTGCTGAGTGTCGGATTAGCGGGCGACGACCTCCGCACCCAATCAACCGCCACGACGATCCAGGGCTTCACGACCGTTGAAGGCACGGATCTGATGACCAGACTCGAGGCCGCGCAAGCTCGGGGCCGCACGGGACGCACGCCTTATTGGTCAGCCTACACGTTCGACGTGCGTCCGGGCGTCGCGATCGATCCGGCGATTCAGGAGTTCCGGGGCAACATGAACACCATCGGCGACACGACTGTGTTCGTCGGCACCACTGCGAGCGGCATGACGGTCGAAACCCGCAGTCTTGCCATCTTCCTGCTTCGTGAACCGGCTGCGAATCAGATCACGCGCATGGAGATCTACAACCTCGAAAGGAAACGTGAATACAGCGGTTATCCCGTTTACTGGATGGGCCGCGCCAGCAACGAAGAGAGCCTGAATTACCTGCGTGCGCTGGCCGCTGCAACGCCGCTCGACATCCTGAGTGAACGCGCCGTGCTTGGCATTGCATTGCACGACGATGCACGCATTAGCGGCATGCTCAGGACCTTCGTTACCAACTCCCCCAATCCGCGCACTCGTTCATCGGCTGTTTACTGGCTGGGCCAAACCGGTGGCGAGCAGGCCTTTCTCGCTTCGCTCGTGCGTAACGACAGCGAAGAAAAACAACTTCGCCGGATGGCGGCTCACGCCATCGGCGAGAGTCACGATCGCGGTGCGGTCGCTACACTCAAGGCGCTCTACGACGAAGTAAAAGATCCCGAGATCCGGCGCGCCGTGATTTCCGCGGCCGGTTATGCGCCGCTCGGAAACAGCGAAGAAGTACAACCGGCCTTCGCTTTCCTGACCGGTATCACGAAGAACGAGGCAGACTGGGAAGCACGCCGTGCTGCTGTTCGCGCTCTCGGTCGTTTCCAACGCGAGGACGCGGCCGAAGAGTTGATTAAGATCTACTCCAGCGATAGCAACGTCGAGGTCAGACGATCTGCCTTGCGTTCAATGGGCGAAACGAAGAGTCCAAAAGCGCAAGCGCGCGTACTCGAAGTGGCCCGCACAGAAACCAACCCGGAACTACGCAAACAAGCGATTCGCGTGCTCGCCGAGCGTGGCGAAGCGGCAGTTGACGATCTGCTTCGGTTGTTCGACTCAGAACAGGCGCTTGACGTACGACGCGCGATGCTGCAATCGCTTTCAGAGATCAAAAGCACTCGCGTTGAAGACAAGTTATTTGAGCTCGCGCGCGCTGATGAATCTGTCGAAATCCGGCGTCAGGCGGTTCGCGCACTCGGCGAGCGCGCAAGCAAACGCAGTTTTGATTTTCTGAGCGCAACTGCGCAGAGCACCGACGCCAACGCCGAAGTTCAGTTGCAGGCAGTGAGAGCAATCGGCGCGCGGCGCTCGGACGAGTCAGTGCCGCTGCTGATCAAGATCGCGCGCACTCATCCGAACCAGCAAGTCCGCAAACAGGCGATTCGTTCGCTAGGCGAAACAGGTGATCCGCGCGCGGTCGAGTTCTTCCGGGAATTACTGTCTAAATAACCCGGTAACCCAGATACACGCAACCGTTCTTCAATTGCTTGCACTCAAGCAATTCCAGCTTGATTTCCCGTTCCATTTCGGCGAACAGCGGTATTCCAGAGCCGAGCAAGATTGGGTGTATGTTCACGCCGAGTTCGTCGATCAAGCCGGCTTCGAACAGCGACTTCGCGAGCAGCGCACCGCCCATCACGGAGATATCTTTGCCCTCTTCTGACTTCAGACGCTTGACGAGGCTCACAGCGTCCGTGGCCAGTTCCACTTTTTTGTCTGGAAGTTTCTTGAGCGTGCGGGAACAGACGTAGGTTTTGATTCCGGCGTGAACGGCGCTGTGTCCGCTTTTGGTCGCAATCTCGTAAGTGCGGCGCCCAATGATGATCGTGTCGAGCGACTGCCACATCTCCTTCAAAATCGCGTTGACTTCTTTGCTGTGCAGGATCCAGTCGAACGAGTCGTCCTTGCGCGCGATGTAGTTGTCGAGAGTGTTCGCCCCGCCGTAGATCACTTTTCGCATTCGTTGTCACCTCCTTCACTGGAGAGTTTACCCGTCGATATGCGCGAAAGGGAGGGCCCGTTGAAACGCAGCTCAGCGGGTTCTTCGCCGCGTAGCGGCGAGATGAATGTAGCCCGGCGTTTCAACGCCGGGAACAGGTGAAACGGAAACGTTTGCGTCGCGTAGCGACGCCTGAATTCAAACGTCGCTACGCGACTACGCCACGTTGGCTGCGCAAGATCCCGGCGTTGAAACGCCGGGCTAAATTCATCCCGACGCTACGCGTCGGACAAGCCGGCATGTGCTTGCCGCACTTCCAGCACTGTATCGCCAGCGTGCCGAACAGACGCGACGACGCATTCATATCGTGGTTGCCGGTGTGGTGGGGACGCGTTGAGTTTGGCGCCTGGTTGGAAATGCGTGCCGCGATCATTGCGGGAGAAAGTGATCGCGGCCGCGCAACAAGTACTCGAGTTTTATTCAAAGCAAGAGCGCAACACAGACTTACACAGAAGCGAGTAGCTTCTTCCAGCGAACCCAGGCATCGTCGCGTGCTTTCTTGTTTGCTTTCCACGCATCCAGTTGTTTCTGATAGTCGGCGGCAGACTTGTCGGCAGGCTCCGGCGCATCGCCTGCGCGCATGAAGCCGTGGCCGGCGCCTTCGTAGGTCACCGGGTCATACTTCTTGCTCAGCTCGCTCATGGCTTGCGTCGTCGGTGGCACAGTTGCATTGATTCGCGCGTCGTTGCCGGCATAGAAGCCATAAACCGGCGCTTTGATTTTGGCCAGCGCTTCCTTGTCCATGGCATTGTCAGGCGGCGTCATTGGCGCTGAACCGTAGAAAACATACGCGGCCTTGATCTTTGGATTGTTAGTCGCGAAGCGAAACGTTTGTGAACCGCCCCAGCAATACCCGGCGACGACAACCTTGCCGTTCGAAGCGGGCAGTTTGGCAACGTAGTCAGCCACTGCACTCAGATCCGCCGTGATCTGATCGGGCGGAAGATCGCGAATCTTCTGTCCAATCGCACTCCGATCGAGCGAACTTGTGCCTCCGCCATTCGGGCCTGTGCCCGAAAGAAGATCGGGCGCGATCGCAATGTAACCGGCTTCCGCCAATTGGTCCGTAAGACTCTGCACCCAGTCGCTCATGCCGAAGATCTCGTGAATCACAACGACGGCCGTCGTTTTGTTTTTCGATTCCGGATAGACCACAAAACTGCTTACTTCGCGCGTGCCGTTCTTTACTTTCACCCACTCCTGATGACGCGGAGACTTTGCCAGTCGTTCCTTGGCCCAATCCTGCGTTTCAACAGCTTCCGCAGGCGACGCGCCGTGGTGGTTTCCGTTCATGTGTTGCGCGCAGGCGGTGACTGAAAAAAAGAGGAACAACATTAACAGGCTGATCGGTTTTCTCATTTTCATCTCCCGTATTGGTAGTCACTTCACGATCTCGAACTCGACCCATTGTATGACCGGGGGCTGTTTATCTTTTGCGGTTTTGTCGGTAATTACGACTTGCAGATAGTAACTGCCAGGGTAATAGGTTGGCCATATCGCGGGAAGACACTTATTCCCACGCGACTGCAAACATTCCAGCGCAGTTGGTCCACGGCGCGGGTGAGCAACCGTTGGTCATTAGTAAACTGTTGCAACGCGCCGATCTCACCGCTGGTGCGAATAATGGCCACGAGATCGTTCGGCTGTAATTGTTCGGTGATGAACTTTCGCAATTGACGGCGGGTCTGACTCATGCTTTCAAAAGAGAGTCCCAGATCGTCAACAACGATCGCGATCGTTCGATGCGGAACATCAGCTTTTGCGCGCTCAGGTGGAACACCGGCAGGAACGTTTGCTTCGTTTTTGTCGGGCGCAGACGAACGATCGCTGGAAGCGACGTTCGAAATGAAAGCGAAATTCGTAATTACCTGATGCCGCCCGTCTTCGTAAATCTCAAAGTCGGCGGCATTCAGGTTTGTAACAGGTTTGCCATCCTTCGTAACCACCAGGTCCAGTTGGACCAGATTGCTGGTAATTCTGACGACGTCATCAGTATCCGCCGCGGGTTTGGTCTGGCCCATCACCGGCAAGAGAGTACAAAACGACAGTAATACTGCGAGGGTAACTCTCTGATTCATGGGGGTTCTCCTTAAAACGTAAGTGTTAGGGAGAGAAGTTGTGTTTTGGTGTATGATCCCCGGGCTCTGCCATTTTGGATCAGGGAGAACAAAAATGTCGAGATCTCTCCTCCTGGTTTCTTGCCTGGTAATCGGACTGTTGGTCCTTGCTTGTTACAAACAGGAAACCAATCGCAACGATACTAATCGCAACGCGGCTTCTTCTACCAGTACCCCTGCAGCAGCTTCTCCTGTCGCCACGGTAAGCGCCGAGCATGTCGGCGTAGCTGAATGCGACAACTTCATCAATGCTTACGAGGCTTGCGTCAACAGCAAGGTGCCGGAACAAGCTCGCGCGCAATTTAATGCGGCTTTGAAAACATGGCGTACTGAATGGAAGAAACTGGCTGCGAATCCGCAGACGAAGGCCGGGCTGGTGACTGCTTGCAAGACTCAGCTTGAGACAGCGCGGACGCAGATGAAGGCCTACAACTGCACTTTTTAGTGGTTGATTGTCAGGAGTGATACCTGGAGGGGACGTTTGCGCGTCCCCACTTCATTACGCGACTCATCCACACCAGTTCGTCGAGAAATCCCGCAGCGCGTTTCTCAAACGCCGCATCGAGTAGCTTGCCCTGCTCGTCGAAGGCTTTCTGCACGAAGGGAAAGTTGAGGTCGGTGAACGTAACCGCCAAACCGAGTTCACGGACCGTCGGCAGCATCGCTTCGATAACCCGCGTGCCTCCCCATGGCCCTGCCGAGACTCCGACAAACGCCACCGCTTTGTGGATGTATTCCCTGAGCAGCAGATCAAGAACGGCTTTTAGTGGTCCAGGATATCCGTGGTTGTATTCAGGTGTAACAATCACGAGTCCGTCCGCCTGAACGATCGCGTCTCTCCACTCGGGAAAGCGGTCTTTGATTTCCTGTCCGTAATCGTCGTGCGGCAAAGCAAATTCGGCGACGTCGAACAGACGCGTCTGAATCTCGGGCCGCTTCTGCATCTCGCCGACCAGCCAGCGCGCCGCAAACTCACTCTTCCTCAACTTGCGATTTGTTCCGAGCAGGACTGGTAAATTCAATTCGCTCATTCTTGTGTCTTTTGTGCCTCTTTGTGGCCCATGGTCATTAGCGCCGCAAACGTTTCAATCCCGTCCCACAAATTTTGCAACCGCACGTTCTCATTCTCCGCGTGCTGATTGTTGTCGTAGTTCGCGATTGGCACCGAAATCGTCACAGTCTGGAGGTTCTCACTGATGATCGACAACGGCAGACTGCCTCCCGAAGTCGGCAACAACACGATCTTTTCGGCAGTGGTCGATTGCACGGCTTCGATTACTGCGAGCGACACCGGCAATTGCATGCTTGTGCGTTCTGCGTTGTAACCACCTGGTCTGATGTTCACGCGCGCGATCAGCGAGTGTTGGGCTCGTTCCGCATCGGTGGGGTCGTGATCGGTGATGAAGTAGCCCTGCTTGCGAATGTGAAGGAGCAAGCGTTCGACCTGCCGGGCGTGATCATTTCCTTTCACGAGCCGCAGATCCAGCACTGCGGTAGCCGTCGTTGGAATCACGTTACGTGCCAGTGCGCCCACATCGCCGCTCGCAAAGCCGTTGATGTTCAGCGAAGGAACATTGATCAATTCCATCAACGATTTGCCGCGGCCTTCCGTGCGACTCAACCCTAGCTGTTTCTTGAGCTCCTCATCGTACTGCGGCGCCTCGGCAATCGCCCGCCGCTCGCGTAAGCCCAACGGCTCAACGTCTGCATACCAGTCGTCGATCGTGACGCGGCCGTCGTCATCTTTCATGGACGCGAGCAGGCGCGCGAGCATCATTGCCGGATTGGGTGACCAGTTGCCGTAATGACCGCTGTGTAACGGACGCTTTGCGGCGTAGACAGTCACCTCGACGTTCACGTCGCCGCGCGCGCCGAAGACGACCTGTTTCGTGCCTGACTGGTGCACTGGTCCATCGCAGATGATCCACGCGTCCGCCGCGAGCAGTTCGCGATTGGCCTTGATGATCTCGGCGAGGTGTGGTGAGCCGGCCTCCTCTTCGCCTTCGAAGAAGAACTTGATGTTTGCAGTAAGCGGGATGCCTTTGGCTTTGAGCGCGGCGAAGGCATTGAGAATCGCCATCACGCCTGCTTTGTCGTCAGACGCTGAACGTGCGTAGATGCGCCACTCCGGATTGAACGCAACGCCTTCAGCGGGCGCGGACAGCACCTGACCACCTTGTTCCAGAGCGGCTGAACGAAAGACGGGGTGCCACGGCTGAGTCCCGGTCCACTGCTTCGGATCCGTTGGCTGGCCGTCGTAGTGCGCGTAGAGCAACAGCGTGCGTTGGGCGCCCGGCGTTTTCCATTCAGCGTAGACAGCCGGCGGCGTATACGGCGTGCGAGCTTCGAGCAAACGCGGCTGCAGCCCGCGTTGCTTCATCATCTCGGCGATGAAGCCGGCGTTGAGGCGAATGTTCTGCGTGTCGGCCGCGACGTTAGGAAGTGAAAGCAGCGCCAGGTATTCCTTCAGGATCTGGTGCTCGTTCGCGCTGCGGTACTCGCGAACTTTTTCCTGAGTGGTTTGAGCGAAGATCGGCGCGGCCAGAAGGACAAGAAGGAGAAGTGGTCTGAGCATTGGCGAATTATACAGATTGTGGGCGGACAACCTTTCATCGGACCACAGGCTCAAACGGTTACTCTTCCCGCACTACCACACAACCCAGCGGAGGTTCCCGATGAAGTCGAAGTTCTCCGTCCTTTCGTTGCTCCTGCTTATTCTGGTTTCCACCCAAAACCTGTTCGCCAACGAAGCGGCCGAAGCCCTTGCTCGCAAAGCTGTTTCGGAAAACACGGCCGAATCCGTGGCCGCGATTGAAGAGCTCCGTTCACTTGGCCCAGCCGGATTGCAGACGTTGATGGCGCGGCATGCTGAAGACATCAACCGTCACATCGCCGATCCGGCTCTGAAGCCTGACGTCGAATGGCAGCGCATCACCAAGGCACTCGACGCGGTCAGCGGTCAGAAGAACAGTTACCTTTCAGGTCTTTACTGGTACACAGATCTGAAAGACGCGCAAAAAGCCGCGCGCGAAACTGGCAAGCCGATTCTTTCGCTGCGGCTTTTGGGGAGGCTCACGGATGAGCTGAGCTGCGCGAACAGTCGCTTCTTCCGGACAGTGCTCTACTCGAATGCGGAGGTCGCTTCGGTCTTGCGCGATCGGTTCGTGCTTCACTGGCAGTCGGTGCGTCCCGCGCCGATCATCACGATCGATTTTGGCGACGGCCGAAAGCTCGAACGCACGATCACGGGCAACAGCATTCACTACGTGCTTGACTCCAGTGGTCAGCCGATCGAAGCCTTCCCGGGTTTGTATGGTCCACAGGCTTTCCTGCGCGGGCTCAGCGAGGCGGAAGCGCTGTTCAAATCAGTCAACGGCGCGAAAGAGCTGCAGCGTAACGTCGCGCTCACGAGTTACTACCGCGTCAGCAACAACGAGCTTTCTCTTGCGTGGCTCACGGACACCACCAAAATTGGCGGCAAGATTCCTGAAGGCTTTGTCGTTGAGAAGGGACCAGACGGCGTGTTCAAAGCAGTCACGGTGGCGCCACTGGCGATCACCAAGGCGCTAACCGAGCTGAATGTTCTTCGCGCGATGACCGCGACTTCTGATTCGTTGGGAAAAGTTACCGATGAAGCGGCGTGGCGAAAGATCGCGCAGTTGCATGCGCCGGATGCGGTTCTTGACACTCGCAGCATCACCTTGATCAGACGGCAAAATCCTTCGCTCTCTGAGAAGGAATTCGCGGCCATGCTACAGAAGTTTCAGGAAGCAATTGCGCTCGATACTGTGCGCAACGAGTACCTGCTGCACCCGAAGCTCTACGCATGGCTGTGGCGCGATCCGAGCCGAACGGATCTGGAGAAGTTCAACGAGAAGGTTTACGCGGAACTGTTTCTCACTCCCCGATCCGATCCCTGGCTGGGCTTGACCTCAAACGACGTCTACACGGCACTGGACGGTAATGGAGTGAGGTAGCTACTTCTTCATCAATTCCAGCACCGCCGATGTCATCGCTTTCACGCCTGTTCGGAGCGTTGGCTCCGGCACGGGCGCGAAGAGCGCTGAATGAAGACCCGGCAGCGGCACGCCCGACTCTCTGCTCTGTTTGACTCTCGCAGGATCCGAGGCGCCGAGCCAGAAAATGGTCGCCGGGATCTTCTGGTCCAGGCTGAAGTAACCAAAGTCTTCGCTCGCCATGATGGGCGGCACTTTTACGACGTTCTCTTCGCCAATCGCTTGCTTGAACGCGCCCGCGAGCCGCTCGAGTAGCTGCGGATCGTTGTATGTCGAGCCAGTGCCTTCGCTCACTTTCACCGTCGGCGCACGATCTTCCGGAATGCCGGCCGTCAAAGCCACGCCTTTAACTATGCGTTCGATTGACGCAAGGATGCGTTGCCGCACTTCAGGCTTGTAAGTGCGGACGGTGAGTTGCAGATTCACTTCGTCGGGAATGATGTTGTAGCGCGTGCCGCCGTGAATCGAACCGACTGTCACTACCGCCGGATCGAGTGGCGAATTCTCTCGGCTCACGATCGTTTGCAACGCCATCACCACCTGCGCGGCCGTCACGATCGGATCTTTTGTATTTTCCGGCGCCGAACCATGCCCGCCAATGCCGCGGATCTTGATGTCGATCGAGGTCGCGCTCGCCATCGCGTAGCCGGGCGTATAGCCGACTTTGCCGGTTTCCAGTTCAGGTTTGTCGTGCAGCGCGATCGCAAAGTCTGGCTTCGGAAAACGCGTGTACATCTCGTCACGCAGCATCGCGTTGGCGCCGTCGCCGGTCTCTTCGGCAGGTTGGCCCACCATCACGAGCGTCCCGCTCCAGCTATTCTTGAGCTCAGTAAGCAGCCTGGCGGTGCCGAGAAAACTCGTCATGTGAATGTCGTGCCCGCAGGCGTGCATAACGCTCACGTCAACGCCCGCGTCGTTTTTGGTTTTCACCTGACTCGAGTACGGCAGCCCGGTTTTCTCTTCAACTGGCAGCGCATCGAGTTCGGTGCGCACGAGAACCGTCGGACCTGGCCCATTCTTAAAGACGCCAACGACCCCGTAACCAGTCCACTGCGAGTTCTGATACTTCCCGATGCGTTCGGTCACCGTGAAGCCGAGCTTGCGCAGTTCACCCGCGACGAAGGCTGAAGTCTTTTCTTCGCGGTGCGAAAGTTCCGGCGCGGCATGAAGCGACTTGTAGGTCGACAGGAGCGAAGCGATATCGCGATCGATCATCGCATCGAGTGACATCTGTTGTGCGGCAGCGTTGAGAGCAGCGGACAGGAGCACCGCCAGCAGGAGTGTTGGTCTAAGCATCAGCCTCCAAACCGTTTCAGGAGTTCGTAAATTCGGGTGAGATGATAATCGTCATGTTCGGCTTCGAAGAAGACGAAGTCGACCAGGCGCATCGGTGCGTTAAGGCGCGGGTGAATAGCGCTGCGCGCGAACATTCCTGCGTCGAGGCCTTCGAGCAGCTTCACGACTTCCATTCGCCGTTGGCGAAACGAGTGGAGGATGGTTGCGGCAGGAACGCTGTTGTAATTGGCTTCACAGGTCGCCTTGTTCGTGATGTCTGCTGCGTGCAGAACGGGCACGCCCGCAATGTACTGCTCGATGCGCTCGATGGTCAAAGCGTCGAGATCGAACAGATGCGCGGCGTTCTCCTGGATAGACCAACTGCCGTTATCGCGAGTTGCCAGGATTTCGGCAGACGCGGAATTGAAATATTCATCGAGGCGTGCGGGAGTGCCGCGCACGCGCTCGATCATCTCGGGGTAAAGCTCAACTGGAAAGTTAAAATGAAACTGACGCTCGATCCATTTAATTTGTGGCATAAGTTATATAGGTCCTGTCAGGACCTATATTCTAGCTTGGCTGCGTGAGGCTGAACCAGTTCCCGGAATTGTCCTTGAACACCGCTTCGATCCCGTAGGGTCGTTCCTTCGGCTCGGAAAGAAACTGCACGCCCTTCGCTTTCAGCTCTTCGTAAGTCTTCCGGCAATCGTCGCTCTCAAAAACGCCGGCGCCGAGCACGCCCTTCGCCATGATGGCGCGTAACGTCTTTGCGGTCTCCTCATCCATGAGCATTCCCGGCTTGGGCTCCATCAGGATGATTTCGAAATCGGGTTGGTCGTTGGTGCACATGGTCAGCCAGCGGAAATCGGGGCCGACCATCGCGTCGGTGTGCACTTTGAACCCGAGCTTGTCGCGGTAAAACTCCAGCGCTTCGTTTTGATTGTTCACAAAGATTGTAGCGTGAGACATTTTGCGGATCATTGTCGGTTCTCCTCGATGAAAGTTGGGCGCAACGATACGCGTTCACGTGAGGAGACGCTTCTTGGAAATTGCTTTTTAAATCCCGGATCAGGCGGATTCGAGCTTGTACATGACAAGAAAGCAGCCAGGCACATGGCGTTTGGCCTGTTGTCGCTGGCGATAGGCGATCGGCGCGTGGCCGACGTACTTGTGGAACAGGCTGCTGAACGATCCGAGACTCTGAAAGCCGACTTCAAAACAAACGTCCGTCACGCGCAGTTCGTCGGCGCCCAGCAACTCTTTCGCCTTCTCTATGCGCCGTTCGATCAAATACTGGTGCGGAGTCTTGTTGAACGCCTGCCGAAACAACCGCAGGAAGTGGTAGCGAGAGAAGCAAGCCTTCTCGGAGATCTGATCGAGACTAAGCGGATGATCGTAGCAGTGGTCGATGAACTCACGTGCGCGCCCAAGACGCTGCAGCGTCTCGACGTCCGTCACGTTCTCTCTCTTCGCCATCTTTTTTGTAGGGGTGGCACTCCGTGGCCACGCCTCCGCGATTCACGCGCATAAAAGGGGTGGCCACGGAGTGCCACCCTACAAATTAGGGTTTTGCCGGTAAGGGTTTCTGCATTGAACTCGCGATGAACTCCTTGATTCCAGCTTCGCTATCAGCGTGACGAAACTTGTAGTAGCCCGTCATCGCCGCCAGCCACTCCTTGCGACTCGCCTCGGTCTTCGGATCGGTTCCCGCAGTTGCGATCGCGCGCGCGTACGCATCGATGATCCGGTCCATCACGACGTTCAACTTCTCCAGCGCGGCCTTGCTTTCAGGCGTTTCGGGTTTGTTTGCGTAAGTTGTTTGATACGCGGCGGACATCGTCTTGTACGGACCAGACTCATAAGCGACCGCTAAAAAGTAGTAGGTCGACGGTGTTTTGCGAATATCACTGTCGTACTGCGCCGCTCTAATCAAGGAGTCGATCGCCTGATCGGGAGTGGTTTTCAACGTCAGGAAACCAACGGCGTAATTGAGATAGGCCAGCGTGTCGTCTTTGCCTTTGAACGGCGCCCACTCGCTCGGCGCCTTGCCGCCTTCGATCGCCTGGATCGCCTTGCGCGCATACATCAGCGCCTCGGCGTTGTGGCTCTCGTCCTTGTTTGACGCTGCCAGATAACCCGCGTAGCCGAGATCGATTTGAGCGCGGAGGTTGTCAGGTTCGTCAGCGAGAATTTTGGCGCCGGTCTTGTAAGCTTCAGCGAAATTCTTCTCGTTGATCAGGCCGCCCAGTTTCCGTTTGCGGTCGTCGCGCTCGTAAGCCAGCACCCACTTCTGAAGATAGTCGGTGTACTGGTCCTTTTCTTTCTGATAACGCTGAAGATAGTCACGCGCTGCCTGGTACGCCGCGGTCGGATTGGGCACGCGGTTGTCGACAAACCGCTTGTAGATCTCGATCTTGACGGGGTCGTCAGTTTCCTGCGCCATCACGGCGAATTGCCGTGCGCCAATGAATCCAACAGCCAAAGCCATCAGCACCGCGAGTGCCAACCTGCTAACAAAAACCTTCATCTTCGACTTTCCTCCGCCTGCTAGTCCGAGCTTAGACGCTTTAGAGACCGTTAAGGGTTTTATGAAGCTCCGGTTATAATCGGCTTACTTGAAAAAATACCATGACAAGCCAAATTTATCGACGCCCTGACCATATCAAATTCCAGGGCCGCATTCTATTTCTGACCGAAGACACCAGCCTGATCCGCCAGCAACTGGAAGCGACGGGCGAGGCAGCTACCGATCTCGAATCCGTCTTGGCGGCGAGACTGGCGGCAGACGATCTGCCGCTGATGAGCAATATATCCACCGATGAGATCACGCCGGGTTGGGTCTGTTTCTACTACGACGAAACGCTGGGTCAGTACGTCTACGTCGGCATGCGCGAAGCCGCCGTGCAGAAAGACGAAGTCAAAAATGGCAACTTCGCAGTCGTCGTTTCGGGTATGTCAAAGGGCTGCGGTTCGTCTCGCGAAACTGCACCTTACGCCGAACAGGCCGCCGGTATTCAACTCGTTATCGCGAAGAGCATCGAAAAGATCTACGGCCAGAACTCGCAAAACATCGGCCTCTTGACTTCGACCGACTTCGGCCTGATCGAACGCATCCGGCGAGGAGACGAGATTCCTCTTTCCGAGTTTACCAAAGGGATCGATCCGATCTCGCAGGACATCGTCACTTACGGCGGACTCTTCAACTACAACAAGGCGCGCCTCGCGGGCAAAGTCTCCCCACCGCCGGTTGAAACTGCTCCACGTCCGATGACGATGGTGGAAAAGATCATCGCGAAGCATGCGTTTGTGACCGCCGGAAAGATCGGTGTCGCAGCAGTCAAACCAGGCGATGCTCTTTTTGCCGTGGCAGACGTGCGCTTCTCGCATGAGTACGTCACTCCGATGGCGGAGTCGTTATTCAAACAGGCGTTGGGCTGCGACGCGCGCGTTTCCGAACCGGAATCGGTGTTTGCGTTTCGCGATCACCTGACGTTTCTGAGCCGCGTGATGTCGCCCAAACACCGGCAGATGGGTTTGCTGGAAAAGGCTGAAGGACTGGCGACCACGCAAGAGAGTTTTACGTCGCAGCAGAAGATCAAACTCTACGGCGAGAATCCCGAAGGCGGCTCTGAAGCGATCTGCCACAACGCTGTCGTTGAAGATCTCGCGTTGCCGGGACAGATCGTCATCGGCACTGACTCGCACACGTGCATGGCGGGCGTGCTTGGATGTTTTGCTTTCGGCGTTGGCTCAACTGACATGGCGAACGCTTGGTACACGAAAGACATTCGCATTCGCGTGCCCGAAACTGTGCGCTACGTTTTGCAGGGCAAGAAACGTGGCGACGTCGCCGCAAAAGACGTGATGCTCTACATCCTCGCAACTGAGTACATGAAGACCAGCAAAGGCATCGGCAAGGTGCTGGAGTTTGCGGGCGAAGATCTGCGCAACTGGCCGATGGATGAACGCGCAACCCTGACAAACATGGCGGTCGAAGCGGGCGGAACGACGGGAATCATCGAGCCCGATGAAGTGACACTCGATTACATCGTGCGCACGCGTGACCTCGATGCCGACGAGGTGCGCAAAGGTTTTACGTTCAGCGATCCCGATGCGCAGTACGCGGCCGTGTTTGAGATTAACCTCGACGAGATCAGGCCGATGGTAGCGACGCCGGGAGATCCCCGCAATGGAATCCCGATCGATGCGCTGCCCGAAGAAGTTCGGATTGATGCGGCGTACGGCGGTTCCTGCACCGGCGGCAAGATGGCCGATATGGACATGTACGCCGAAGTGCTCGCGAACGCCTTGGCAAACGGTCAGCGGGTCGCCGAAGGCGTGCACCTCTACATTCAGTTTGGTTCGCAGAAGATCAAGCGGTATGCGCGCGAGCGGGGCTACATCGAGATCTTCGAGCGTGCCGGCGCGGAGCTGATCGATCCTTCCTGCGGCGCGTGTATCAATGCTGGTCCGGGCGCGTCGCCAAGCGCGGAGACAGTCACGGTCAGTGCGCAAAACCGGAATTTTCCAGGCCGCAGCGGCCCGGGCAAGCTCTACCTCGCGTCACCGTACGTCGTCGCCGCCTCGGCGATTGCCGGCAAAATCGTCGATCCAGCGGATTTCCTGAAACCTTTGCCTATCCACTCTCACTAACCTACCGAGAGCTATGATGAAGCGGCTGGCGGTGGATGAATTAACTATTGAAGGTCAGCCTGGCGCGTTCGCGGGAACTCTGATGAATAGTTCAGCCGACCTGGTTACTCGCGTGTGCGCGGGCGACGCCGAGGCTTTTCGTCTGATCTTTGAAAGGTATTCCCGTCCGGTCATCAGTTTCGTCTACGACATGGTCAACGATCGCGCGCTGGCGGAGGAGTTGACGCAGGAGACCTTCGTTCGCGCCTACCGTGCCATTCGCACCATGCGACGCGACACGAAGCTCTCAACGTGGCTCTTTGGCATTGCCAGAAACGTCGCCCGCGAATCGCTGCGGGCGCGGGCGCGCGCCGCGAGCTACATCGATCTGGCGGACAAATCAGTCCTGGACCTAAGCGACAACAAGCCGGTGCCGGTTGACGGCGTGCTCAGCAAAGAGTTGAACGACGTGATTCGGCGTTCGCTGGCGGAGCTCGATGAGGACAAGCGACTGGTGTTTACGTTGAAGGTGTTGCACCAGTGCAGCTACGACGAGATTGCGGAGATAACCGGTTTCTCGCTGGCGAAGTTGAAAACGGATTTGCACCGGGCGCGAGTCGAGATGAGACGACGGGTCGGTGCCTATGCTGGAGTTGGTTATGAAGTCTGAAAGTTATTCGGAGTTGTTGAAGGAGTATCTGGATGGTGAACCGGCGGCGGAGGAGGAGTTGTATGCACGTTACGACAGAGACCTCCAGATTCCGGCGGACCTTTGGAGCAAGATTGAAAGCCAGATCGCCCCGGTTGAGCGATCATTTTTGGGCTGGTGGATGGGCATTGCGGCGGTATTAGTTTTAGCGATTGGGCTTGGATCCGTGTTCCTCCTGTCTCGGCAAAAAGACGGAACCATCGCCGCTTTGAGACTGCCAGACGAAGAACCACCTGTGGTCGAACGGCCATCGCTTGCAACAAAACCAACAAAAATTAAACGGATAACCAAACCAATTCACACGGATAATCCGGGCGTGCTTTCTGCAGATCTTGGGATGGATCTCGACGATCAAGAAACCGCGAAGCATATCGAACAGACCGAGAATCTCCTGCGCTCGATTCGCAACGTCATCGTCCCGGACAGCGATGACGAGGTCGACGTCAGCTACGACAAAGCTCTGTCGCGTCGCCTGCTAATCGAAAACGTCGTGCTGCGTCGCGACGCCGAGATGAAAGCAAAGTTTCCCACGAAAACGCTCCTCGCCGATCTGGAGCCGCTGCTGATCGACATCGCTAACCTGCCGGATCGCGCGAAGCCGGAAGACGTGCGCGCGATCAAGGAACGAGTGCAGAAAACGGAGATCGTCGCTGCGTTGGTTGATTATCAGGAGCGCGGCCAAGGCAATCGTTAACGGCCGAGGCAATCGTTAATGGAAGTAGAGACGAAAACTATGTCGAAAAAACTCATTCTCAATTCACTGTTGGTGGCGCTGAGCGTGGTGATTGCAATTGGCACGACGGCTGTGGGCCAGCGGCGAAACTTTCAGAGCCAGGCCCAAAGTCAATCGGCGAGCCAGTCGACGAATAGCCGCGTAGCGGCGCAGGGCGATGCCGCGACGGTGTTTCGCAGCGCGCGCGACCTCATCACCGACGGGCAATGGGCCAAAGCACAGGACAAGTTCAGCGAATACGTTTCGTCCTACCCAAACGAAAAGAACCTCGACGCGGCGCTCTACTGGCTGGCCTACGCGCAAAACAAATTGGCCAGATTCGACGACTGCCGCAAGTCGATCGCTCGACTGCTCGACAAGTTTCCCGACTCCAGTTGGCGAGATGACGCGCGCGTGCTGTTGGCGCAGGTGCCGGGAGCTTACTCAGTCGTTTACGAACCATACGTGACAGTAAAGGGAACCACTGTCGTTGCTACGCCGGCGCCGGCAATCGTCTATGCGCCGTCAGAGAGTGCGACTACGCCAATAGCCGTCACGCGCCTGCCGGCGGGGCAAGGCATCGGCGTCGGTGTGAGTGGTAGTGGTGCAACGACGGTTTATCGGGTTGATGAGTTTGATACCTCAGGTAACGACGACGATCCGTGTGAGTTCAAGATCGTCGTGCTCCAGGCGTTGTTTCAGACCGACGTGCAACGCGGCATCATGGCCGCAACTGAATGGCTCAAGCCCGGTTCGACGCAAACAGTTCGTTGCAAGAGCGCGGCGTTGACACTGCTCGGACGCCATGGCGGCAAGACGGTGACGCCGGTGATTCTCGGCGTCGCGCGCAGTGAACCGGATGTAAAACTCCGCGCTCGCGCTATCTCGACTCTCGGCGCGACCAATGACGATAGCGTCATCGACGCGTTGCGTGAGTTTGCGTTGACTTCGCAGGACAACGACATCGTTGAAGCGTCGCTCTACGCGTTAAGCAAACACACGAGTGATCGTGCGATCGGCGTGCTGAGTGACATTGCCACCAGCGGCAAGACAGTCAGTCAGCGCAAGGTCGCTATCTCCAGTATCTCCACGCGTCCGGGTGAACCGGCTGTAGATGCGTTGTTCCGAATTTACGACGCAGACCAGAGCATCGAGATTCGCAAAGCCGTCATTGCGGGATTTGCCAATCGCAAGAGTGAGCGCGCCGGTAACAAGCTGCTAGAAATCGCCCGCGGTTCCGACAACATCGAGCTGCGCAAGGCAGCGATCAGTGCAATCTCGCGGCGCGGCGGCGACAAGACAATCGATTTTCTGCTGAATCTTTACGACAGCGAGAAGAACGAAGAGTTGAAAGATCAGATCCTGAACTCGCTTGCTTCTGGCACTGTCTTCATCACCACGCCCGGGCAAGGCGGATTTCCGATTGCAAGGGCCGGTACATCGAGCAGGCTTAACGACCAGCGCGTCATTCAAAAACTGATCGAGATCGCGAAGAACCAGCAGGCGCCGATGGAGCGTCGCAAACGAGCGATTGGCTGGTTGAGCCGCAGCAATGATCCCACCGTGTTGAAGTTCCTCGAGGATCTACTGAAATGAGTCACGCATTAGCACTGATCGCATTGACTGTCTTCTCGTTCGCGCAGGCGAAGACTTTCATTCCGGTCGAAGGCGCGAATCTCAAGGCGAAGATCGATAACGCGATCGTCGCAGGCCGCGCGAATGCTGTTAACGGCCGCTTCTGGGTCGGTTATCAGTTTGAAGTGCGACCGGGCGTGGCCGTTGACTTTGAGATCATCAATGGCGCCGGCGTGTATGTTTGGAACGACGACTCGATGGGTTCAGATCCGCGCTACGAAACACGCGAACTTGGTTTGTTTCTACTGTACGACACTCAACGCGAGTCGTTTATTCGCGCCGACGTTTACAACCTGCGTCGTAACCACGAGTACAGCAACTATCCTGTCTACTGGGCTGGACGCGTCAGCAACGAAGAAAGTCTTAGCTACCTGAAGTCGATCGTCGATTCACCTGCGTCCGATCCAAACGGTTTGGCAAACCGTGCGGTCTACGCGATCTCGCTGCACGACGATGTGCGCGTTGACGCAATGTTGATCGAGTTCATTCGCCGTCCCGTCGCGGAGTCGTTGCGGACCCGTGCGATTAACCTTCTGGGAACCACGCCCGAGACGCAGGCGAAAAACACACTCCTGACTGAGATCGTGCGCAACGAACGAGAAAGCAGCGACACCCGGCGAGCGGCGCTGGGCGCGCTTGCGATGAGTCGCTCCGCGACAAACTTGCCGCTGTTTCAGAATCTCTACGAAACCATCACCGCGCGCGAACTCAAGAGTCTCGCGCTTCGTGGCGTCGCGCGCAACGACAATACCGACGCAGCGGCAACCTACCTGATTCGTGTTGTCGACACAGAAAAAGACATCCAGTTGCGCAAGAGTGCGATTGCAAACCTCGGTCGCGTCGCGGGACAGAAGAGTCTGGGTGCTCTAACCGCAGCCATTGACGGCGATACGGACGTCGAGATTCAGAAGACGGCAGTGGCGGCCCTCGGTCGTCGTTCGAAAGATGAAGCGGTTCCGATTCTGATTCGCACGGCGCGCAATCATCCCCGGATGGAGGTGCGCAAGACCGCGATTCGAGTGCTCGGCCAAACCGGCGACGAACGAGCGGTCGCGTTTTTTAGCGAACTTCTCAGCAACGATTAGACGTACAGGAAAGCAACGAGCAAGGAATTCGGTTGCAGTGAGAATCTCCCCAAGTCTGATGGACGCTGCGTTGCTCCCCGCAAGGCCAGACAGACACGTAGTTCACGGCCGGATAATGGGAGGAAAAGAATGAGCAGTTCTTATCATTGGGAGACTAATGGTAATTCAGCACCACAAGAAAGTACCCCCAGGCTATCGGAATTCGCGCGTTACAATCTGAATAACCTGCGAGAGGCTGCCCTGACGCTGCTCAAGGAGGTCGAGTGTCTCAGCAGCAATTTGCCTGAACCCGAACGGAACCTGGGACTTCAGGAACAGGTCCAGCGCTACGAGATCGAACTGATTCGCAATGCGTTGCTGCGGACGCGCGGAAATCAACGCCGCGCCGCGAAGCTGCTGGGCGTGAAAGTCACTACCCTTAACTGCAAGATCAAGCGCTACGGGATCAGCGTCGGCACAAACGAGTCAGCCTGATCCCCGTTTCTATTTCATCCGCACGCGGGCTTTGTTGCTGACTTGTCCGTGCAGAGTGACGCTCAGAAAAACTGATTGAGCGGCGGGCAAGTTGTCGCGTAGTCGTACTACCACCTGCGTCGTCAGCCATTCAAAGCCCGAAGTCTTACCGACAAACTCGATCGCCAGCGGATAGATGTTGTGTGCCGCGTCTTCAGCTTGCGCCGTAACTGCGGAGTTGTTTTCGTTTGGCAGTAAATCGAGGTTCGTGACAAAGAACATCAGGCGCGTCCGCCCATCAGCACTGAGATTAAGAGTGTTGGTAAGCGCGAACGGATCGCGCACCATCGTGACGGAGTCGAGTGCAACGGCGCTGTCGGTGTTGGTCTTCAGTGACGATGACAGGCGCCGGTGTTGTTGCGGCACTGAACTTGAATTCGCGACAGGAAGCCGTTACTCTGGTTGCCCTGGTTTATCGCGAGGTAATAAAGACTACCTTCCACTCCGACCTTCAAATCAACCGGCTGAACGATGCCGCTGGCGAAGTCGGCGACGGCGTTCGTTGCCGGATCAAACGTGCGTATCCAGCCGCCGCACAGATCGGCGAAGAAATACCTTCCCACAAAGCTGGCAGGAAACCGCACGTTGAGCGGGTTGTAGAAAGCGCCGCCCGCAATGGCGCAGCCCGTTATTGGTCCACCTGCGTGCGGGTAGGCGAAGAGCGGCGATCGAAATGACACATTCGTGGTTGGACCTTCGGCGTCGGGCCAGCCGTAGTTCGAGCCGGCGATGCCGTCGTTGATCTCTTCCCAGGTGTTTTGCCCGACATCGTTGATAAACATTCGTCCGGTTCCGGGTTGAAATGCAAACGTGAACGGGTTGCGCAAGCCGAGCGCCCAGATTGATCGATTCGCGCCGCTGGCGACGTTGAAGAACGGATTGTCGTTGGGAATGCTGCCGTCGGAGTTGATGCGCAACATCTTGCCGAGGCGGTTGTTGAGTGTTTGTGAATTGGAGCCCGTGGCGTTTTCGCCGACAGCAACATAGAGCTTTCCGTCGGGTCCGAAGTGGATGGCGCCGCCGTTGTGGTTTGTGGCGGAGGTGAGATTGTCGAGCTCGAGAATGACAGTTTCGCTGCCGGGCATCACGACGTCGCCATTCGCCTGAAAGCGACTGACGCGGTTGTGCCGTGGGTCCGTCGGCAGCGTGTAATAGATGTAAAGCAGGTTATTGCTGGTGAAGTTCGGATCGAAAGCGATTCCGAGAAGTCCGCGCTCGCCTTGTGCGTCGACGTTGAGTGTCAGGAATGGCGTGGGGAGCAAGACGCCGTTCTTGATCACGCGAAGCCGGCCACCCTGTTCGCAGACAAAGATGCGACCATCAGGCGCGATCTCCATGGCGGTTGGGCTGGCGATGCCGGAGATAATTGTTTCCGTAAAGCCCGCCGGCAGCGTCGCGGCGCGAAGTGAACCAAAACTCTCTGCGGCCAAGAGGCACGCAGCGAGAGTTATGAGAGTGAATAAGGTGTGGCGGCGAGGGAGAGAACTCGCCGCCTTTGAAAGAGCCATTGCTTTTACCCTCTTGATTACATCTTGCCAGTTTCTACAAGCATCCTCCCGCAATCTCGTCGTAGTTGCAGCAAGCTGTCGGATCTTGTGGACAACAGGTCGTCACGTTATTGGGGTGAACCTGTCCGTTAGGATCGGTGGTGAAAAGTGCATTGCCTGCTAAATACCCCCCGGTATCGTCCGAGCAACAGAAAATAATGTTATAGCCGATATAGCGATAACATTGCTGTTGCGAGGTGCCGGCGGGCTTGTAACTCGCCTTTGAAAAGCTGAGCTCGCTCAGTGGCGATTGTGTACGGGCCGACTCGTCGACGACTATCCATCGCTTTGAATTCGATGGATCGGGGACATGTAACCTTCCCGCCATCCACGACGTCCTGTCCTGAAAGATCACCAGATGAACGTTGGGTTGCACCTGCTTTTCAGTGGGAACAATGCCGCTCTCAGCAAGCTGTTTTCTTGCTCGCTCGCAGATGCTCTTTGCGGCTCTCAAACTCACCTTCGAGCCCGGTTGAAAAGTTTCAGCGGTACCTGACTTCGAATCCGACGCGAACGGCTGTCCATACACCATCGGTATTTTGACAGTTTCGTTTCCACTCGAGCTGACAGGTATTTCCGCGTGCATGACCAAATACTGGATGGGCTTTTCGGAGGTGTTCTCGATCTGAATCTCCAAACCATCCATCGACGTAGCTTGTTGCTTGCTTCTATCGTTCACTTGAGGCTCCGTGGCGTTAAGCTTTACCGAGAGCACTTTGATTGGTGACTTAACCGGTCCCATTGCGGGATTGCTTGCTGTTAGCGATCGATCTGGTACGAACACGAACACTAGTGTCAACGACATGGCGAGGACACACAGAGAGAGAAAACGCTTCATGAGACTACTCCTATTTTCGCGGGCTGGTTGTGTGAGGCAAACGGGGGATTACTACGTTTTAGAAACTGTATTCTCGAATGAAGATTCGGTCAAGAGACAGGATTTTCAAATTAGATTGCGGTACTCCTTGGAGTGCGGGGACTTGTCACCGCTTTGGCCAAAGCGCCGCCAAGTCGGCGCACTCCAAGGAGGCGTCCTGGTTAAGGGCGCTTGCCCCAGGTTGGCGACGGTGGTTCTTTCGCGGAACGCTCCACCGGCCGCTCCTTCAACATGCGCATCGCCTCCTGCACCGCGCGCTCGAGTTGTGGATCGTGTCCAGCGATCACTTCCTTCGGCCAGTTTTCAACATCAATGTCCGGCCCAACGCCTTCATTCTCCACCGCCCACTTTCCTTCGCGACTGAAGAAGCCACCACGCGGCGCGATCATCGATCCACCATCAATGAACGGCGGCGTGTCGGCCGTGTGGACCAAACCACCCCACGTGCGTTTGCCGACCAGCAGCCCGATCTTGCGTCGCTTGAACATGTAAGGCATCAAATCGCCGCCGGAGCCCGCCATTTCGTTAATGATCATCACCTTTGGACCCCAGATTCCCGCCGCCGGACTCGTGAACGGATAACGATCGCCGGCGACATTGTTGAAGTAGCCGTCGTAATCGCGCTGTAGCACGTCGATGATGTAATCGGCCGCAGAGCCGCCACCATTGAAGCGTTCGTCAACAACGACGCCTTTCTTGTCCTGCTGCGAAAAGTAGTAGCGGTTGAAACTCGAGTAGCCCGGCTGACCCGTGTTGGGCAGGTAAACGTAAGCGAGTTGGCCGTCGGAAAGTTTCTCAACCAAACGACGGTTGGACTCGACCCACGCGCGCGTGCGCAACGCCTGTTCACTCGCGACGGGAATGACGACGACAGTTCGCGCGCCTTGCGTTGTCGGCGTCGAATTGACGGTCAGCGTCGTCTGCCGATTCGCGGTTCCGTCGAGCAGCCGGTAGATGTTGTCAGTGCCGAGCAACTCGATGCCGTTGATCGCGAGAATGTATTCGCCTGTGTTCACCGTCGCACCAGGCGTGGCGAGCGGAGAACGCAGATCCGGATTCCAGCTCTCGTTGTCGAAGATTCGCGTGACTTTGTAACGGCCGTTTTCGATCGTGAAGTCGGCGCCGAGCAGACCAGCCACCGACTGCGGCACGGTTGGCATGTCACCACCGCGCACGTACGAATGGCCGATGGCGATCTCCGCGCCCATCATGTCCATCAGGTAATTTAAATCGGCGCGATGCATCACGTATGGCAGCAACTGGCCGTACATCTGCCTCATCTTCGGCCAATCGCTTCCGTGCATGTTCGGCACGTAGAGATAATCGCGCTGATTGCGCCAGCCTTCGTTGAAGATCTGTTTGAACTCCTCCTTCGGCTCCAGATACATCCGCAACGTAACGTTCAAACGGCCCGTACCGGGTTGCGGCGGAGTTCGATCCGCATCAACGAGAAACAATTGCGGCGGAGGCGGCGTGCCAAAACCACCGCCACCTGGTCCACCAAACCCACCACCACCGGCCGCGGCGCGATAAACGAGCTTGCGGCGATCCGCACTGATCTCGTAACTCGCGACGTTGTTCACAAACGCTGCGGCGCGACGATCGCACAGACGATAACGCATCAACTCATTGCCACCGCCGCCACCGCCGGGACCGCCACCCTGGCCGGCGCCGGCTCGGCCGGCTTCGAGAAAGAACACCGAACCGTCGACGCCCGCTTGCAGATCGTTGTACTGCCGTTCGGGAACATTCGGAACCGCAACGATCCGCTGTTGCAATCCGTCAAAATCGACCTGCACGGCCACTGGACCACGTGGGCCACGCGCCGGGCCCGCACCTTCGCCACCGCCACCACCGGCCGCCGCATCACCGCCGCCTGCGCCTCCCGGCGCGTCGCAAGATCCCGGCGCCGGGCGTCGTGTTCCGGTGCCGACGCCACGATCTTCGTCACTCTCCGGCAGCAACGGACTCGGATCACCCTTTTTCAAGACTGCGAAATAGAGTCCGAAGTTTGTCTCGTGATCGTAGGAAGTCATGTCGAGCCACTGCGAACGCAGCCCAAAATCGGTCGACGCGAGGAACCACAAATACTTCCCGTTCGCGTCCCACGTCGGCCACACCGCGTCCGCCAGCCCGTCAGTGACCTGCTTCGACTCGCCTGTCTCGACGTTGCTGATGAAGATCGCGTGATGCAAAGAACGCAAACGGCTGGCGTAAGCGATCCACTTCGAATCCGGACTCCACGTCGGGTTCAACGTGCGCGCGGGCACCATCCATGGATCCTGACCAACGATCTTCGCCTCACCGCTTGCGACATCGACGACCCAGACCTTCAGATTGGTGTCGCTGTAAAGAATCTTCTTCGAATCAGGCGACCATGACGCCGTGTAGTAGTGCGTCGGGTTTTTCAGATCGATCTCGCGCGGCGGCGTCAGTCCGTCTTGCGCTTCGATGACGAGTTTGTATTCGCCTGACTTGTCGCTGAAATAGGAAACGAACTTTCCGTCAGGAGACCAGGCCGGGTCGCGTTCTGCCGAGCCGCTCGAGTTGGTCAGATTGCGAATGTCACCCTTCTCGGCGGGAATCGTGAAGATCTCACCACGTGCTTCGACCGCAACGCGTCTGCCTGTCGGCGACAACGCCATGTTGGTGAGGCGGTTCGAAACGTCTTCCCAGTTTGGCATCATCCACGGGAAGTCGCCGCTCGCCGCGATGTTGATGATTTTCGATTTGCCGCTCTTCGGATCGAGTTCGTGAACGTAACCTGCTTGCTCGAACACGATGGCCCCCGCGCCGGAGTCGAGCGCTTTCACGTCGAAGTCGGTGAACTTCGTCACTTGCGAAGGCTTCTTGCTCTTCGTGTCGTATTGCCAGATGTTTGCCACACCATCACGGTCGGAGATGAAGAACACGTCATCATCAACCCAGACCGGATCGACGTCTTTCGAATCGGTCCACGGCGGTGAAACGAGATCGTAAGTTTTCAGATCGACGATCCAGATGGGTCGATTCTGTCCACCGCGATAGTTGCGCCGTTCTTCGTCCCACGAATTGTTCATGCGATAAGCGATGCGCGTGCCGTCGGTAGAGATCTTGCCTTGATACGCGCGCGGCAATGGCATTGGCTGTTCGACTCCGCCTTCGGCCGACACGGTCCAGAATCGCGGCGCCCCGCTCGGCGCCCACGTCGCACGATTCGAGGAGAACAGGATCGCTTTGCCGTCAGGCGTCCAGCCTTCGACCTGATCCGCACCCGGATGCCACGTCAGTCGCCGCGGCTCGCCACCGTCAGACGGCACGACGTAAACGTCGAAGTTACCGGCGTACTCACCGCTGAACGCGATCCATCGTCCGTCTGGCGAGAAGTGCGGGTTTGCAGTTTGTCCCTGAAAGCTTGTTAACCGGCGTGCGCTGCCGCCCGCGCGCGGCACGACCCAGATGTTGTTTGCGTAAGCGAAAGCGATCTGCGTCGAGCTGACGGTTGGCGTGCGCAGCAACCGTGTCTGACTGCTGTGGCCGTTTTGCGCTTGTGCGTCGAAGCTGAGAGCGATGATGAGCAGACAGAGCAACAGAAAAACGGGGCGAGACATTGGGTTGTCCTCCAAATTGCGTGGTGGTCTTGATGTGGCGTGCAAAGAATACCATAGCGTTTTGTACAAAGGCTCGAAAACCACCAGCGCAGTTGGTGGTAGTGATGCAGTTAGGACGCCTCCTTGGAGTGCGGGGACTTGTCACCGCTTTGGTCTGGAAGCGGAATCAAAAGCGCCGACGAGTCGCCGCACTCCAAGGAGGCGTCCTTCGGGAACAAACTCTTGTGGATCGTTCATGCGCAACGGTTTTTTGGAGTATGGATTTCGCGATGGCACAGACGGGTGGGGCGTTGTATTATTCGCAAAACCCATCCACGAGGAGAAAGACCATGAGTTCCCTTAAGCGCAGTTGCAGTCTCTTAGCCGCTCTCTGTGTTTTGTGCTTCGCCGCTGCTGCGTCGGCACAGCTCCCGACCCCGCGTCCGAGCCAAAAAGCGAGCGTGATGCAAAGAATCGGCGTCACCGACGTGACGATTACTTACAGCCGTCCCGGTGTGAAGGGCCGAGCCATTTGGGGTGATCCTTTACCGGAACAGGCTGCCGTCAAAGGTGAAGCGACCCTCGACAATCAAAACGAACGTCCGAAGGGAGCGCCGATCGTTCCGTGGGGACACGTTTGGCGCGCCGGTGCTAACGAGGCCACGACGTTCGTGGTGACCGACGACGTTCTTATTAACGGACAGAAGCTTCCGGCCGGCAGCTACAGTCTTCACACCATTCCGAATAAAGACGAGTGGACCATCGTCTTCAACGGCACCGCGAATCAGTGGGGTAGTTTCAACTACGATCCTGCGAAAGACGCGCTGCGCGTGAAAGCGAAACCGCAATGGCTTCAGACTAGCGAGGAGTGGTTGTCGTATACGTTCGATCCGGTTACTGATGATTCCGCGACGGTCAACATTCGCTGGGAGAAGGTCAGCGTTCCTTTCACAGTCAAGGTACCCGACGTCGGCGCGCTCACAATGGCGAAGCTGAAAAGCGCCGTGGCTGAAGCGAAGCCCGACGACTGGCGCACGCCAATGCAGGCAGGCGTTTATCTTGTCAACAACGACAATCCAGCCGACGACGCACAGGGTTTGGCCTGGCTCGATCAGTCGATCAAAGTGAAAGAGACTTTCCAGAATCTCGCGAACAAAGCGAACGCGCTGTACAAGCTCGGCAAGAAGGAAGAGGCACTTGCGTTGGCAGACCGGGCGATTCAGCGTGGCAAGGCTGACAAGGTCGACACTGCGAGTTTTGAAAAACGCGTCGCCGACATGAAAGCTGGAAAGATGTAACTGTAAGGGTGGCACTCCGCGGCCACCCCCACACGAATGGGCGTAGCCAAACTCACTGATCAGAACACGATTGTTCCTGAGAGTAAGTACGCGCGGGTCGAACGCGAACGGCGTTATCTGTTGTCAGATCTGCCGGAAGGTTTGACCCGCGCCGATCCGCATCTTCAGATCACCGACAACTACATCACCGGCACGCGACTCAGGTTGCGCAAAGTGCGCGAACCACGAGCAAACAGGTGGACGGTCAAGTTCACTCAGAAGTTTGCTCCTGATCCTGAAGACTTGTCGCGCACGACGATCACCAACACTTATCTCAACGCACTCGAAGCTGAAACTCTCTCAGTCTTCAACAGCAACGAGATTCGCAAGAACCGTTACCGGTTCGAGTTCGAGGGTCGCATGTTTTCTGTCGATATGTTTCTCGGCGATCTGTTTGGACTTGTGCTGGCGGAAGTGAGTTTCGACACGGATCAAGAACTGGATAGTTTTCCAAAGCCGCCGTTCGCGCTTGCTGACGTGACGAATGATCCGTTGTTTGCGGGCGGCACTTTGTGCGAGCTGACGTTTGCCGAAGTCAGGCAGCATATTGTCGATTGCGGACTGTTAAGGACGAGATGAGAATTCGTTTCGTAAGCTTATTGTTACTAGCGGCGCTTGTTGTTGGTGGCTGTCGTAAAACGGCGGCTCCTCAGAGTGGTCCAGCAACCGCAACACCAACTCCGCAACTGACCGTCGCGCAAGGCGGCAATACTCCGGCGCCAGAAACAAAGTATTTCAAAGGTTCGATCGGTTCCTCGCTTGATTTGCAGATGAAACTTGTTCGCACGGGCGACCAGATCTCCGGCAGTTACTACTATCAGCGAATCGGCACGCGCATCAATCTGCGCGGCACGATCGACAAAGAGGGCAAGTTTGCACTCGATGAATTCGATCAGAGCGGCAAGCAAACCGGAACGTTCAAAGGACTCTGGGCCATTGACGCGCAGGACGGACTCGGTCGTCTCGCCGGGTTCTGGTCCAAGCCCAACGAAAAGAACAGCGAAAAGGCCCAGGCGTTTTCACTGCACGAAGAACCGATCGCGCTGAGCAGCGACGTGGAGTTGGTGTCCAAACAGATCAAGGAAAGCAACAAGAAGTTGATGTATGAGATTGCTGCCCAGTATCCGCAGCTTAGCGGTGGCAATAATCCAAACGTCGAGAAGTTTAATCAGGCTATGCGTGGCGCGGTGGCGCGTAAGGTGGCGGAGTTCAAGAAAGACATGGCGCCGCAGGAGGGTGATGAGCCACGGCCTGAAGGATCGATGGAAAGTGATTTGACTATCGCGTATGAAGTCGCACTTGCCCAGGATGACTTAATCAGCGTGCAGTTTGATGTGGGCAGTTATTATCAAGGTGCGGCGCATCCGAACTCTTACACTGAAGTTGTGAATTACGATTTGAAGAATGGCCGGCAACTGAAGTTGAGCGATCTGTTCAAGCCGGGCGCGAAGTACTTGCAGGCGTTGTCGAGCTACTCGATTGCGGAGTTGAAGAAGCAGTCGAAGGAAAAAGGCGACGCGCTACCGGATGATCAAATTCAGAGCGGTGCTGGACCGACCGCGAAGAACTATCAGAGCTGGACGATCACGAAGAAAGGCTTCGGGATTAATTTCGACGCGTATCAGGTCGGACCGTACGCGGCCGGACCGCAGTTCGTGCTCGTGCCCTACGCGAATTTGAAGGATCTTATCAATCCGGATGGTCCTGTGGCGCAGTTTGCTAAGTAGTGCTGGCGATCCGCGGCTTGAGGCGTGAGAAATAAAAGGCCAAAAGGAACGCGAGGAACATGATTGCCGCGCCGGTCCAGAAGGTGACGAACAGCGAATGGTCGCTCATGTAGTGGGGCTCGCCGTCCGCACCCATATGCGCCACCGAGCTATTGATTAACACCGCCGCCAGAAATGGCCCCACAGCGCGCGCCAGACTCGCCACTGACTGCGTCACACCTAAAACCGTCCCTTGTTCCGCTGGGCCAACACTCTTCGAAGCGAGGCTCGTCAACGCCGGCGTGGCCAGAGAGTTGCCCATTGAAAATACGCCGCCACCGATCAGCAACGCTGCCAGTCCACCAGCCGCTGGCGAAACAAACGGCACCGCAAACAGACTGATCGCAAAACAGAGCGCACCCACAATCACCAGCGGCAGCTCTCCAAAACGTTTCACCAGACGCCCTATCAATCCGCCCTGAATAATCACCGCGATTAATCCGACGTACGCGAACAAGTAACCTGTATGTTGCGCGTCGTAACCAAAGCGAAACATTGTGTAGAGCGAAAAAGAAGTCGTCATGATCGAAAACGCCACGACGAAGAGAAAGTAGATTGTCAGGACGAACGCGAGCCGTGGTTGTTTTAGCGATTCGATCAGTTGTCGCAAACCACGGCCACCGCCGGCTCGATGTTTTGCCGGATGATCCGCAGTAATCGTCTCGGGCAACCTGAAATAAAGCAGCAGGGCATTGGCGAAGCACAGACTCGCCGCAAAGAAAAAAGGAACCTGAATTCCCCAGCGACTGAGAATACCGCCGATAGCTGGTCCAAAAATGAAGCCGAGGCCAAACGCAGCGCCAATCATACCCATGCCTTTCGCACGATTTTCAGTAGTCGTGATGTCGGCGATGTAAGCCTGCGCGGTGGAGATGTTGCCGCCGGTGATGCCGTCGAGAATTCTGCCAGCGAAGAGCATCCACGTCGTCGTAGCGAGTCCGAGCACGAGAAACCCGATTCCGGTGCCGATGATCGAGAGGAAGAGTATGGGCCGTCGGCCGTACTTGTCAGACAAGCCTCCGAGAATCGGCGAGAAGATGAGTT
>DASXRE010000070.1:0-4788 GCA_036506775.1 Pyrinomonadaceae bacterium | reverse complement strand
CTTTGGTGTCTTACTGTGTCTTTTTGTGGCTACCGCCGGAAACGCGCAGAACGGCACCTGGAACAGGCAAACGGCCGGCACCATGACCTGGCTTCGTTCAGTCTTCTTCATCAATCAAGACCGGGGTTGGGCCGCCGGCGGTAAGGGAACGGTGCTTCGCACCGAAGACGGCGGCAAGACCTGGAAGGTCACCTACACGTCGTTTGATGACGTTGTGCGCGACGTCTTCTTCACCGACGAACAGAATGGCTGGCTGGTCTGTGAAGCCAACCCTTACCAGCTCAAAACCAACGAAGACCCCCGCAGCTATCTCATGCGGACCACCGACGGCGGCAAGACCTGGAAGCGTGTAGAACTAAAAGGCGAGCAGAAGTCGAAAGGATCGGATCAGGCGGAGCCGAAAGGATCTATCCAGGTGGAGCCGACAGGTTTCGTCGACGCGATTCTGGTCCGCGCGGTGTTCAGTCACACCGGACGAGGTTGGACCTTCGGTGAAGCCGGAGCGATCTTTGCCACACATGACGCGGGCGAAACCTGGACCCGCTTGCGCACGCCCACGCGACGTCTGCTGCTCGGCGGTACTTTTGTCGATGACGATCGCGGTTGGGTTGTCGGCGCGGGCGCCACGATTATTCAGACTTCGGATGGTGGCGACACGTGGTATCAATCGACTCTGCCGGGTGTCGACAAGTCAGTTCGCTTCACCGCCGCCGCCTTTTTTGATAATCGACTCGGTTGGGTCGTCGGCAGCGGTGGTAGCGTCTATCGCACGACGAACGGCGGCCGCACGTGGCAGAAGCAGGAATCAGATGTCGACGTCGACCTCTCTGACGTGAAGTTTGTCGATGCGCAGGAAGGCTGGGCGGTCGGCGCCGAAGGAACAATCATTCACACGCTTGATGGTGGCGGACATTGGACCACCGAACGTAGCGGTACTCAACATCAGTTGGAACGAGTCTACTTCACTGACAAGACGCATGGTTGGGCCGTGGGTTTTGGCGGCACGATCGTGGCCTATTCAAAATCATGAAAACATTCTCCCGCTTTTTTATCGTTGCTTTGATCTGTGGCTTTTCCTTCACTGCCAGCGTGGCGCAAACTGCCAGTGAACGTAACCGCGACCAACTGAAACTCGCGCAAGAGCTGGCTGATACGGGTCATAGATCTGAGGCACTTGCCGAACTGAACAAAATCGCCAACTCGACTGAGTTTGATCCCACAGGTTTTTACAACCTCGGCAATGCGTTCGCGCGGCTCGGTGAATCGGAAGCTGCGATTCGCGCCTACCGCCGCGCCATCGAACAACGCAAGGGCGGGTACTCGCGCGCGTACAACAATCTCGGTGTGCTGCTGTTGCGTGAAGGTCGTTGGGACGAGGCTTACGACGCTTTCAACTCGGCGTTGAAGATTGAGAATTTTCATTACGCTGAGGCGAGTTACAACCTCGGGCGGCTTTATTCAGCCCGCGGACAACACGATCTCGCGGTGCGTGAGTGGCGCCGTGCTCTGCTGATTGATCCAAAGCACACTGCCGCGGCTCAGGCGCTGGCCCGTGGTGCCGACGACGATTTGATCGTCGTCGAGAAAGCGCCCGCAGTAAGGCGACCCAAACCCAACCCTACCAGTGCTCCGACTGCCGTTCCGATGACCGCAAAGACTTCTGCGTCAGGGCGTCCAGTTGGAAGGCTTACGATCGATCAGACTAGCTATGATTTTCTGCAACGCGCGCGCGCCGCTTCTGAACGCGGCAAGACGTCGGAAGCAATCGACAACTTCCGCCGCGTGCTAAGCCGGCAGGGTGGATATTTTGCGCCCGCAAATCTCGAACTCAGTTATGCGCTGTTGAGTTTGAAGCGTTACGACGAAGCGCTGGGACAGTTGCTCCAGGTGGCGCAACGGGACGGCTCGCGCTATCCGGTGAGTTATTTTCACCTCGCGCGGGTGTATGAGTTGAAGGGTGAGTTAAAGCTCGCAGAGGCCGCGTTCTCACAAGCAGTGGCGGCGTATGTTCCCACGAACGTGCAGTTTCTGCTGGACCTCAGTCGCGTGCGCGAGAAGCAGAATGATTATAAGGGCGCGCTCGAGGCGATGGAGCAATACGTCACGCTGGTCCAGCAGCAAGGTCAGAAACCCGCCTGGTGCGACGAGCGCCTCGCGCAGCTCCGCGCGAAAACGCAGTAGCCTCCGCGCAGTCAGCGAGTCCCCAACCAGAAGCGCCGATGGCGCGGCGACCCTTCTTCTGCGCCTTCGGCGCGCGTTGCAAAAGAACAGGGTGAGTAGTAATGTGCGCAGCCGCGTAATGCTTTAACCACAACTCCCAAGGAGCAAAACCATGAAAAGATTCTCCCTCGTTCTTCTTCTGACCTTTGGATTAGCGTCGTTGGTCCAGGCCCAGGAACCAACGCCCTCCCCGTCACCAGCGCCGAAGCCAGCCATGAGCAAAGCCCAGAGTCAGCGAATGATCATCGCTACGGAAAAGAAACTCTGGGATGCCTGGAAAAACAAAGACGTGAAACCATTCAGGGTTAATCTCTCCGCCGACAGCGTCATGGTCTCCGACATGGGCGTCGCGGACAAGGCAAGCGTCCTGAAAGATATGGCAAGTATGAACTGTGAGGTCCGGTCGTTTTCGCTAAGTGATTTTAAGGTCACATTCCCTGCCAGCAACGTGGCCATCGTGACCTACAAAGGAACTCAGGACGTTACGTGTGAGGGCCAATCCGCGCCGGCCACGGTCTGGGCCAGCAGCACCTACGTACGCCGAGGCAATACGTGGCTGGCAGCCTCGCACCAGGAAACGCCGGCGAAATAGACCACAGATAACACCGATCGAATCCGTGTCATCTGTGGGTCTCGCCTCAACGCTCCGGCCTCAGGTGCGGAAAGATGATCACATCGCGGATCGACTGCTTGTTGGTCAACAACATCACCAAACGGTCGATCCCGATGCCGATACCCGCCGCGGGCGGCATACCATACGAGAGCGCGCGAATGTAATCCTCGTCCATCAACATCGCTTCTTCATCACCGCGCTCGCGCTGCTTCATCTGATCCCGAAATCGCTCGGCCTGTTCAACCGGATCATTCAACTCCGAGAACCCGTTCCCGATCTCCATGCCGGAAATGTACAATTCGAAACGCTCCACAACGTCAGGATTACTCGGCGACGCCTTCGACAGCGGCGAGATCGCCTTCGGAAAATTCGTGATGAACGTCGGCTGGATCAATCCGTGCTCGATCCGTTCCTCAAATAACTCCAGCACGTTCTCGTTGGTGACAACTTCACCCGGCGCTACTTCCACCAGACTCTCTCTCATCCCCACGCGCCGAAACGGTTCGCCAAAATCGATCTCCTGATCGCCAAACCACGTGCGCGTGTGACCCAGGACCTTGAATGCAACTGCGCGCAGCATCTGCTCGCAGAAATCCATCATCGCGTTCACATCGGCATATGCCCAGTAAAACTCGAGCATCGTAAATTCTGGATTGTGACGCGATGAGATGCCTTCGTTACGAAAGTTGCGATTGAGTTCGTAGACCTTTTCGAAGCCACCCACCAGCAAGCGCTTCAGATACAACTCGGGCGCAATACGCGAGTACAGATCGATATCGAGCGCGTTGTGGTGAGTGCGAAACGGACGTGCCGCGGCGCCCGTAGGCAACGGCGTCAGCATCGGCGTTTCGACTTCGACGTATCCATGATCGTCGAGTATGCGCCGCATCTCTTTCACGGCCGCAGCACGACGTTCAAACACTTCGCGGGCCGTGAGCGTGTCGTCCTTTTCGAGCTTCAGACTCCCGGCGATCAGATCAACGTAGCGTTGCCGCTGTCGAATCTCGGGATCATTCACGCCGTGCATCTTGTCGGGCAGCGGTAACAGCGCCTTCGCCAGGAATTGCAGCTTCTGCACGTGAACCGAAAGCTCACCAGTCTTAGTGACGAAGAGAAAACCCTCGACGCCGATGAAATCGCCATGGTCCAGAAGTTGAAAGAGTTTCCAGCCATCGACTTCGGCGCCAGGCTTGTCGTTGCGCACGCCGACCACATCATCCCTGCGAATGTAAAGCTGAACACGCTCCACGCCGTCGGAGATGTGAACGAAAGCAGCTTTGCCCATGACGCGCGGCGGCGACGCGATGCGTCCGGCGAGCCGCACAGTGAACTTGTTGAGTTGGCGATTGGCCAGCTCCAGGTCTTCACTCGACGGACGGACGTCGGCAGGAATCTTTGGTTCGAAGGCACGAAACTTCTCCACGACCGCACTGATCGTGTCTTCACGTCCGGTTTCGACGACCTCGCTGCGCTCAAACTTGTTTGGGTAGACGTTCCCGACGAGTTCCCGCAGCGCGTCGAGATGCGCGCGGCGCGCAATGGTTTGATCGTTCTCTTCTATAAATGGTAGCGACAAGAGGCATTCTCCAGAATAAAGGGCCGATTATGCTAGATTCTAACCACAGATGAAAGACAAAATCCTGAGCACTGAGCAGATGCTCGAAGAGCGTGAACGTCTGCGCGCGGCGGGCGTGCGGCTGGTTTTTACGAACGGAGTCTTCGATCTGTTGCACGTCGGACACGTGCGCTACCTCGCACAAGCGCGTGCGCTGGGCGATGCGCTGGTGGTGGCGATCAACAGCGATCGGAGCGTGCGAGAGATAAAAGGACCGGGTCGTCCGGTGTTTGACGAGGGCGAACGCGCGGAGATTCTGGCGGCGCTGCGCAGTGTGGATTACGTCGTCGTTTTCGATGACATCTCACCGCGCAGTTTGATCAGCAGGCTCCTGCCTGAC
>DASXRE010000069.1:0-6135 GCA_036506775.1 Pyrinomonadaceae bacterium | reverse complement strand
TCGCGAGGTCGAAGCGGCTGGAACGGAAGTAAGTGATGCCGAGATTGAGGTGCGCCGCGAAGAGTTGCGGATTCTTCGTCAAGGCTTGCTGGAAAGCAGCGATAGCATCTTCGGGACGGTTGAGACGATTGTAAACGGCTCCAAGATTTACCAGTGCCTCGACACACAAAGGCGCGACCTTTATCGCCTGCTGGTAGCGCTCTGCCGCTGTTGTCAGGTCGTTTTGTGACGAAGCGGCCTCTGCGAGCTTGAGTTGCTCCTGGGCACGATCACAGTTGGTCGCTGTCGATTGAGCGTGGCTCGGAGTTGCACCAAGGTGAAAGCAGATTATAGCGGAGACAAGAAGCGGCGCGGTTTTCATTAGTGAGGCCGATTTTAGCGTAAACTATCACCCAACATGAATCGCCCTTCAAACAGACTGCTCCTTCGTAACGCATCCGTTGTCTTGCCAGACAGGACCATCGAGCACGCGACAATTCTTGTTGAGAACGGTCTCATCGCTGCGGTGCGCGACGATACAACTGCGCGGAGTTCTGACGTTGAGACTCTTGATCTCGACGGTCTGACAGTCCTGCCGGGCTTTATCGATGTTCACATCCACGGCGCAGTCGGCGTCGACGTTATGGAAGCGACGCCGAAAGGCTTGCAGCAAGTCGCTCGTTATCTGGCTTCACAAGGTGTGACTGCCTGGCTGCCCACGTTTGTGCCCGCCAGCGATGAGAACTATGCGAGTGCTGTGGCTGCCATTGCGGGGTCGATGAGTGATTTCGGAGCGAGCTGCGCGCGCGTTCTTGGGGTTCATTACGAAGGACCGTTTGTTAATTCCGCTCAGTGCGGCGCGCTGCACGTCGAGCACTTCAAAACCTATTCAAACCCGGCGGATCTGGACAGTTTGCCGGTGCGTGCAGACATGGTGCGGATGATCACGCTCGCGCCCGAGGTCGAGGGCGGCATCGAACTAGTGCGCGAGCTAGGCAGGCGCGGCTGGGTAGTTTCGCTTGGACATACGCGCGCAAGTATCGAGGTACTGGATCAGGCTGCGGCGGCGGGAGCGTGTCACATGACCCATTTCATGAACGCGATGGCGCCGTTGCATCATCGCAGTCCCGGACCAATCGCGTGGGGCCTGGCGCGCGAAGACGTTACCTGTGACATCATCGCTGACGGTATTCATCTGGACCCGTTCATGCTTCGCTTGCTGGTGAAGATCAAAGGCGTCGCAGGCATCAGCCTGATCAGCGACGCCATCGCAGCGGCAGGTAAGGGAGACGGTGATTACCGGATCTGGGGCGAAACGATATCCGTTAAGAACGGCCGCACGGCAAATGCGTCAGGCAGCATCGCCGGGTCGGTGATCAATATGCTCGACGCTGTTCGCCTGATGCTTTCCTTGGGCGTCTCACACGTCGATGTCGCTGAAATGGCGTCGTCGAATCCTGCGCGGCTGCTCGGCGTTGCTAACGAGTGCGGCTCACTGGAAGTCGGCAAACGCGCCGATTTGGTGGCGCTCGATACCGACGGCCGTGTGCGTCTGACTCTGGTCGCGGGTCAGATCGCCTTCAGTCTCTAATCTGTGCTTTCCGTATTCCGTAACCACCGATGATCACGAGCGCAGAGCCGAGAAGAACGTGGACCACGTCGTCGACGTAAGTCCAGTGGAAATACTCGATCGGAGTTAGCCCAACCACACTCGCCAGCACCTGATAAAGATCAATCAAGCCGAAACCGAGATTGAACGAGCTTGCCACCAGATCGCCTTTCGCTGAAATCAGGATCAGACCAACTGCGCCGAAGATCAAGTGAAAGAGGTTGTACGGCGCCGCGCCGCTCATCAAGCTGTACCGCTCCGGAATCACAAACCCGGCAATGCCGGTCAATAACAGAAGCGGCGCCAGGATCATGAGCGTGGTTTGATTGAGCGTCTTATTTTCCATCCAAGTTATCAGCGTACATTCCGGAGCGTTCGTAGGCTTCGTCCACGAGTTCAATGGGATGGCAGACCTGCAACTTCATACCGGCGAGTTGCGCGCCCGCCCCGATCTGCATCTGGCAACCGGGATTGCCGGTGGCCAGGACATCGGCATCAGTTTCACGAATATGGTCCAGCTTCTCCTGCAACACTCGCTGCGACATCTCCGGTTGTAACAGGTTGTAGATGCCCGCCGCGCCGCAGCATCTTTCGGTGCCTTCAAGTGGAGCAAAGTTTCGTCCCACGACGGCGCGCAGCATTTGTTGTGACGCGTCACCGGCGTGTTGTCCGTACAGGAGATGACAGGAGGTATCGTAGGTCACGCGTTTGTTGGTCGCGGTCTGCGAGACCGTTTGGTTCTGGAGTTGTTGGCTCACGTCGCGCACGCGCTTGCTGAAGTCTGCGGCGGCTTGCGCGAGCTGTTCATCGTTTGCGAACAAATGCACGTAAGTCGTCAACATTGCTCCGCAGCCACCTGCGTTCGTAACAATTGTACCCTCGGACGCAAAAGCCTTGAGGTTCCTTTTGCCGAGCTCGCGCGCTCCGTCGAGATCGCCGGCGTGCGCGTGCAATGCGCCGCAACAAACCTGATCCGCTGGTGTGTTCACCTGAAAGCCGTTGGCGCGCAGCACACGTTCGGTTGCTCGATTGACGCGGGCGAAAAGACCTTCACCCACACAACCAGTGAACAACGCGACGGCTTTGCCACGGGATGCGAGATCCTCCCCGACGCACCCGTTGAACAACGCAACGGCTTTGCCGCCTGATGTGAGGCGGGGCTCTGCCCCGCCGGTAGCTCGTGAACAGGAAGTGGGCTCAGCCCACTCATTCTTTTGGCAGGAGTCCGGCGAGGCGAAGCCTCGCCTCACATCCGGCGGCAGAGCCGTCGCGGGCGCCGCCTCTCCGGCGGCAGAGCCGTCGCCGAAGAGCCGTACGGGTTCAGCGGCGTCGTTGGGTTTTCCTGAGTGCTTAGGCTCAACGGGTTGCGCAGTTGCCGCCGCGCCACGTTTTCGTGTCTTGAAGATCGGACGCGAACTCGCAAGCAACGCGAGCGCGAATTCCGCGCGCGGCGAGAACAATCGCGCGATTCCAGACTTGCGTAACAACCCCGCCAGCCCAAGATCGCGAAACAGACGCGTGCCAGCAAAGAACAACCGCAGTCGTTTGGGCGACAACCACAAGTATCGCAAAGCGAATCGCAGCAGTTTGTCCGTCAAGTCTGACTTGGGCTGTGCCTGCGACAGTTCTTCACGACTCGACTCCAGCAGTTGTCCATATTCAACTCCCGCCGGACAGACTTGCTCGCACGCGCGACAACCGAGACAACGATCGATGTGCGTGCGAAACGCTTGCGAAGTATTCTCCAGCCGCCCTTCGGCGACCGCGCGCATGAGATAGAGCCTCCCTCGTGGTCCATCATTCTCGTCGCCCGTGACGACATAGGTCGGACATGCTTCGAGACACAGACCACAATGAATGCACGCGAGCAGCTTTTGTTCTTGTAGTGAAAGGGCCACTGATAAAAACCGAATCGGACAGATTAGTATCCCACTGCCAGGCCGTCGCTGCGTCTTGGATCCGTGGCGCCGAGGCGGATGCCGGTCTGCTCTTCGATCATGATGCCTTCCGCGTCGCCGAGGTAACGCAGTTTGCCGAGCGTGTGACCGCGTGAGCTCAGTGCGCGTTGTGTGTCGCCCGACAGGCCAAACGGCTCACCGACGAGTTCATCGGGCAGCCACTGGTGATGAATCCGCGGCGCATCGATCGCCTGCTGGATGTTCATCTCGTAGTCGATCACGTTTGTGATGACGCAGAGGACGGTGTTGATAATCGTCGGACCACCCGGACTGCCGACCGTAAACCACAAAGTGCCGTCCTTGCGCAACACGATCGTCGGCGTCATCGCCGACAGCGGACGTTTGCGTGGCGCGACGGCGTTGCGTTCGCCCTGAATCAACCCGTACATGTTCGGCGTTCCGGGTTTAGCGGCGAAGTCGTCCATCTCGTCGTTGAGCAGGAGGCCGGTGCCTTTGGCTATCGCGGCTGAACCGTACGAATTGTTCAGCGTGTAAGTGTTGGCGACGGTGTTGCCTTCAGCATCGACTACCGTGAAGTGCGTCGTCTCTTCTGACTCGTATCCCGCCGGCCGGCCGGCGCGCACCTCGGCACTACTCGACGCGCGATCCGTATTTATCGTCGAGCGCAAACGCGCTGCGTACGCCTTGTCGATCATTCCCGCTGTCGGCACCTTCACGAAATCGCTGTCGCCCATGTACTCGGCGCGATCCGCAAACGCGCGACGCATCGCCTCGGCCATCAAGTGATAACGGTCAGACGATGAAGCCTCGAGCCTGGACAGATCGTAACCTTCGAGGATGTTGAGCATCTCGATCAAAACAGCCCCACCCGATGAAGGCGGCGGCATCGAGATGATCTCGTGTCCGCGATAGTTGCCACGCAACGGCACGCGTTCTTTCGCGACGTAGCCACGCAGATCTTCCAACGTCATGAGACCGTTGTTTCGCTTCATGTCCGCCGCGATCATCCGCGCTGTTGCGCCTTCGTAAAACTCGTTTGGACCAAAACGCTGAAGCCGTACAAACGTTGCCGCCAGTTCCGGCTGGCGAAACAGTTCGCCTTCTTTATAGAACCTGCCATTGCGCAGGTAGATCCGATTGGTCTCGCGGTACTGCGAGAGATACTCGCGACTGGTATGAAGCGAGCGCGCCAACGAATAGGTGACGGTGAAACCATTCGCGGCGAGTTGCCGCGCGGGTTCAATCAACTGGCTCCAGGTGAGTTTGCCTGAGCCATACTTCTTCAGCGCCAGTTCCATCCCGCGCACCGTTCCGGGCACACCAGCCGCGCGATAACCAACCAGCGAACCGCCTTCGCCTTCAATCAGATTTCCGTTCTTGTCGAGGTAAACGTCGCGATGAGCCGCGGCCGGCGCCATCTCGCGATAATCGATCGCGGTGGTGCGGCCGTCTTTCAGCCGAATCATCATGAACCCGCCACCGCCGAGGTTGCCCGCCGCGGGATGCGTGACCGCCAGCGCAAACGCGACCGCGATCGCCGCGTCGACCGCGTTGCCGCCGCGCTTCATGATCTCGACGCCGACGCGCGACGCGACTTCATTTGTGGACGCAACCATGCCGTGTCTGCCGCGAACCGGTTCGCGCGCCGGAGCGGGCGCGACCGAGGCGTTGATAAATACAAGGACTAAAAGAATGCGTCCGAGTTTACGCAGCGTGTTCATGGCCGTGTCCTCTAAACAAGTTGAAAGGATCGAGTTGTTGCTTCACGCGTTGACTGAGAGCGTCGCGTGAAGTTTGGCCCGGTGACTGATTCATCCTGATTCGTCCGTCCGCTAACCCGGCCTGCCAAAGACCGTTGAGAGAACGGATTTTTTCTGCAAGCTGGGTTGGCAGCACGCGCATCGCGAAAGATGGCGCCTCGTTGATCGGCATCGCAGCAACGCTCTGCCAAAGTTGCGAATCGTCTGTCAGAACTTCGGTCGCTTTAACTGCCGAGTTCTTCAGATGAATCAAGGCCTGCTCCGTCTGATACGCGACGCTTTTGTCATTACCGGCGAAACGAATCAGCAACGTGCTTGAAGCGGAATCGGCGTTGATGTCGAGGCGATTCGCGAAGGACGATGATACCAACTCCACAGCCACGGGGAAGAGCCTCGCGTCCACAATCGCGCGGCCGGCGGCAAGAAGCGCAGCAGTCGAGCCGATGGCCAGCACGGTTGCTTCGCGCGCGGGCCGTGGCCGCAGTTTGAAGGTTAGTTCAGTGATGATACCGAGCGTTCCATAGCTGCCCGTGAACAGTTTGCAGAGGTCGTAACCGGCGACGTTCTTTACTACGCGCCCACCGGCTTTGATTACTCTGCCATCGGCGAGCACGACGGTCATGCCGATTACGGATCCACGCGGGCGGCCGTAACCGAACTGTTGCGCGCCGCCGAGACCGGTTGCGACGACGCCGCCGAGCGTGGCGCGGCCATCGTTCGGAGGATCGAGTGGCAGCCACTGGCCGTTTTCCGAAAGCTTTTGGTTGAAGGTGGTGAGTGTGACGCTGGCTTGCGCGACGGCGATCAGATCCGCTGGTTCGTGTTCGGTTATTCGATTGAGACGGCTAGTGTCGACCACAAGATTGAC
>DASXRE010000068.1:0-6113 GCA_036506775.1 Pyrinomonadaceae bacterium | reverse complement strand
CGGGGACTTGTCACCGCTTTGGCCTAACGATGTTGCAGGCGATAGTACCGACCAAAGCGGTGACAAGTCCCCGCACTCCAGGGAGGTACTAAGTCCAACGGCCCTGCTATGAGTGGAGCGGGGCGCGCCGTCCTGACTTGTTCAAGCTACGGTACGTTCGACCTTGTGGCTCGACTTCATGCGGTACATTTTTTCGTCGGCGGCGACCACGAGCTGGTCCAGCGTCTCGCCGTCGATGCCAAAGGTCGCGGTGCCGATGCTGATGCCGACCCGGGCAAAGCGGTTCCGGCCGACCATCAGTGAAAACTTTGACACCGCGTGCTCGATGCGCAGGCACAACTCGTCAACCTGCGAGCCGACCACTTCCTGCACGAGAGCTACAAACTCATCGCCGCCATACCGGGCCAGAAAATCATATTCCCGCAACTGCCCCTCGATTATGTGGGCCACTTCACGCAGCATCTTGTCGCCTGCCTTGTGACCAAACGTGTCGTTCACGTTCTTGAACTCATCGAGATCGAGCATCATGACCTGGAACGTTCTATCAGTGCGGCGCGCGCGCGCAGCTTCTTCATCAAATCGGATCGACAGATAACGCGCGTTTGGCAATCCGGTGAGCGGGTCAGTTAACGCATTCGACTCTGCTTCCGCATGTTGCATCGCATTGCCCAGCGCGTCGGAAGCAAGCCGCGTCACTGTCTCGAGCAAACGCATGTGGTCGTCGGAATACTGTTCAAGCTCACTCGAATAAACCGACAGCGCGCCAAGCAACAGGTCGTCCTTGAAGAGCGGCAACGAAGCCATTGAACGATACTTGATTCCAGCTTCAGGATTGATGTCCGTGAAGTCGAGACTGGGATGAAGCTGATTGACCGGGCTGCGGTTCGCGAGAGCAAATCCCGTCACGCCTTCACCAAGTGCGATGCAACGTGAAGCAAGCTTCTGCGCGTACTTGCCAACGACATGTCGCGCGACGGCATAACCCTTCGCATCGTCGTAGATGTAGACCACGCAAGTGTCGAACGACACGACGTGGCCCACTTTGTCGACCAGAATTTCGAGCGTGTGTTCGACGTCGAGCGACGTTCCGAACGTGCGAGCGATTTCGTACAACGCATAAACCTCGCGATGCGCCTTCTTGATCTGATCGTAAGCGATGTAGGAGCCGCGTTCGCGCGTTTGGTCCAGATCGATATCGCTCAACTGAAGTGCCGGTTGTGGCCACGGCTGAGCAGGCTGATGTTGCAGACCGAGCGCTTCGATTTGCACTTCAAAGTGCGGCAGGTGTCTGATGAACTGTTCGACGACGAGGGGATCGAAGTGAATGCCGGCGCCGCGCAGCAACAAGGCAGTCGCCTCGCCGAGTGTCATGCCGCGCCGGAAGGGACGATCTTCGCGCACCGAGTCGAAGCAATCGACGACAGAGATGATGCGCGCCGTGATCGGGATCTGTTCCCCGCGCAGCTTGTCGGGATAACCACGTCCGTCCCATTGCTCGTGGTGATGACGAACGATAGGGATCACGGGATAAGGAAAGTTTACCCGCGCAAGAATCTGCGCGCCCACGACGGTGTGAATTTTCATCTTTTCAAATTCAGCCGGAGTAAGCGGGCCGGGTTTATTCAAGATGTGGGGCGGTACAGCCAGTTTGCCTACATCATGGAGTAGCGCGCCGGCTTTGAGAGCCGCGATTTCCTTTGGCGTCAGGCCAAAGACTTCGCCCATGCCCGCGGCGTAAATCTGGACCCGACGAACGTGACAATGGGTTGTTTGGTCCTTCGCGTCGATCGCGGTAGCGAGAGCTTCAGCGGTGGCGAGATGCAGTTGGCCCAACGCTTCGATCTCGTCTGCCTTGGCTTGCAGACGTGTTTTGGCGCTGCGATAGATGAGATAAGTTGCGAATATGGAGACGGGAACGAGAACTAGATAAACGAAAGGAAAGGTGCCGTAAGCGAGTTCGAGTGTGAGTGGCACGAGCAACAGCAGCCAGAGAACCCAGAGCTGATTTGCAAACCACCATTGGATCAGACTGTCGCGTAGAGAAACTCGCACCACCGCTGGGCGGTTGTAATCAAACCGTGGGGGTAACTCCATTGATTCTCCTGAAGAACGCGACCGGGTTCGTCTGCACTCAAATCAACATCTCTCACGCAGTGGATGCCGGAGACGAAGTTGGGAGCAACTCAACTTCATCCCCGGCAAATTGGGCAAGTGGCACTCCTCATCAGAACAGGATTGCCGTGCTGGGTGAGATACTTGTATTGCCAATTGTCAATTGCCGATTGCCGATCTTTTGTGTTGCTGCGTTTCCGCCTGCCGTTTGAAATCGGCAATTGGCAATCGGAAATCGACAATCGCGAAACTTTGCGGCTACGGACTCCGTGCGGAGAGCCCGCGAAGCCTGAGGCTTCCACGCCGCGCTGTGTCTATTCTCAACTCGTGTGCCGCACCAACTACCTTGAAAATCCTGCTAATTCGCTTTTCAATCGCTAATTCTGACAGGTCAATTTGAACCTTTCGGTCACGCTGCCTGATGGCCGGTTTGACAAGGGATTAACGGAACTGCAAGCTCTTGCGGAATGCCGGAACAAACCGTCGAGAAGAAGGGTCTCCCATCTTATGAACCAGTGGGATACATCGACCTGCTCCGCCGAAACCGCAGCTTCAGACAACTGTGGCTCGGTCAGGTCGTCAGCCAGATGGGCGACTGGTTCGACACGATCGCCCTTTACACCATCATTCTTAATCTGACCGGTTCGGGCCGTGACGTCGGACTGCTTCTGGTCGCGCGTTTTGTGCCCAGCTTCTTGTTTGGTCCACTCTCGGGCGTTATCGCAGATCGCTTCAGTCGCCAGCGGATCATGATCGTCTCCGACCTGCTGCGGGCGGTCGTGGTGCTTGGTTTTCTGTTGGTGCGCCGCGCTGATCAGTTGTGGATCGTGTACGTGCTAACAGTTCTTCAGCTCGGTCTTTCGACTTTCTTTGAGCCCGCCAAGACCGCGGCAATTCCGTCGATCGTCGAGGATCGTGAACTGGTTGCGGCCAACGCGATTTCGTCGGTCACGTGGTCGGCGATGCTCACACTCGGCGCCGCAATCGGAGGCTTGATTACGGGTTGGTTCGGCACCGATGCCGCCTTCATTCTCGACGCCGCGAGTTACCTGCTCTCAGCCGCTTTAATCGCCAGTATTCGCGTGCAAAAACGGCGAAAACGCGAACGGCAGAAGTTGACGGTTGGACGTGCGCTCGGCATTACCGAAACCATCGAAGGCATCCGTTATGTGAAAGACCGTCCCCGCGTGTTGGCGCTTTTGCTGGTCAAACCCGCCTGGGGTCTCGGTGGCGGAATACTCACGCTCCTGGCTGTCTTTGGCGAGCGGATCTTTCCGGTCGGTAAGAGTGCGGCAACGGGGATCGGCGTGCTCTTCGCGGCACGGGGGATTGGCACGGCTGTCGGGCCGATTGTGGCTCGTCGCATGGCCGGCGAGAGTGACACTCGTATGCAGACGTGGATCGGTATTGCATTTCTCATCGGCGGCGCGTTTTATATCGCTTTCGGCAGTGCGACGAGTTTCGTCTTTGCACTGATCGTGCTCGGCATCGCGCATTGCGGCGGTAGTATCCTTTGGGTCTTCTCGACGGTTCTCTTGCAACGCGGCGTGGTCGACAAGTTTCGCGGCCGCGTGTTTGCCGCCGAGCTTGCTCTACTCACGTTGACGATGGCGGCCTCAAACTACACCACCGGCGAGTTGCTCGATCGGTTTCAGATTCCGCCGCGACTGGTTACGATTGGTATCGGAATCTTCTTTCTCATGCCCGGTCTGGCGTGGTTTCTGACTCAGCGCTGGTGGGATCGTGACGTCAGGAAACTTCTCTTATGCGAACTAAAATCGGAGTGATGGGCTCTGCCGCGCCTGACAGTGCGCGTCTGGACACCGGCAAGGGCCTTGTGGAAAAGGCGGAGCGATTGGCCCACGCGATCGCCAAACGCGATGTCGTGCTCTTTACCGGCGCGACCACGGGAATTGTTTACGTCGTCGGGAAAACGGCGCATGACGCGGGTTGTTTCCACATCGGCATCTCGCCGGCGAGCAACGAACTTGAACATACGGAACTGTACAAGCTGCCGCTCGACGCGTGCGAAACCCTTGTCTACACGGGCTTTGGCTTGAAGGGCCGCAACGTCGTGCTGGTGCGTTCCTGCGATGTCGTTCTGTTTGTTGCCGGGGCGATGGGCTCGCTGAACGAGTTCACGATTGCGCACGATGAAGGAAAGATTATCGGTTGTTTGACGGGGACGGGCGGTGTCGCGGACGAGTCAGAGTATGTGCTCCAGAAGTTTGGCAAGCGTGCGACGACGAGCCGCGTGTTTCAGAGTGACGATCCGGATAAATTACTAGACCTATGCTTGCAGAGTATGTAGCGCCACCGATCGACGCGGATGATTTCGATAACGAGGTGTGGCAACGGTGCGAGCCCGTTACGATTGCTCATCAATGGTCGGGCGCGCCGGCGCCGGTGGAGCGCCATGCGGAGGTACGAATCTGTTGGTCGAACGAAGCGCTGCACGTGCGCTTCGTGTGCAATCAGCACGAACCGCTCGTCGTGTCTGCGGCGCCCGGAACGGATCGGAAGACTCTTGGGCTGTGGGACCGTGACGTGTGTGAGATCTTCGCCGCGCCTGACGCGCAGAATCCGTCGCGGTATTTCGAATTCGAAGCCGCGCCGACTGGAGAATGGGTTGATCTGGGTATTCTGTTGACACCCGAAGGCAGACAAACCGACTGGGACTACAGGTCAGGCTTCACTGTCGCCGCGAACGTCGACTTACCTCATGTAAAGGTAGGACTGCGAATACCCTGGAGTGATTCAATTCCGAAGCCGGAAGCGGGGGATCAGTGGCTCGTTAATGTTTTCCGCTGTGTCGGTCCTGAGGCGCCCGAACGCTACCTTGCCTGGCGGCCGACCTACGCTCCGGAACCCAACTTTCACGTGCCGGAAGCGTTTGGTCCGTTGCGTTTCAACCCGCCTGCGAATGGCTCAGCAGCTTAGTCACGAACTTTTCAAAACTCGCGCGATCCGAATCAGCCATCTCGATGATGCGCGCGCCGATCAGATAACCGGTCTCTTCCTGCGACTCATCGAGACTCTCGTATCTGACACTGGACAGCTTCATTTCCACCGGCCCAGTCGGCAAATCCAGTTTCAAATGCAGCCGGCGGTCCGAGCCAGCGAGATAGTGTTCACCGATGCGAATGGCGGGAACGATCAGCGCCAACCCGGTCGAGCTGACGTCGAGGGTGTGTCCAACAAGGGTTGGCAGTCGTCGGGCGCCATTGGAGCTGACCCTTGGATCCGAGAGGCTGAGCGTGAAGCTGAGCCGTGTGCGCACACGTTTATGCCCCCGCCGGTTACCGATGAAGCGGCGTAAACGAGACACAATTCTCCGAGGCAGTTCCGACATCGCCGTTCACAAATAGTTTGAGGTTGGGCCAACCGAGAGGTAATTGGGGGGCAGCCGCAAGCGCCATTCTAGAGAACCTCGATGCAGCCGCGCAACAAGTAAATTGGGCTAGTGCCTGGGCACGAGCTCACCGAGGGGCTAGTTGCTCTTCACTACGAGCGGCTTGCCGCCGTTGTCGCCGCTTCTGACGCCTGTCGCGTCGAGGTAGAACGAGAGGCGGCCGGTGCGGCCGTACTGGGCAGGCTCGGCCGTCGCATACCACGATTTCCCGTCGACGGAACGATTGATCTGAAACCGATAGCCGGTCGACTCGGTGCCTTCGATATCTTTAGGCACGACTCCCGCCGCCACCAGCTCCACAGTATTCCCAAACTGGCCGTTGTGATTCTGACTGTAGAGCACCTGCGCGAGCGAAATGCGCGTCATCATGTCTTGCACGTCGTTGTGATGCGCGTTGATGCGAGCCTCGAAGAAAAACTGCTTGCCAGCCTTCTTGACCAGATCCAGGTTTTCTTTGTCGCCGATGATCCAGTTGTTATCGATCTTGATCAGCGTGGCCGGTTCGATCTTTTCCTTCCCCTCGGCGTCCATTACTTTCACGAAGACCGTGGCCACGTCGCCGCTGATCTGTTCGCCGGAGACGTCGATC
>DASXRE010000067.1:0-11010 GCA_036506775.1 Pyrinomonadaceae bacterium | reverse complement strand
GGCGACTCGTCGCCGCTTTTGATTCCGCTTTTAGACCAAAGCGGTGACAAGTCCCCGCACTCCAAGGAGGCAACTGTAGGGGTGGCCACAACTCTGTGTGCTGCCCCTACAAAATTAGCGACACCACTCGGTCGCCTGCAGGCCTTGCAGAATGGATTGAAACTATGCCTCACGGCCATCCGCAGTCAATGAGCTCTCTTCCTTCGCTGAGAAAGCCAGGGTTCAGGTATATTAATTGTGAACAAGGGAGATTCTTATGAACTGGCCATCACTTCCGCTCGAGGAATGGAGAGACACTTGCGCCACGTTGCACATGTGGACGCAGATCGTGGGCAAGGTGCGACTGGCCCAGACGCCGCTCGTTAACCATTGGTGGAATGTGCCGCTCTACGTCTCGGCGCGCGGTCTAACCACCACCGCGATGCCCTACGGCGAGATCTTTTTCGAGATGGAGTTTGACTTCATCGATCACAAGCTCGATATCACATGCAGTCACGGCCAAAGCACCAGCGTAGCCCTGGAACCAAAATCGGTGGCGACGTTTTATCGCGAGACGATGGACGCCCTGCGTCAACTCGGACTCGATATTCACATCTGGCGAATGCCGGTCGAAATCGCGGATCCGATACCGTTCGACGAAGACGAGCAACATGCGTCGTACGATCCGGAGTATGTGAACCGGTGCTGGCAAGTGCTTCGGGCCTCAGAAAAAGTGATGCAGGAGTTTCGTTCGCGCTTTATCGGCAAGTGCAGTCCCGTGCATTTCTTCTGGGGCAGTTTCGATCTGGCAGTCACACGATTCTCCGGCAGGCCGGCGCCGGCGCGTCCCGATGCGGATCCGATTACACGCGAGGCTTATTCGCATGAGGTAATCAGTCATGGTTGGTGGCCAGGCCAAGGCCCACTCGGCAAGGCGGCGTATTATTCGTACACCGCGCCCGCGCCGGAAGGTTTAGGCGACACCAAAGTCCGTCCTGAGCAGGCTTATTACAACGCTGAAATGGGCTTGTTCCTGTTGCTCTATGAGGACATGCGAAACGCGTCGAATCCCGAGGCTGTGTTGATGGAATTTTTGGAAAGCACTTACGAGGCGGGTGCGAATCTCGCTAAGTGGGATCGCGCTTCACTCGAAAGATCTTGGTAGACAGGATTACAAGATTAACAAGACTCAAAGAACAGTTGCCAAGGCTCGTGCAAAACCCAACTGTTTTGCTCTATCCTGTAAATCTTGTAAATCCTGTCAGGTTTTCAGTGGTCGCCAGAGTGCTGCCAGGCGCTTGCCGCTCGCCGTTTGCAATACACTCATCACACCCATGTAGCCAAATCCAAAGAAGAACAACAGCAGGAACGGTATCGTGCCCCACATGTGCAGCCGCACCGAGTAAGCGATGGCCAGCAAAAAGTAGATCGCAAACCCCAACTCCAGCAGTGGCAACAGACCACGCTTGCGTTTGTACTTCTTCCGCTTCCACGTTGCATCCGTAGTCTCTTCGACACGATACTTCGGCGTGCGCACAAATTCCGACTTCACGCCAAACAACGCCTCGAGCACCGCGCGCGCGTTTGAAAACGCGAGTCCGATGCCGAGTCCCATCACCAACGGCAGATGTAGCAAGCGCGGCGTACGCTTCTCGTCGAGGTACCAGACCGCGGAGCCGTAGAACAACACCACCGAGACCGACGAAAAGAACAGCAGCGGCAGATCCAGCACCATCAGGTGGTAGAACGGTTGGTTGTAGCGCACGAGCAAAAGTGGAAACTGAAGAACGCTGGCCACGATCATCAGCGGATAACTGATGTTTCCCGTCAAACGAAAAAACATCTCGAGCTTGACGCGAAACGGCAGCGGCGCAAGCCAGATGCGCGGATAAAGTTTTAAGCCAACCTGCATCACGCCCTTGGCCCAACGGCGTTGCTGCGCCTTGAACGCGTTGATCTCGACGGGAATCTCCGCCGGCGCCTCTTCGTCGAGCAGGTAAACAAACTTCCAACCCATCAACTGCGCTCGGAAGCTAAGATCGGTGTCTTCGGTCAACGTGTCGTGTTGCCAGCCGCCACTCATCTCGATCGCCTGCCGGCGCCAGATTCCCGCCGTGCCGTTGAAATTGAAAAAGCCGCCGGTGCGATTGCGCGTGGTCTGTTCGACTACGAAATGACCGTCGAGCATGATCGTCTGCAAACGCGTCAGCAGATTGTAGCGACCGTTGATGTGTGACCAGCGCATCTGCGCACAACCGACCATTGGGTCAGTAAAGAAGTCGACCAGCTTGCGCAGGCAATCGGGTTTGGGTACGAAGTCGGCGTCAAAGATCGCGAACAACTCGCCCTTGGCGTACCTGTTTCCGTTTTCGAGTGCGCCTGCTTTGAAGCCGGTGCGATCGACGCGATGGATGTAGTGAATGTCGAAACCCTGTTCGGCGTACTGCGCCACCACGGCCTCAGCGACTTTAACGGTTTCGTCAGTTGAGTCGTCGAGGACCTGTATCTCCAGCTTCTCGCGCGGGTAGTCGATCGCTGTCACGGCTTTGAGTAAACGATCAACCACGTACAGCTCATTGAAGAGCGGCAACTGCACCGTGATGCGCGGCAGATCAGCTTCGGCAAACCGGGCTGCCGGCTCCGGTACAAACTTGCGATAACGCCAGAAGTCGATCACCTGCTTGATGCGATAGGAGCCGTAGATCGCCAGCGTGGCAAGAATTGTGAAATAGAGGATCAGGATGAGCCAGTCGAAATCGTCCAGTTTGTAAAGTGGGCTGATGTTGCCCCACGTTTTGTAGACCCCATCGTGGAAGTAACGCTCGAAGAGTTCCTGGGGGGTGTGACCGATGGGACTAGGCCAGGGAGTTGGTGCTGGAGACTGCAACATAAAGCGCCAGATTCTAACCCAGGGCGAGGTCAGACCACAAAGACGCCTCCTTGGAGTGCGCCGACTCGTCGGCGCTTTGGCCAAGGCGGTGACAAGTCCCCGCACTCCAAGGAGGCCTTTTTTCAAGCTGTAACAGCAGCGATTCTTTAGATCTTTGGCGCGTTTTTGCGCCGGTAATCACTGGGCGCGGACGCTATGCTTTCGGGCGACGCGAGCGTAAATGTCGGCACCTTTGTGGAAGTGATCTGGAGCGGCCTCAAACTGAGATCGACGATTCCCGGCATCACGTAAAAGACCGCCACACCGCCCAGCAACAACCCCGTCAACAAACGCGACGTATGAGTGTTTTCCCAGATTCCGAAAAACGTCAGACTGAAATCGATGAACAGCGGCAGAGCGGCCAGCAACAGCCACTTGCGCGCCGGAGCGGTGGTGGTTCTGAGTGAACGAATCAGCGGATAACCAAGGAGCGTGAGAGCAAAACCAGCATAAATGCCGGTACAACGTGAACAGACACCCAGCTTGTGTCCGTCGATGAAGTAAGAACGATCGGGACGCTGGTGACAAAGCACGCTGAACCCGCGGTAGATCGCTCCCGCGATTTCGCCATGACCACTCGCGGCCGCCAAAGGTGCAACCACGATCAGCGACACCAGCGACGCAACCAGTGCGGCGCTGATCGCCCAGAAGACGAGCGGCCGCTGAGTTGGAACAACTTGAGGAGTATAAAAACTCAAAACCGGATTACCGTGTCTGGCCCGCCTTCGATATGCAGCGTGTCGACAAAACGAATGTGCCGGGACTCCGTCGTCATCACGACCGAGTGCGTGCGTTTGCCAGAACCAAAGAACCGCACACCCTTCAAGAGCGCCCCGTCCGTCACACCCGTCGCCGCGAAAATGATCTTCTTCCCAGGGGCGAGATCGTCAGTGTCGTAGACCTTGTTGGAATCCTTGATGCCCATCGAAGCAAGACGGTCCAACACTTCCTCACGCGGCGGCACCTTATTCTTATCAACGCCAAGCCGGTCCGGATCAAAAACCAGCCGCGCCTGAATCTCGCCATTCAAACACTTCATCGCCGCCGCTGTGATCACTCCTTCCGGCGCGCCACCGATGCCCATGAGTGCGTGAATGTTTGTTCCCGCAACAGCCGCCGAAATACCCGCCGAGAGATCGCCGTCAGAAATCAGACGGATACGCGCGCCGGCCGTTCGCACGTCTGAAATCAGTTTCTTGTGCCGGGGACGGTCCAACACGATGACCGTCAAGTCTTCGATATCGCGGCCGAGACGGCGCGCGATGTTTTTGAGGTTGTCTTTGACAGGCGCGTCGATGTCTACGACGCCACGCGACGACGGACCAACGACGATCTTGTCCATGTAAATGTCGGGCGCGTTTAGCAATCCGCCACGTTCAGCGGCCGCCAGCACTGCAATCGCGTTGTTAGCGCCGAGGGCGCAAAGATTTGTTCCTTCGAGTGGATCGACAGCGATGTCGATCTCCGGACACGATTCGGCGATCTCCTCGCCCACCCCAAAACCACCGCCGACTTCCTCACCGATGTAAAGCATCGGGGCTTCGTCGCGTTCGCCCTCGCCAATCACCACGCGCCCGCGCATCGGCACTGTATCCATCACTTCGCGCATGGCCTCGACAGCCACTTGATCGGAATAACTGCGATCACCCTGTCCCATAGTCCGCGCCGCAGAAATCGCAGCCGCTTCGGTCACGCGCAAGAAATCCAGAGACAGCTCGCGCTCTGTCCTTAGATTGTCGCCCATTCGTTCAGTTCTCCTGCCTCCGCAGTGATTTAGTCCAGTTTGCGTGAAGAATGCGCATTCATACTAACAGAGGGGAATACAATTTTGTAGTTTCCGGTCTCCCAAAGCTAAAATGCCCTGCCACTGCTTCGCCGACTTCCCCCTGCTTTTTTACACACATGAGTGAGGAGTTTCTATGTCTACACCAGTCCAGACGAGAGAAATCAATGAAGACAAAATGCATCAGTTTTTGGGTAAGGTAGTTACTGACTTTGGCGCTTCCCTCAGTTCCTCATTGGCTTACATCGGGCAAAAGCTCGGTCTTTATAGTGCGCTCGCCGCAAATGGACCACTTACTCCCGCCGAACTCGCCGAAAAGACCAATACCAACGAACGATACGTGCGCGAGTGGCTCATGAATCAGGCGTCGGGCGGTTACGTGGAGTACGACGTCGCGAGCGGCCGTTACACGCTTACTCCAGAGCAGGCGGTAGCGCTGAGCGACGAACAGAGTCCTTTTTACGTCGGCGGCGGCTTTTTTGTCGTCAAGGCCATGACGCAGGCAGTTGAAAAGATCGAAAACTACTTCCGCGAGGGCGGCGGCATGCTCTGGGGAGAGCATCACCCGGATCTTTTCATCGGCACAGAACGCTTTTTCCGGCCGGGCTACATCGCTCACCTTGTGGCTTCGTGGATTCCGTCGCTCGACGGAGTTGAAGAGAAGTTGAAAGCGGGTGCGAAAGTCGCCGACGTGGGCTGCGGACACGGCGCTTCGACAGTGATCATGGCCAAGGCTTATCCAAACTCGGAGTTTTGGGCCTTCGACAATCATGACGCATCGATCGAGCACGCGCGAAAGGCAGCGCAGGAGGCGGGCGTGGGCGATCGTGTGCACTTCGAAGTCTCAAACGCACAGAGCATTCCTGACAATCAGTATGATCTGGTCGCCTTCTTCGATTGCTTGCACGACATGGGCGATCCGGTTGGCGCGTGCCGGCGAGCCACGGAGGTGCTCAAAGCTGACGGTACGGCTTTGATCGTCGAACCGATGGCGGGAAATCATGTGCAGGACAACTTCAATCCGATTGGACGCACCTTCTCGGCCGCTTCGACGCTCTGCTGCACGTCAAATTCGCTGGCGCTGAGTGGTCCAGGGCTCGGTGCTGTGGCGACTGAGGCCGCGATCAGGGAGGTTGTGCTTGCTGGTGGCTTCAAACAGTTCCGCCGCGCAGCCGAGACGCCGTTCAATCGAATCTTCGAGGCGCGGAAGTAATCTGTAGTTTGCGACCAGAGGCACGATGGACTTCACTCTCCTTCGTGCCTCTTGTGCGTTTTTGTGGCTATGGTATAGTCCCGCCTGCCCTCTTCAACTTCGTTTCCAGTCCTCATCACTATGGATCGAAGAATCGAACTGGTCATATCCCAAATCGAAGCCGACGTTGCACGCGCGTGGGAAACTGCCGAACTGGCTGCGCGCGTCAACCTCTCGGCGTCGCGTTTTCGCCATCTCTTTAAAGAAGAGACGGGCCAGACGACTGGTCAATATCTAAGAGAGCTTCGTTTGCAGCGCGCGGAGTTGCTCTTGCGCACGACATTTCTTTCGATCAAGGAGGTGATGAGCGAGGCGGGACTAACGTCAAGCAGCCACTTCGTTGAATACTTCAAAAAGAAGTACGGCGCGACACCGAGTGCATACCGCAAGCACTTAGCCACCTTCGTAAAGCATTAGCCATTTTCGACAACACTTTTCTGTTGACTCACAACAGCGATCAATCTACAGTCGGGTTCGCCGCCCCTCACAACTAAAAACAAAACGGAGACGATATAGATGAGCTTGCAGTCCTCACCAGGAATAATTCTGTTTTTAATTCTCTTGATGCGCCTCACGGCGTTCGCGCAAGCGCCCGAGACGGTGCTGGCGACCGTGAATGGCACACAGATCACTCTGAAGGAGGTTGACGAGACGATTGGAGCGACGATTCTGCCGCTGCAACAACAACTCTACGCTGTCAGAAAAGTTGCGCTCGATAATTTGATCACGGCCAGGCTCCTCGATAGTGAAGCCAAAGCGCAGGGTGTTTCGATCGAGGAGTTGCGGCAGCGTCTGACACGCGGCGAGATTAACGTCACGAAGGTGCAAGTCGAGGAGGCGTACGCGCAGAACGCGTCGTACTTTGCGTCGATGAGTCCGGATGAAGCGCGAGAACGACTCCGACTCGATCTGGAGAACCAGGCGCGAATGAAAAACTATCGCGCGGGTCTTGAAGCATTGCGCAAGAAGTGGACCGTGACGGTGAATCTGGCGCCGCCCGCCACCGCGCCGGAGCTGGACGATGGTCTATCCCCTTTCAAAGGGGCCTCGAAAGCGGCAGTTACTATTGTCGAGTTCTCGGATTTTGAGTGTCCCTTCTGTTTTCAGGTGCAGGATACGCTGAAGCAGATCATGGAGCGTTATGCGGGCGACGTGCGCCTCGTGTTCAGGCACCTGCCTCTTGAGGGCCACCGAAATTCGTTACCGGCCGCGCGAGCAGCCTACTGTGCGGGTGAGCAGGATCGTTTCTGGCAGTTTCACGATGCGCTGTTCGCCACGCGAAACCTGTCGGCTGATCTTTTTTATGAGCTGGCTTCGAACCTCGGGCTCGGTCGAGAAAAGTTTGCGGCGTGTCTGAGCGCGGAGCGATCCCGCACGGCCGTCGTCAAAGATATCGAGCTGGCGAAGCGTCATCGCATCGACAGTACGCCGAGCTTTCTGATCAACGGCAAGGTGGTCAAAGGCGCCCTCACCTTTGCCGACTTTCAGAACCTCATTGAACGTGAATTACAGCAGCCTTTGACCCGTAAAACATCCTCAACCAACTAGGAGATCTCATGAATCAATTGCATGGTATTACTCTCGTCCTCATCTTGCTCTTTTTCTTCTCCATTCCGGCCGCGGCGCAGGTGCGCAGCGGCGGCCAGGAGAAGCTGATCCGCGATACGTATCGCAAGCTGGAAATCTACAACGCCGCCGCTCAACTTTTTCAGCGAGAACAGTCCAGCCGTCGTTTGCGCCAGGAGGCGCCGTTGAGCTTTGAGCTCACTGACTTTCGCTCCGGAAACGTGCAGGAGATCGCTGGCAAGCGGTACGCGGAACTGGTGACGCTGCCCACGGGCGAAGTCGTGTCTCTAACGCACGGGAGTCACTCGCTCGATCAGGGAGCAGAAGAAGCGACGTTCGACGCGTCGTGGGAGCGTGGGCAGTATGCGTCAGTGTTCGACCCGCAGTGGACCATCAGCGACGTGCTCAATTTTGAACCGGCGCGGTATTACGACGTCGCGGGCTATGCGTCTTACCAGGTGACAGTGAAACTTGCGGGAAGGAGTCGCACGTACCGTGCGCTTACCTTGTTCCACAGCTCACCGCGAGCGGGTGATCCCGGCGTGCCTGAGTTTTGGGACGCGGTAGTTAATGGACTGAATCGCGTGTGGGAAGAGAAGCGCCCGGCCTACAAGGCCCAATTCAAGAGCGCGTCGCTTGACTCGTCGTCAACTCTGGCTACGTCTGTCGACTCGTCTGCCTCGCTGGACTCCGGAGACGATACTTCCCTCACTTCCGGAGACGATACTTCCCTCAACTCCGGAGGCGATACTTCTCTCGGCGGTGGGGACGACACTGCCATCGACCTGGTGGTCGACACGTCTGACGCACTATACAGCACCGTGACTACTCTTCCTTTCTGGTTGAGCGAGGATCTCACTGACCACATTTCCGGACACCATGCAGGCACCGCCGAATTCACAGGTGTATGCAGCGTACTCACCAACAACAATCAACGCTGTTCAGTCGGTGTCAGCAACTTTGCCGCCTTCGATTCCGGCACACTCGACTACTTCACGCCTTTGTTCTCACACGTCGGTACCAAAGACTTGAAAACCGAAAATCGCTCTGGACCATTGGGGACCAGTGTTTCGTGTGCGACGGCCACAGGCGTTGCCTTCTCGACCTGTCTGCTGGGGACAAGCTGCGGCACCAGCGCCACTGTGTCGCTGAGCCTGCTGGTTGCTTCTGCCTCCGCAACGGTTACGGGCGGGAATTTGTGGCGCGACGTTAACGCGGAACATTTCACGTGTGCTCTTTCCGCTGGAGGCAGCACCGCTGGTAGCAACTGCACAGCGAGCATTGGGGGCATTTGCCCGATCGGGACTTCGCCGAACGGTTCAGGGCTTTGCTGCTTCTCGAGCACTCCGAGTTGTAATACGACCTTCGCCAGCCGCTGCATGCGATTCGGTGGTGACTACGATTTCTCCACCTGCACCTGTCTCGGCTGCGACACTTGTGGCGGTTCACCGGTTGTGCTCGACATTAATGGTGACGGAATCGCACTCACCGCGGCGAGCGAGGGCGTTGATTTCGATCTGAATGGGAACGGCACAAGGGACCGTCTGGGCTGGACCACCGCCGGTTCAGACGACGCCTGGCTTGCGCTGGACCGCAACGGGAACGGGACCATCGATAACGGCGGGGAACTGTTTGGCGACTTCACGTCGCAGCCACCCGCCGCTAACAAGAATGGATTTCTGGCGCTGGCGGAATTTGACAAGGCCGTCTATGGAGGCAATGGTGACGGCGTCATCGATAACCGTGACACGATCTTTCGCAGGCTGCGACTCTGGCAGGACACGAATCACAACGGGATCTCCGAGCCGGAAGAGCTTCACACCCTTGAGTCGCTGAACGTAAAGGCGCTCGAGCTTGACTTCAAGGAGTCGAAGCGAGTGGATGAGTTCGGTAATGAATTCAAGTACCGGGCGAAGGTGAAGGATACCGCGGCGGGAACAATCGGCCGCTGGGCGTGGGACGTGTTTCTGGCCCACTAGGCCTAAATCAGAAGGCACAGGAAGTACAAAAACAAGCAGTGAGTTTTCATGCTTCCGTGCCTCTTGTGCCTTTTGGTGGCTATTTCTTCCACACAGGAAGAGTGCAGCGCGCTGCTTTTTCATTTTTGAGACCCAACGCCCAGTCCGCCTGCATCAAGGTGTGAATGTCGCGCGTGCCTTCGTAAATGATCGCGGCTTTGCAGTTACGCAGATAACGCTCCACCGGATAATCGTTCGCATAGCCATTGGCGCCATGAACTTCGATGGCCATCGACGCGGCCTTCTCGCTTCGCGTCGTTGCCTGCCACTTGGCCAGACTCGTAGCACGCGCGTTTGGCTGGCCGGTATTCTTTAGATACCCGGCGCGCAGCCACAACAGATGACTCATCTGATAATCCGCTTCCATCTCCGCAATCTTCTGTTTCACGAGCTGGTGGTTCGCGATCTTCGTCCCAAACGTCTCGCGCGTGTTTGCATACGCAATTGAGGCATCGCGCGAGGCACGAATTACTCCAGTCGCTCCCGAAGCCACCGTGTAACGGCCCTGCTCAAGCGCAAACATCGCGATCTTGAAACCTTCGCCCTCTTCACCAACCATGTTCTCCTGCGGCACGCGCACGTCCTGAAGCGAGAAATAACCGGTATTGCCCGCACGGATGCCAAGCTTGCCGTGAATCGTTCCGGATGAAAAACCTTTCATCGTTCGCTCGACAATGAAGCACGACATGCCGGTGTGGTCGCGCTTGCGCCGCTTCTCTTCATCGGTCCAGCAGAAGAACAGAAAATTGTCCGCGACGTCTGCCAGGCTGATCCACATCTTCTCGCCATTCAGCACCCACTCGTTTCCTTCCCGGCGAGCAGTGGAACGCGCACCCACCACGTCTGAACCCGCGCCCGGCTCAGTCAGGCCGTAGGTAGCGAGCTTGTCGCCCTTGGCTTGCGGCACCAGATACTTCTGCTTCTGTGCTTCAGTTCCCCACGTGTAAAGCGTCAGTGAGTTCAGCCCGGTGTGCACCGACATCACCACGCGCATGAACGTGTCCACCGCTTCCAGCTCTTCGCAGACAAGCCCAAGCGAGATGTAATCAAAACCGGCACCGCTGTATTCCTCGGGAATACAGACGCCGAGCAGATTAAGCTCCGCCATCTTCCGCAGCACAGAAGGCTCAAAGTGCTGCTTCTCGTCCCATTCCTTGATAAACGGTGCAACTTCCTTCTGCGTAAACTCCCGCACGGTTTGCACCAGTGCCTTATGATCTTCCGTCAGTTCAAATTCGATCATTTCATTACTCTTTCCAATAGGGTGCTAAAAATGACCGCACATCTTACTCAAGTCGAAACTGCAATGTCCAAACGGCCTTTGCTATACTCGCGCCATGCCGAAGAAAAGCCGCGCCAGTAACGTTACCACCGTGGGACTGGTGCAGATGAATTGCGACCTGGAACCCAAAGCAAACCTCAAAAAAGCAATCGCGGGAATTAACGACGCTGCCAAACGCGGAGCGCAGATCGTGTGTCTCCA
>DASXRE010000066.1:0-1504 GCA_036506775.1 Pyrinomonadaceae bacterium | reverse complement strand
GTCACATTTTCTGTTGGCGCTATGCGCGCCGATGAAACGCTGAAGCCTGAGTATTTAAAGCGTGTGTAGCTGAGACCATAACCAAACGGATAAAGCGGTTCGCCTTTGAAGAACCGATACGTCCTTCCGTCCATTTGATAGTTGTCAAACGCTGGCAACTGGTCTACTGATTTATAAAAAGTCACCGGCAGCCGTCCTGCCGGGTTGTAATCCCCAAAGAGGACTTCCGCAATTGCGGCTCCTCCTTCCTCACCTGGATACCATGCGTGCACGATCGCCGCGACGTGCTCATTGGCCCAGTTCACAGCGAGCGCACTGCCCGACAACAGAACGAGCACAACAGGCTTGCCGGTGGCCACAACGGATTCAAGCAAATGCTGTTGACGCTCCGGGAGATCGATATTCACCCGATCGCCGCCGAGAAAACCCGCCTCACGGACATTCATTTCTTCGCCTTCGAGGCGTGAAGAAAGGCCCAGAACCATCACCACCGCATCTGCCTGTTTCGCCGCGTCGACAGCTTCGGCATACGGTGATCCGGTGTTGACGACAGGAGGTTGCCACACGAGTTTCGCAACTGCACCTATCTTGCTCTCGTAATACTCCATTTTGATGTCGTAGCTCTTGCCCGCCTCAAGCGTGACATCGCCGGTCACGGTGGCAGGCGCATGCTCGGTCCAGTCCTCAGCGATCAACTTGCCATCGAAATAGACGCGCACGCCATCGTCGGCGATTGCGCCGAAACGATATCTACCAGTCATGGTGGCGACGAGCTTGCCGGTCCAGCGTGCGGAAAAATCATCGGGCGGAATGCCAGCCGCCGGATTCAACATGCCCCAGTCGAAGTTCACTTCTCGATCCACGCGCGTCAAGACTGGCACACCTGCGAGTGTCTTATTGGCAAAATACTCAGCCTTGAGACCCGGTTCGCCGTTAGGTCCACGCAAATTAGTCGCAGGAACGGGCACTGCCGAAACCTCTGTGAGCGTCATGCCCAAGGCGTGCAACACCTTCGTACCAGATGAGACGCGTGAACGAATGCCGGCCAGCGGCGTAGTAGCGCGCGACGGTTGGCCGTTATAGTTACCGAGTAACACCTGAACGTCGTCTGCGTTTGGTCCAATGACGGCAATCGACTTCAGATCCTTACGCAGCGGCAGGGTGTTGTTATCGTTCTTCAGGAGAACTATTGACTCGCGTGCAGCTTCGAGTGCGAGCTGGCGGTGTTCGGGTGAATCGTTTGCTGAGAACGGGATTTTTGCATAAGGCACGAGCTCAGGTGGATCGAACATCCCGAGTCGAAAGCGGATAGCAAACAATCGTTTCAGCGCGCGATCAATCTCGCTTTCGGAAATCAACCCCAGCTTCACCGCATTGACGAGTGCTTTGTAGCTGTCGCCACATTCGAGATCGGTGCCCCGCTTGACCGCCAGGGCCGAAGCAGCTTCAGCGGTTTTGACGAAGTTATGCCGCTTGTAGATGTCGTCGATTGCGCCACAATCGG
>DASXRE010000065.1:0-20827 GCA_036506775.1 Pyrinomonadaceae bacterium | reverse complement strand
GACAAGCCCCCGCACTCCAAGGAGGCGTCAGCCATCGCCGACGGCTAGGGCTTGATCGTGACCATCACGACGCCGTGGCTCGGCACTTCGGCGGAGAACTTGCCGCTCATTTTTCTTAAATCCTTGCCAGCCCAGAGATCGCGCACCTGCGCTGACAAACCCTGCGGATATCCGATCTCCGTCCACGACACCGAAAGCTCCGCCGCCTTAGGTCCACGATTAAACAGCACGACCGCTCGTCCGCCATCCGCCAACTGCTTCGCCCAGACTTCTCGATCTTCTTCGCGCTTCACTCGCCGGCCCTGCAATCCGAGTGGATCCTGATCCACCGCAATCACTTCGCGATTCGTCAGAATGTCGCTAATCTCCTTCGGCATGCTGCGCAGATCATTCCCGGCCATCAGCGGCGCGGCCAGCAGACACCACAAACTGAAATGCGATCGATATTCAGTAATGCTCATGCCGCCGTTGCCGACTTCCAGCATGTCGGGATCGTTCCAGTGGCCCGGGCCCGCATACGATTCAAGTCCATCCTGAAGATCGAGAATGTGGACCACGCCCATGCCGCCCCAGTCGCGTTTGCAATCCCAGCAATCCTGGATATCTCCGGTCGTGCGCCACAAGTTCCCTACGTCTTTTGCCCACGACCACGGTTTCGACGTGCCCCACTCGCAAATACTAAAAACGATCGGCCGCCCTGCCTTTAGCAGCGCATCGCGCATGATCGAATACGCCGCCGGCGCATTCTGCGTGCTGGTGGAACACCAGTCGTACTTCAGATAATCAACGCCCCACGCTGCATATTGTCGCGCGTCCTGAAACTCATAACCGCGACTACCGGGACGCTTCTGGCAAGTGAGTGTTCCGGCGTCAGAGTAGAGCCCAAACTTCAGTCCCTTCGAATGAACGTAATCAGCCAATGCTTTCATGCCGGAAGGAAAGCGCTGCGGATCCGGCAGGATATTTCCCTGCACGTCGCGATCGATCTGCCAGCAATCGTCAATCACGAGGTAGATGTAACCGGCGTCTCTCATGCCGCTGGTAACCATCGCGTCGGCCATTTCCTTGATCAGCTTCTCGCTGACGTTGCAGCCAAACTTGTTCCAACTGTTCCAGCCCATCGGCGGCGTTTTGGCGAGACCGTGATCGAGCGCGTAAGCGCTGGTCGCCGAGCAAACAAAAAGCACAGCAGCTATTGTCAGGAAACTTTTCATATGGTCTATCGCACCGGAATTGTCTTTCTCAATCGAGCATCCACCGAAGATCCACCCACCGTGATTTCGATTTGATCCTTTTCCACGACCCAGCGATCCGCCTGGGTGTCCCAATAGGCCAGACGCGCCGCAGGCAGCGTGAGCTTGATGGTCTTCTCCTCTTGCGGCGCCAAATGAACACGCGCGAAATCCTTCAACTCTTTGAGCGGACGCGAAACTTTGGAATCGAGCTGCTTGACGTACAACTGGACCACTTCATCGCCTGCGCGTTTTCCCGTGTTCTTCACCACGAAACTCACGTCAAGGCTTCCGCCGGTTGAAAGCGACGACGCGCTGGTTTTCAGATCGCGATACGCAAACGTCGCGTAGCTCAGGCCGAAGCCGAATGGATAAAGCGGCGTGTCGCGAAAGTACATGTAGGTTCTTCCGTGACGAAGATCGTAGTCCATGATTGGCGGCAACTGCGCGAGCGATTTGGGCCACGTCTGGACCAGACGGCCGGCGGGATTGTAATCGCCAAAGAGCACGCTTGCGAGCGCGCTACCTTCTTCCTGGCTGTTGAGCGCCATGTGCAAAATCGCCGGCACGTTTTCCTGCGTCCAGTTGATCGCGTAAGGGAAACTCGAGACGAGCACCACGATCGTCTTCGGATTTGCCTGAAAGACCCGCTTTATCAACTCTTCTTGTTCGAGCGTGAGGGATTGGCGATCCACCGCTTCACGTCCCTCACTCGGCACGGAGACTTTGGCCCAAACAGTGTCGAAGCCGCCGTTCGGATGATTGCCGACGCAAACGATCGCCACGTCAGACTCGCGCGCGATTTTGACCGCGGCGTCGTTGTCGTTGTTTGCGGCATGGCTCACCTTCACCGATTCGCCGGCCGCGTTTCTGATTCCGTCGAGAGGCGAGATGGCATACGGAGGCGTTCCGCTGTACCAGTCGAGCAACACTTCATTGGCGCGTGGTCCGATAACCGCGATCGACCTCAGCGATTTCTTGTCGAGCGGCAGAAGATCGGCTGAGTTCTTTAGCAGGACGATCGACTCTTGCGTCGCCCGCAGCGCCAGCGCTTTGTGTTTGTCGGTAAGCCACGGATCGTTCTGATCTTTTCCGATGGACGCGTACGGGACGCGAGCCGGCGGGTCTAACAAACCGAGCCGGATCATCACTCTGAAGTTTCCGCGCAACGCGCGATTGATATCGGCTTCAGTTAGTAATCCCCTCTTCAGTGCGCCTCGCACTGCATCGCGGTAGTCGTCGAGAAACTGGCCGATGCCTGCTTTGACTGACTCCGCCGCGGCAGTCTCGAAGTCGGGATAGTACTTGTGGGCCGTGACCAGATTGCGCATCGCGCCCGCATCGGTACAGATGATTCCATCCTGGCCCCACTGCTGGCGCGTGATCTTTTCGAGCACCGGATTGATCGTCATCGGCACACGATTGACCGCGTTATACGAGGCCATGAACGCTCTCGATCCACCTTCGACGACCCCCATGCGAAAAGGCACCGAGTAGTACTCGTGAAACAGGCGTTCATCAAAATCCGAGCTCGACTTGTCGCGATCGTTCTCGTTGCTGTTGGCAAGGAAGTGCTTCATTAAGGCGGCGGCTTGCCAGTACTTCGGATCGTCGCCTTGCAAACCCTTAGTGAAGGCTACGACCAACGTTCCGTTCAGGTGCGCGTCTTCGCCGTAGCACTCCTCCGTTCGACCCCAACGCGGATCGCGACCGAGGTCGGCATTCGGAGATCTGATTACAATGCCGCCCTGATGATATTTAGGACTTTGAAAAACGTAGCGAGCCTCGTAGCCTTCGACAGCGCCAACCTCATGCAGCAACTCTTTGTCCCACGTCTCGCCAAGGCCGATTCCCTGCGGAAAGGTGGTGGATGGAATCGTCAAAGGCCGTCCCCATTTTCCTGGTCCACCCTGCGTCAATCCATGGATGCCCTCGACGTGGCCGCTCGCTTTGATACCAAGACGCGGCACGCTGGGATTCGTATCGAGACATTCGATCTTCTCGTCGATCGTCATCAACGAAAGAATGTTGTCGATGCGCTGTTCGATCGGGAGATCGGGATTCTGGAAAGGATACTGCGCGGGCTGCGGTGACTGTGCGTGCATCGCGACGGCCGTCGCGACACAGAGCAACAGGAGTAGCAAACGGGGGAGAGTCATAGTTTACTGGCCGCCCTCGACAACCTTCAGGTACTTTCGAAGTGACGGATTCGTAAGCTTATCAACTCGTCCGCTGGGCCATTTAATTTCGATGCTGTCAATTTTTGTGGCTGTGCCGATGCCAAGAATCTCGCGCGGATCGTGTGACGAAAGATAACTGCCGCCCGCGGTTTTGAGCCGTCTGTATTTCACCCCACCCGCTTCCCACGTGATGATGGCGCCGACCGCGCCGGGATTGCTGCGCGTGGCGACGAGTTGCAGGCCGATCCAGTTGTTCCGGTTGCCGCCTTCGTTGCGAAGCAGGATTGGAGCGTCGCCGTTGTTGATAATCAGCACGTCGAGGTCACCGTCGTTGTCGTAATCGCCGACTGATAAACCTCGCGCCGGAAAGTCTTTGCCGAAAACCGGACCGGAAACTGCGCTGACGTTCTTGAACGAACCGTTGATGTTCTCAAACAGCAAGAGCGGCTCTTTATACTTAACTTTGAGCGACTGAATCTCCACCATGTCGTCGGGATGGCCGTTCGCCAGGATCAGATCAGGATCCCCGTCGTTATCGTAATCAAAGAAACGCAAACCCCAGCCGCTGAGCAGACGCGTGGCTGGTCCAATCTCACCGGGCTTGTCGATGAAGGTCAGGTCTTTCTGATTCTGATAGAGGCTGAAGAGTTCCTGATCGATGTTGGCCACGAACAGATCCTGCCAACCATCGTTGTCAAAATCCGTGGCATCCACGCCCATGCCCGATCGCGGCGCACCCGAATCGCTGTAAGCAACACCAGACATTAAACCGACTTCTTCAAACTTTCCTTTCCCTTTGTTTACAAAAAGAAAGTTTGCCAGCGTGTCGTTCGCGACGAAGAGATCCATCAGGCCATCGTTGTTTACGTCAGTGGCCACAGCTCCAAACGATTTGCCCTGCGAGGCGGCGATTCCCGATTCTTTACTCACGTCGAGAAACTTGCCGCCGCCTTCATTGTGAAAGAGAAAACTGGATCGCGGCTTGAAAACTCGCGGAACACAATAGTACCGGCGACCGGCGCGATTATCGCCACAGAAGATCGAACCACTCCCGCTGTACTGCACGAAGCTGGAAACGAAGAGATCGAGTTTGCTGTCATTGTCGTAGTCAAACCAGGTGGCGCAGGTGGACCAGTTTGGCGCTGCAACTCCGGCCTTGTCGGTCACGTTCGTGAAAATGCCGTTTCCGTTGTTGTGGAAGAGCACGTTGACGCCGTAGTTCGTCACGTAAAGATCCTGAAAACCGTCGCCGTCGAAATCGGCCGCCGCGGCGCCCATGCCGAAGTTACCCATCTGACCGCAGCCGACGCCGGCCTTGTCGGTCACGTCAGTAAAAGTGCCGTCGCCGTTGTTGCGGTAAAGCGCGTTCTTGATCGGAGTTTTGGGAGGGTAAAAGTCGGATGGTCCACTGTTCACGAGGTAGATGTCCATCCAGCCATCGTTGTCGTAGTCGAAGAAGAGACCGCCGCCGCCGCAGGTTTCGGGGAGGTGGCGCAACTCCGAGCGCCCGTTGTCGTGGGTCCAGGTGATCTTGCTCTGGGCTGGTGGCACTTCGACAAAGGTGACCGGCGTCGGCGCTGGACCGCGACTTGTGCTCGCATGACTGGCGCGTGTTTGAAACCAGCCGCTACCCAGGACCAACGCGATAACTGTGGCAAAAGAAAGATACTTCATCTGTTCAATTCGGAAACTTCTCTGCCGGTGTCACAACGCGAATGTAATGGTCAGTGAATTTGAAATGCGCGGCCTTCACTTCGATCTTCGGCATGTGACACGACGTGCAGTCTTTATCCGCAACAGGACACGTGGTTGAAGCACCGGCTTTCGCGGGTTTGCCTTTCAGCGAATGACACGCGAGACATTTGCTGTCGTAGTAAGCGGAGTCCTCTTTCAATGGTTCATGCGGATTGTGACAAGCCGTGCAACTTATGTTGCGATCGTCCGAGTAGCACTTGCTATGAAAGATCCGATAAGGCTGAAAACGGACGTTGTTGATCTCCATGCTCTTCAGCAACGAAAACTCATCGCTGCCCCGATGGCACGAAGCGCAAAACTGTTGCGTTAATTCATCACCACTTAGCCGGCCGGGATTGAAGATAAACTTAGTGCCCGTCTGGCCGGCCTTGATGGCCGCAACATGCTGGCCGCCTGGTCCATGACAAGCTTCGCAGCGAACGCCGTGCACAAACTTGTCCAGTTGCAGCTTTGATCCGCCGACAGCAGCGGTGGCGTGGCAACTAAAGCAGTTGGAGACTTCGTTAGCCGATAGCAAACGGCCCACGGCTGCGTCGAGAGACAACGGAACCGTGCGTGGCGCTCCGATCGTGAAGTCCAGCCCTTTCGGTTCGCTGTAAAAACTCACCAGGCTTTCGTAGAACTTTCCGTCACGCTCGAGCACGTACGTTTGGCCCATCTTGCCCTGGCCGAAAGCGTAAAGAATGGGCAGCGAGATCGTGTCTTTGCCGTTCGTCACCGAATAAGAGCTCTGCTTGCCAGCGCGCTTAACCTCATAGGTGTAAGGACCAACCTGCATCGTCAATTTCGGATTGTCACTGAGCACCTTCGAACCGGCGATTGGTTCCATCGCCATGGCCATGCCCGTTGGACCATAGGACGCGAAGAATTTCTTATGACACTCGCCACAAGCCTGGTCGCCAAGAAGAACTGCGTCCGCCGGCATCTTTCGCGGATTCCAGCGCTGCACCCCAGTGATCTGGCCATTGACGGAGACGGGCCGAGTAATCACGGCCGCTACCGCTGCAAGACCCAAAAGAACCACTACCGCAAACAGTGAGTACTGTTTGAAACGAGCTAAGGTTTCTCTGTGCCAACCTCTGCGTCCTCTGTGTCTCTGTGTCGACCTTTGCCCAGCCACCCTTACCACAGAGACACAGAGGACGCAGAGGTTGCACAGAGAAACCCCAACAAGAGCACGACCATACTGTTTGAAACGTTGACTCATTACTACGGATTCGGCTTGTCTGGTTTCTGATCGGGCGTAGCTCCCGAAGTGTCGAGCTGGCGCTTCTGGTTATAGTCGTCCTGAAGTTTCTTGAACGTCTCGCGTTCGCGAGCGGCATCCTGCTTCCGGCCGGCGCGCGTGTAAGCGCGAGCGAGTGCAAAGTGCATCTCCGGACTTGAAGGTGCGAGCTTGACTCCCTCTTCCAGTTCCTTGATCGATCTGTCGACCTGGCCCAACTCGAGCAAAACTCGTCCGAGCACGTTGCGAGCGGCGTATAATTTCGGCGCGAGTTGCACGGCTTTTTCCGCCAGCGGCAACGCATCGTTGTATTGATCCCGCTTCAGGTACTCAAACGCCATCTGCACCATCGCCGGATAATGATTCGGTGAAATCTCGAGCTCGCGTTTGAATTCTTTCATCGCGACGTCGGCATCCTGCGACAGCATGAAGACACCGAACGGGTAATGAATGTTCGGATCGTTTGGATAGCGAGCCAGCAACATGTCAAAAGCCGCACGCGCCGGTTCCAGCCGGCGAGCCGCCATCTGATAACCCGCCTGGCCCGCCATGAGCAGTTTTTCTCGTTGGTCTGGCGGAATTTCTTTCGGCAACAACGGCATCCGCAGCATTGTCAAGCCGAAGGCCTCGATGATCTTTGGACTGTCGTTACCGATGCGCACGAACTCGGCGAGAATGTCGTAAGCGTTCTCGAAATACTCGAAACGGATGTAGAGAAGCGCCGCGTGATAACGAACTACGCCCGCCAGTTCGGAGTTGTCGTTTACACCCAATGATCGACCGCGTTGCAGTGCAATTGCCGCGCGTTCGTATTCACCGGTTTGATAGAGACACAAACCAAGCATGGCCCAGGCTGGTCCGCGATCGGCTTCGAGCGCGACGAGGTTCTGAAACGCATCGCGCGCCTGCTCGTACATGTCCTTCTGATAAAAGATTGCTCCGACGTACCACCAGCCGTCGGGCCACTTGGGTTTAATGTTCAGTGCTTTGCCGTAGAGTGAAACTGCGTCATCGAAACGCTCTGCCAAACGCGCGTCATCGGCAAGCTTTACCAGCCGATCAAATTCAGCTTCGGTGTTCGCTTGAGTCTGTGCGCTCTGTGCTGTTGGTTTTGTGTTACGCGTCGTTTGTGCAGAGCCCGCCATGGCGCACGTGAGCAACACGGCGACCAGGATCAGGACACAGTTCAGGCGGTTTGCGGTAGTCACAAGAAAGCGATCGCGCTACGGTTGTTTCGGTTTGTTGCTGGTGTTTGTCTGGGGTTTTGAAAGCGATGCCGGGCCCGCTCCCACTTGTGCGCCGGGTTGTTTAGCCTGTTGCTCAGCATTCGATTTTTGAATGAGTGCTTTTTCCCGGTCCCCATCCTCTTTGCGATCAAGCCGGTAATAGACCGACGCCAGCAGGACACGAGCTTCGACAAAATCCGGATGCTCTTTCACTACACCTTCAAGAAACGGAAGCGCGTCAGCAGGTTTACCTGCGAGCGCGTAGACTGCGGCGAGGTGATAACGCGAGTATTGTTCACGCGGCCGCAACTGCACCGCGCGTTTTAGATATCCAAGCGCTTCCTCAGTCAGCTTGTACTGGCGGAGCAATATTCCGAGATAAAGATTGGCATCGAAGTCGTTCGCGTTGCTCGCCAATTCAGTCTTGAAAGCGTCCTTTGCTTTGTCCGTATCTCCGAGACGCATCAACACGCGGCCGTGCCACGCGTGCAGCGAAGGAAGCTTTGGGTTCAACTCCAACGCGCGCTGAACTTCTTTGAGCGCGCTCTGCGCATCGTCTGCCAGTAACAAGATCGAACCAATCAACAGGTGCGCTTCGGCCGAATCCTCGTTGCGAAACAGCCGATCGATTATCTCCTGGCCTTTGTCCAACTGCCGGTCACCGATCAGCGCACTGCCAAGAAGATAAGCGAGCATGCGATTTGATGAATCTGTTTCTGCCAAAGGTGAAAGCGCATCGATCACCTTTTTGTATTCACCCAACCTGACCTGACAATCTGCCAGCACGAGCCGCGCATTCGTCGTTTGCGGATTTGGTGGAGCCGCCGCGATAAATCGTTCCAGTTCACTCGCAGCCTCCGTAAACCACGCGGCCTTGTAATAAGCCATGGCCAGATTGAAATGGATCGCGTAGTTGGAAGGCTCGATGACGAGAGCTCGCTTGTACTCTTCGATTGCCTCCTCGTACCGGCCCAGCCCGGAATAGGCAGCACCCAGGTTTGAGCGCACGTCCACGCGCGCCGGATGCGCGGCGAGAATGGCGAGATACGCGCGCACCGCGCCTTGCAGATCGCCGCTCTGGTGCAACTGAGTGGCGCGCTCAAAGTCTCGTTCGACGGCAGCAGAATCCTGCGCTGAAACCCGGCCCACAAACAATCCGACCGCGATAAATAATGAAACTGCGGCAATGGTTCCACGCCGTCCTGTTGTAGATGCCATTTAATAACCCAGGCGAGCCCTAAGATGCGTGAAAGTATACAATATTTCCACTATACTCCCACGCGATGAAATCCTTTCTGAGCCTGCTGCTGATTACGTCGCTCGGCTTCGCGCCGGCCTTGGTCTGCGGTCAAACCGGCTCCGCTCAAGATCAGGACGAAGTGGTTCGCGTTCGTAGCAATGAAGTGCGCCTGGACGTGGTCGTAAAAGACAAGAAAGGGCACGCGATCCGGGATCTTAAAGCCAGTGACTTCGAGATTCTCGAAGACGGCGTGCCACAGAAGGTGGAGTCGTTTCGCTTTGTCGTCAGGGAAGCGGCCCCCGGTGCGACAGGAGTGAAGAACGAGACAAACGAGCCCGGCGGAACCACCCCAACAACTCCTCCACGGCGAACAACTCCCGCGATCACCGCGCTCGTATTTGATCGGCTCTCGCCGGAAGCCCGCGCGCTCGCGCGCAAAGCTGGTCTCGCCTACGCGCAGGAGGGCGTCACCGCCGGAGATTTCACCGGTGTTTTTGGCATCGATCAATCACTGCGAACGGTTCAGTCTTTCACTGAGGATGGGAAGTTGATAAGGGACGCGGTCGAGCGAGTTACCGGAACCGCGACCTCCACCTACAATTCCGGCGCGGGTCAACTTCGGGACAACATCGAGCGCAGTATCGCTCTGGACCAGCAGATCTCATCATCAACTACGGCGGCCTCAGCCGCAGGGGCGGCGCAGAACAGTGCGGGGGCTTCCGCGGCGGGTGAAGCAGCCGGTCAGGCGGCAGTCCAGCAGATATTCCTGGCGATGCAAAACCAGATGCTGGATCACTTTGAACGCCTTGAACGCGACCAGCAGGGATTTGCCACGATCAACAGCCTCCTCGCCGTGATCAGCCCGATGCAAAATCTGCCGGGACGGAAGACCATCATCTTCTTTTCGGAAGGTTTGAAGATGCCGCCCGCGGTCCAGGCAAAGTTTCCGTCGGTTATCAACGCTGCGAATCGCGCGAATGTGAGTATCTATTCGATCGATGCGGCTGGTTTACGTGTTGAGAGTGGAACGGCTGAAGCCGCTCGCGAACTCAACTCAATCGCCGGCGCGGGCATGGCGACGCAAGGCCGCGGCAGTGATCGAGGCGCCAACGGCCCCTACATGAGAGCGCTCGAGCGCAATGAAGATTTGCTGCGTTTTGATCCGCGCAGCGGCCTCGGCCTGCTATCGGATGAAACTGGCGGCTTCCTGATTTACAACACTAACGATCTCGTCTCCGGTCTGCGCCGCATCGAAGATGACGCGCACGGCTATTACCTGCTCACCTACGTGCCGCAAAACAAGGATTATGACGGGCGTTTCCGCCGGATAAACGTGAAAGTGACGCGTTCGAATGTGGAGGTGCAGTCGCGCAAGGGCTATTACGCCGTCGAGTCGATGGGCCAACTGCCGCTGCTCGATTTCGAAGTCCCTGCGATTGCCGCCGTGAGAAACTGGCAGCCCGGCGCGAAGCAAACTTCGTTACGAAGCGCGGCGATCAGCTATCCCATGCCTGGCCGCGACGGTCTGACGTTAATCATTGCCGAAACTCCGGTGTATGGCCCCGATTTTTCAATCCTCGCGGTCGTGCGCGACCAATCTGAGCGAATAGTTCAGAAGCTGAGCCAGCACTACACGGTCAGTGGACCGCCCAATCAGAACCCGGATCAGGCCAACAAAGGAAGTGTGCTTTTTTACCGCGAAGCGCAACTAGCGCCGGGCAAGTATCAGGTTCAGGTAATTGCCTACGACGCAACGACTCGCGACGTGAGCGTCAGTTCGACTCCTTTGGAGATTGCAAAAGTTGAGGAAACAAAGCCGCGACTCAGCAGCGTGGCCGTGCTGAAACGAGCAGAGCGACTCACACCTGAAGAACAGAAGCGCAATCAGCCGTTTCAATTTGGCGAGTTGCTTGTCTATCCGAACCTGGGCGAGAAGGTCGATCCGCAAAAGACGAAAGAGCTCGCCTATTTCTTCACCGCGTGGCCGGCAAAGGGCGCCACGAAGCGGATGCAGGTTACGTTGGAAATACTTCAGAATAATCGTCCGGTCGGTAAAACGTCGGGCGAGCTTCCGGCCCCGGATGAACGTGGACAGATCAAATATGCGAGCTCGTTCCCACTCGACAAGTTTCCGGCGGGAGTGTTTGAGTTGAGAGTGACGCTGAGCGATGGTCAGAACAGCGTGAGTCGCTCGACCACCTTCACCGTCGGAAGTTAGTACATGAATTATGGACGGGATTTCAGAATTCTCAGGATTTCAAAACAGTGAAGCATCTTGTCAATTATGAAATCCTGTCAACTTGCAACCGTGCTAATGCTTTTGACTTTCGATCTTCCGGGCCAGTTCTTTGGCTTCCTTGATGAACTCTCCGCGCGGCGCCTCTTGAATGTAGGCCTGAACTGAACGCGCCGCATCTGCCACATCGCCACGACTCAGGAAGATGCGCGCGAGATGATAATGCGCGGCAACGCATTCGTCTCCGCCCGCGATCAAGGCCCGCGTCAATTCACCTTCCGCGGTGTCCACGTCGCCCATCTCGAGTTTCGCTATTCCGATCCAGAGTCGCGCGACCGGTCGCGTACTGTCGATAGCGATCGCCTGGTTCAATAACGAAATGGCCTCGGCATACTGATGGCGTTCTACTGCAACCAAACCCATGTTGAACTTTGCGTTGAAGTTCTTGGGATCGTTGCTGAGCACCGTTTCAAAACTCTTCTCCGCTTCGTCGATGCGTTTGAGTTTCAAGTACTGCGCACCGAGATCGTTACGTGCAGCCAAATACTCCGGATAGATGGTGAGGGCTTCCTGAAAACAATTGGCAGCCCGCTCAAAGTCACCTTTGCTGACGAACTTCAATCCGAGTTCGTACCGTTTCTTCGCCGCCGGCGGTATCACTTGTCGTAACTCAGCCGCAGACACTACCTTGCCGGTGCGATTGACGCTAAAGTCTCTCTTCTCGCGCAACTCGAAGTTCAGATCCACCATCAGCCCACGGCCCAACTCCACTTTTCGTGACACTGGATCAAAGCTGGTCACTTCGGCCTCAACGAAATATGTGCCCTCACTCAGATTTCTAATCTGAAATTCGCCGCTGCTGTTGGTGTAGAGAGTGGAAAGAATACTCTGCTGATTTCTGAGGGTGATTCGCGCGTAGCCTTCCACACCGAAACCGGACGGGAGCGTAACCCGCCCGCGGATCACGGCATTATTGGTGTCTGGCGTCTTGTATTTCGGTTCAACGTCCTGGGCACGCGCACCGGCAGCTACGACGAAGCAAAACACCAATGCGATGGAGATACACCTAGCGTTCGTCATAAACCACCGGCGCCTAAAATCAGCACGGCGCGAGAAGTTTGAACACTCCTCGCGCCGAACTTTTGCTGCCCGCCTGATCGGCAATCTAGAAGGTAAACTTCAATGCAAACTCCACGATTCGTCGACCGTGTTTGTTGACGATTTTACCAAAGTTGTGAAGCGTGTCACTTCGATCACCGGCACGGCCATCAGTAAAGCGGAAGCCGCCAGTGGGATCGCACGGATTGGCCACGTTCGTGCCATTGCCGTTCGGAACGTTCAAACGTCGCAAGCAGACCGTATCCAACGCGAGGAAGATGTCGCTTCCGGTCAGGCTGGTGGAAGTAACGTTGATCTGCGTCGGATAAGCCTGATTGAAGACGTTGAAGAGTCCGGTGCGGAACTGAATCTTCTTCGACTCGGTGATGTTGAAGTTCTTGAAGAACGAGACGTCGAAGTTGCTCCGTCCCGGAGTGCGAATGTAGAACGGCGGTTGCGATGGACCAGTGTTCGGGAACGACGGAATTGCCAGCTTGCTCAGATCGTAAGCGTTGCTACCCAACTTGGTGCCGCCAACCTGCGGATTGCCAAGATAGATTGGCGTGATCGCGCCGAGGCTCGCGCCCGCATTCGTACCGTTGAAAGCGTCGGAGCCGTACCAGCCGAGAGCCTGTGCACCGGTCGCGATGTCACCAGTGAATCTCAGACGGATCGGAATACCACTCTGGACGGTGGTGATACCTGACACTTGCCAACCATTGAATACGCCTCTCGTAATCGGGTTGGCGAAACTGCCGCGCGCGAGACGCGGCACGCTCCAGTTGTAAGACAGATTGAAGACGTGAGTTCGATCGAACGGCAGCACGCCCCAGCTTCTGTTCCTCGTATCGATCGGGTCGGCCCACGCCGCGCCGTCACTCTCGTTGGTAGCCACAGTTCCGAGTGCTTTGCCGAACGTGTAGGTAGCAAAGTACTGAAGGTTTCTTCCGTTGTGACTCAACGTTGCCTGCAACGAGTGGTAGGTCGAAGTTCCGGTGAACTGATAAACGCCGACCGAGTTGTAGGCATTGAACGGTCTGAAGCCTCTGAGTACCGAGCCGTCAAGTCCAGCCCGCATGACAGGCGAGCTCAAATCAATTGAAGTAAGGGTGGTTGATACGCCGTTGTTCGTTACCGTCACGGGCGAACTCAACGGTATGGTTCCACTCGAGAGCCGACCGAGCGGAACGATGTTGAGGTTTCGCTGTTGCGGCAGGTGCCTGCCCTGCGTACTGACATAAGCAACTGAAAGGATGTTGTCCATCGGCAGCCGTTTTTCAATCGTGAAGCTCATGTTCGCCACTCGCGGAATCTCGTTCGAATTGACGTCGCGCGAGTTGATGTCCACGTTTGAAATCGTCGAGAACGGATCCACGTTCTTGAGATCGCTGAACGTAAGACCGTTTCCGTTCGCTGCTCCCCAGGGAGTGTCAACAGTTGCCCTGTAGGTGTTCGGCATCTGACCGCTGGAGTAATAGTCGTAGTTGCCTTGCACGCGATTGTAGAAGAGGCCCGCGCCGGCCCGCACGACCAGGTCACCCTTGCCACCGACGTCCCACGCGAAATTCAAACGCGGCATCCACTGGAGCGGCAGGTTATCCAGAACGCCTTTCGGAATCTCACCGCGGGACGCCAGCTTGAAGCCGTTTGGCCGGCTGCGATCACCATTGATAAAGATTCCCTTGGTACGATCAAACGTTGAAGGATCAAACAGAACGCCGAGTCCTTTGCGCTCGAAGTTTTGTGGCAAATAAGCGACGCGAAGTCCGGCTTCAATCGTAAAGTTCGGACGGACCTTCCAGCTATCCTGGCCGTAAAACTCGTAGTTGTAGTAACGGAAGTTGTCGAGCGGACGATCAGTGCCCTGCGCGAACTCGAGAGGCTTGCCGACGAACAAGTCGCCGAAGTTGTTAAGCGTCGCGTTTGTCTGGCCCCATTGTCCGACCACGATGTTTACGTCGCTGTTCGACTGCTGCCGCTTGTTGGCCTGTTCGATGAACGCACCGAATTTCCAGGTGTGCGTGTTTTGCACCTTCACCAGGTTGTCGGTGATGGCGAAGCTGTCATTCCACGCCAGAATCGGATAACCGTACGCAGTGTGGAAGTCACCGCCGCCCCACGTCAGCACGCTGACCGGAACGTAGGGATTGTTGCTCGGGAAGAAGCCAACACGTTGCAGGCCGAGAGCCGAGTAGGAGACTTTTTCCGGATCGGCGAAGTCGTAGTTCAGTTTGAGCTTGCTCGCGCTGAACAGGATCTCGTTCGTCATCGAAGGACTGATGATGTTCGTCAGGTTCACGACGATCGAACGGCCAAGATTCTTGCTGGTGAGTTTGCCGGGAATTTCATAGTTTGACGAATCCCACCACAAGCCGCGCGGGAAGCCTTGCTCTTCATACTCGCGCGCGAAACGCACGTAGAGTTTTGTCTTGTCGCTGATCGAATAGTCGAAACGCGACGTAAACTGTTGCCGATCGTTTGGCCGCAGCACGCTGTAAACGTAGTTCGGTTGTCCCGGAGCCGCAGTCAGGTTCGGCGCCGGAAACAGGTTTAGCAGGGCCTTGCCGAACGGATGCGCGCACGGAGCGAGATTGCCGCCTGGCGCAACGTCGCTGTTGTTATTGTTGTTGCCCGCCACGCCACCAACGGTGCAGCCCGCCGGAACCGTCACGTTCGGAAATTCACTGAAGTCGCCCTGGCGCTGTTTCAACGTGGGCACGATGAAGCGATTGGAACCTTCATCAACCTGCTGGTAGTAGCGCTCGTAACCGACGAAGAAAAACGCCTTGTCGCGATTGCGATTGAAATTGGTCCAGGGTAGCAGAATCGGTCCGCCGATGTTGCCGCCGGGGTAGTTGTATTTGCTCTTGGGACGGACGACGTTATTGATACTGTTCGAACGGTCGTTGGCCTGGAATCTGTAGTTGCGCAGGTAGTCGTAGAGGGAGCCGTGGAAATCACTGCTGCCGCCTTTGGTGGTCGCGCTGATCTGAACGGCGCTGGTTCCATGTTCAGCCGCGTAATTACTCGTCTGAACCTTGACCTCCTGAACCATGTCCGGATTCGCAGTGATAACGGTGCCGTTGTTAGAGCCGATATCGATCATGCGCGAACCGTCGATCGTCACGTTATTTTGTTCGCCGCGCAGACCATTCACGTGATATTGCGAGTTTGCATTAGCGCCGCTGCCAAAGCCGATGCTCTCGAGCGAGGTGTTATCCGGCGCCACCACTCCTGGCAGAATGCGCAGCAACTCAAGTGAACTGCGGCTGATGATCGACAGGTTATCGATCTGCTTTGAGGTAATGATGTTTTCCTTCGCTCCCGTTTCCGTCTGCAACTGCTCGACGCCTGCGGTCACCGTGACAGTCTCAGTAGGCTGGCCTATCTCCATCGTGATATCGATGCCCTGCGTGCCGCTGGTTTCAATGTTCAGATTAGGTTGCGATGAAGTCTTGAAACCTGTTGCTTCCGCTTTCAGCGTGTAAGTGCCGGGCGCGACGGTAGCGAAGGTGTAGGTGCCGTCTTCGCTCGATTTCGTCCTGCGCTCGTCTTTTGTTCGCTCGTTGATGAGCGTGACGGTCGCATCGCGGAGGACTGCTCCCTGCGGATCTTTGACGGTGCCGCGCAACGTCGCGCTACCGGTGGTCTGGGCAACTGCCGGGCGCACTCCCGCGAGCATTGTCAGGGAAAGAACGAAAATGGAAATGATCAGCGTCGCATAGAGGCTGCGCAGGGTTGGTAGAGTCATACTCTCCTCCGTTGGAGCGAAAATATTCCGGACTTAACGCTTCAGGATGAAAACAGCTGCTTCGAAACTGCGACCAAAACCAAAGAACACTCGCGAACTCCGGGAAAGAAGCTCGCAAGCGGGAATTCGTCTTGTTCTATAACGGCAGGGGTTGCCGGCTCACTGTCTTTATTCGAAAATTCAGAACCGAGGGTTTGTTGTACGACCGGACAAAAGCCTTAGTACTACCACCACCGGTCTGTTGTCAAGAGTTTTTTATAGCCTACTCAGTTTTCTTTAATGCTAAGGGATGAAGCGACTGGAGCTGCCCAGTCGTGAATCGACCAAGCAATGGCAGTGCCGCGATCCTCTCTGACCACGGTTACCACCGGTCTCTTCGGAAACTGACCAATCTGACCAAAGCGCCTTTTCCTCAACCGGTGCTCAACTCCAGAATTCTCATCGGAATTTTTGGTCAGTCTACAAAATTATGAATGCTTACGCCGGAACCACGGATGCAAACTTGCGAGCCAGGACCAGACTCAAGGCACCCATCAGACGCGTGTCTTCCCCGAGCGTCGACGCGAACACCGGAGCCGAAACCAGATCACTGCAAATAGTGTTGGCGGCCAGCGTGCTCCGCAGTTCGTCGGCAATCAACGGCCAGGCACGCGCAATATCACCAGCGAGGATCACAGCTTCGGGACTCAGCCCTTTGGTCAGATTCGAAATTCCCAAACCGAGATAACGCCCGGTCTCAACCAATGCTTCCCTCGCGGCATCGTCGTTCGCAAACGCCTTGTCGATCAATTTGCCGAAACTGAGTTCAGCATCCGCCGCACCAGTGCGCCGCTGCTTGTAACGCGCGAGTGCCGCACGCTCGGACGCAAACGCTTCCCAACACTCTTCACTGCCCGCAGCGCAAACCACCGGCGCTCCCCTTCCGATCGTCATGTGACCAAACTCACCCGCCGCTCCCGCAACTCCCTGATAGACCTGTCCGTCGAAAATGATTCCCGTACCCAAGCCTTCGTGAACCAGGACCAGAATGAAGTCGCGCACGTCACGAATCTCCGGACGTCCAAGCCAGAGCTCCGCAAGCGCCGCGGCGTTCGCGTCGTTATCGACCGTAACCGGCAAGCCGGTAGCTTCACTCAGATCTGCGGCCAGCGACCAGTTGCGCCATTTGAAATGCGGAATAAACAGCGCCGCGCCGGTTTCCGGATCAACCAGACCCGGCACACTAACGCCGATGCCTTCGATGTTGTCGTTATTCCTGATGAACTTCTGTACCGAAGAAGTTAAGCGGTGAAACTGCGCGTCTACATCCGGATTGGTCTCGAAGATCTCTCTTTCGATGACTCTGCCGACCAGATCGGCAACTGCGACAGTGGTTTGCGCTGTACCCACATCGATGCCGATGGCCATGCAACCGGCGGCTCGCAGTCGAAGTAAAGTCGGCGGCCGTCCTCCGGTCGATTCACCTTCGATCTCATAGATCAGTCCGCGGGTCTTCAACTCGTCCACGATCAGCGAAACGGTTGATCGTTGCAACGCAGTTTCGTGAGAGATCTCCGCCCGTGAGATCGGCTCCTTCTCACGAATGTAGTTGAGCACGATTTGACGATTGATGTAACGAATCGTATCCGCGCGCGCAACGTTTGCTTTTTTGAGATTGATTCGTCGCAACGTCTCGCTCCTGCCGCAACAGTAAATCAGCGTGCGTTCAGGACAACTGAAGCCGGTGCCAGATTATCCGCCGTCGCCTTCAAAACGATTCTTCCAGCTTTAGGCTTCGTTTGGACTATCGCCAGCGCCATTCCGTGAAATGCCTTGCGCTGACTCGCCTTGAACGACTCGTGGCTGATCTGGTTTCCGCTATCAACACCCGCAATGAAACCCTGGCCAGTAATCTCGAACTTTATGAGGTTATCAGCCGCCGGCACAAGTATTCCATTCTTGTCCTCGACTTTCACCGTTACAAATGAAAGATCCGTGCCGTCAGCTTTGATGGTTCGGCGGTCCGGAAGCAACACGATCCTCGCGGGCGGTCCCGCCGTCTGCACTTGGTCGGTCAACACGATTTGACCATTCCTGCGCGAAACGGCTTGCAACACGCCCGGCTCAAACGGCAGGCGCCAGAACACATGCATGTCGTCGCCTTGTTTTCGTTTGGTCCCTTGCGAGCGGCCATTCAAAAACAGTTCCACTTCGTCAGCGTTGTTGAAGTATGCGACCACGTCAACCTTCTCGCCCTGTTTCCAGTTCCAGTGCGGGAAGATGTGCAACACCGGCGTGTTGGTCCATTCGCTCTGGTAAAAATAGTACGGATCTTTCGGAAAACCCGCGAGGTCGATGATGCCGAAATACGAGCTTATCGCCGGCCACGGAAACGGCGTCGGCTCCCCGATGTAGTCCCAGCCGGTCCAAATGTACATGCCTGAGAAGAAGTCATGATTCTTCACCAACTTCCAGGTCTCTTCGTGTGCGGAGCCCCAGTTCGCCGTTGAATTGTCGTAGGCGGAACACTCGTAAGTGGGACTGATCTTGAGAATGTCCTCGTCCTTCCTCGGCCAGCGCAGGATTTCGTCGGACGGCATCCGGTAGCTTCCGCGCGAATGAAGCGACGAATTCGTTTCCGTGCCGATGATCGCGCGGCCGGGAAACATCTTCGCAAATTCGGGAAGTCTCGCGTGCGCGTAGTTCGTGCCGACAAGATCCAGATCGCCTTCAGTGAGCACCTTGTTGTCGCGGCTCACACCGTTGCACGCGGAGGTGATTGGGCGAGTGCGATCGAGGTTGCGAACAATCGCGACCAACTCGCGGCTGATCGTGCCTCCCGCGGGATTTTTGTTCCACTGCTCCATCACTTCATTGCCGATGCTCCAGATGAAGATGCTCGGGTGATTGCGATCGCGCAGCACCATGTCTTCCAGATCACGCTTGTGCCACTCGTCCCAGTCGAGGTGGTAATCGAATTTCGTCTTCTCGATCTTCCACATGTCGAAGGCTTCGTCCATGACGATGAAACCCATCTTGTCGGCGATGTCCAACAGTTCAGGCGCCGGCGGATTGTGTGAAGTGCGCAGACCGTTCACGCCCATCGCTTTCATCATCTCCAACTGCCGTTCGATCGCGCGCGGGTTGACGGCGGCGCCGAGTGAACCGAGATCGTGATGATTGCAGGTACCACGGATCTTTACGGGTTTGCCGTTGAGAAAGAATCCCTTCTCGACATCGAAACGAAACGTGCGAATGCCGAGCGGCGTCTCGTAACGGTCAACCACTCTTCCGCCCTGTTGCAACTGCGAGATAACTTTGTAAACGTACGGCCGATCGTCCGACCAGAGCATTGGCGTTGAAACTTTCAACGTCTGACTCACCTCGGCGTGCAGACCTTTCGCCGCCACGTCTTTATCCGTGGCTCGCGTGACTTCTCTTCCGTTCGCGTCCTGAATGATCGTGGTGAGGTTTACCGGCGCGGCACTGTTCGAAGCGTTATTCACCTTCGTTTTGATCGAGACAGTCGCCGACTGATCGCTGACTTCCGGCGTGGTTACGTAGGTGCCCCAGTGTTCGACGTGAACGGGATCGAGAGTGGTCAACCACACGTTTCGATAAATACCGGAACCCGAGTACCAGCGGGAGTTCGGTTGTTGCGAGTTGTCGACCTTGACGGCGATCACGTTTGTCTTTGCGCCGTAGACCAGATACGGCGTCAGCTCGTACTCGAAAGTGCTGTAACCGTATGGACGTTTGCCGAGATAGTGACCGTTAATCCAGACCTCGCTGTTGCGATACACGCCGTCGAATTCGACGAAGATCAACTTCCCTTTGGCGTTTGCCGGAATCGTGAACGTCTTGCGATACCAGCCGAGACCGCCGGGCAACGCGCCGCCGCCCGTGCCCGAAGGAGCCTTTTCACTGAACTCGCCTTCGATACTCCAATCGTGCGGAAGATTCAGTTGCCGCCACTGCGAATCATTGAAACCGGCGTCCTGTGCGCTGGCGACGTCGCCAGGGTGAAAGCGCCAGTTCTCGTTGAACGATACTGTTTTTCCCGGTCGCGAGTTGGCGAAGCAGACTGATGCAGCCAAAAGGAGCAAACAGAATGAGTTGGTAACGTTTCGTTTCAGGTTCATAGTTTTAATTCAGTCCGAGCGCCTTCGACACTTCCGGATCTCGCTGGACCTGACCATTGATTTTGTTTACCACCGAGAAACCGCCGGCATAATCCCACATGGTCCAACCGATACCGTGCTTCTCCAGCGCCACGCGCATGTCCTGAAGCCACGCGACTCGATCCGCGGGTTTCACCACTTTGCGAAAGGCGCCAAACTCGTTGCAGGTGATGTAGACATGATGCTTCGCAGCCCACGCCGCCGCCGCGCCCAGTTCCCGGTCGATCCGCCCCGCGTTCCAATTGTCTTCGCCATAACGAAGCAGGTTGTACCGGGCCGGCTCATCGGGGATTGCGTCGAGCAAGAGCTTCACAGCATCCGGTGAGGACGGATAAGGTACGTTTTTGTAAAACGGAAGATTTGGACCGGCCCAGGTCGCGCCCTGGTGCGTGAAGGCAAACGGTTCGTAGTAATGAAAGTTGTAGATTATGTTTGGGTCGGCATACGGCTCAAGAAAGAGCATCTCGGCGAGTCCGGACCAGCGGTGACCGGCGGCTATGATCGTATGATTCGGCGCGCCGGCACGAATGGCGGCGATCAGTTTTGCCTGAATGCCGTACCAGCGATAAGCGTCTTCGACCATCGGCTCGTTTATCACTTCGAGAAAGACAGCTTCCGGATTACGCTTTGCCAGATGAGACGCGAACGCGCGCCAGAACTTCGCAAATGCTTCGATACTGCGTTCGTCGCGAGCCATTCTGAGTTTGAACTCATCGCTCGGATG
>DASXRE010000064.1:0-16393 GCA_036506775.1 Pyrinomonadaceae bacterium | reverse complement strand
GTGGCCACCCCTTCTATCGTCGCCAGCGGGGGTGGCCACGGAGTGCCACCCCTACAAATATGAAACTCAAGTTAATGGTTGTTTGTGTTGTAGTGCTGAGTCTTATGAATGTTCCGGTTCACGCTGACAAGCCCGCGCTGGTCGCCGACACGATCATCATCAACGCCGTCGTGCACACGATGGATGCCGCACAACCAACCGCCGAAGCAGTAGCGATCTATGCGAATCGAATCGTTGCGGTTGGTTCGAGCAAAGAGATCAAGAAATTCGCTGGTCCAAACACTCGCACGATCGACGCGAAGAAGCGATTGCTGCTGCCGGGCTTCAATGATGCGCACACACATTTTTTGAGCGGCGGCTTTCAACTTTCGAGCGTCGACCTGCGTGATGCAGGTTCGCCGCAGGAGTTCGCCGCGCGGATCAAGGCGTTCGCCCAAAAGTTGCCACAGGGGCGCTGGGTTACCGGTGGTGACTGGGACCATGAGCGCTGGCCCGACGCAAAACTGCCGACGAAAGAGTTGATCGACAGCTTCACTCCTGACACTCCGATCTTCGTCAATCGACTCGACGGCCACATGGCGCTCGCGAACAGTCTGGCGTTGAAACTCGCGGGTGTTACTCGTCAAACACTCGATCCACCTGGCGGTGTAATCGTGCGCGACAAGTCAGGCGAGCCAACTGGCGTGCTGAAAGATGCGGCGCAGAGTTTCGTCTGGAAAGTTATACCGCCGGCGACTTTCGAAGAGCGACTCGAAGCCGCTCGCGCCGCGACAAACTACGCTGCAAAACTCGGCGTGACCAGTGTGCAGGACATGTCGGCCGGTACTGACGTCGGTGTCTATCAAACTCTACTGGACCGCGGCGAACTGAAGACGCGGATCTACGCCGTCTCGCCGCTACCTCAATGGGAACGTTTGGCCCGCACCGGCGTGCGTGCGCATTTCGGCAGTGAGATGCTTCGCGTCGGTGGCTTGAAAGGATTCGCGGATGGAAGTCTGGGTTCAACCACCGCGCTCTTCTACGAGCCTTATCGAGACGATCCCTCGACAAATGGGATCGCGGGCGACGAGATGTATCCCGAAGGCGCGATGCTCGAGCGCGTGCGCGAAGCGGATCGCGCCGGTTTGCAGATCCTGATTCACGCGATCGGCGACCGAGCTAATGATCTAATCTTGAGCGTCTATGAGCAGGTCGAACGCGAGAACGGTCAACGCGATCGCCGTTTCCGGATCGAACACGCGCAGCATTTGCGGCCGCAAGACATTCCACGCTTCGCGCGTGATGGAGTTATTGCGTCGATGCAGCCGTATCACGCGATCGATGATGGACGTTGGGCTGAGAAACGGATCGGCAGGGAACGTGCGAAGACCACCTACACCTTTCGTTCGCTGCTCGATTCCGGCGCGACGCTGGCTTTCGGCACTGACTGGACCGTCGCGCCGCTGAATCCGTTGTTGACGATCTATGCCGCGGTCACTCGCCGCACGATTGACGGCAAGAACTCGAAAGGTTGGGTGCCGGAGCAGAAGATCTCGGTTGAGGAAACCGTGCGCGCGTATACCGCCGGCTCGGCGTATGCTGAGTTTCAGGAGAGCGTGAAGGGCACTATCAGCACGGGTAAACTCGCTGACCTTGTGCTGCTCTCGCGCGACATCTTCAAGATCGATCCCAAAGAGATCGAGAACGTCAAAGTGGTGTTGACGATGGTTGACGGACGCGTGGTCTACGAAGAACGCGAGCGTGAATAGAGCCAGTAGACAAGATAGATCACCAGGCCGACCGCGGCTGCCAGTGCTGCCGCTTTCGCTTCCTGCAACGCGCTGAGTAACAGCCAAACGATCAGCAACAGCGACAGCAGAGCGATGATCGTGCCGCCGGGTAAGCGAAAAACCGCTGCTCGTGGATCCTGACGGTGCCGGAAGATGAGCAAAGCGAGACAAGTTGCCCCGTACGTCGCGAGACGCGCGATCGCGCTGATCGTTAGCGCCCCAACGAACGAACTCTTCAAAGTCAAAAAGAGCATCGACCCGGCAGTGATCAGGATCGCGACGTACGGCGTGAAGAACGATCGGTGAATGCTGCCGATGAAGGCCGGCAACTGTTTCTGTTCGGCCATCGCAAACGGAAGCCGCGAACCCGAGAGCATCAAAACATTGAGATTCCCGGTAATCGAAATAATGGCACCCGCCGAGATGATCGCGCCGCCGGCCGTTCCCAAAAATCTTGCGCCCGCATCGGCAAGCGGCTTCTGTGATTGGGCCAACTCAGGCAACGTTCCCACGCACACGATCTGAATCAGGATGTAAAGAACAGCCACGACAGAGATCGCGATGAGCAACGCTCGCGGAAGATTTCTTTGTGGGTCGCGCACCTCTCCGGCGGGAATCGTCGCCATCTCGAATCCGGTAAAGGCGTAAACAAGCAGCAAAACGGACTGCGAAAATGCGCCGGTCGTCGGTGTTGGACCAGGCGCGAAAGCCTGCGGATTGAGAAAGAAGAGACCCGCGCCGCAGAAGATGATTATTGGCACCAGTTTGCCCACCGTGAAAAGGTTCCCAACAATCGCCGCTTGCCGGACGCCGAGTAAATTGATCAGGGCCAATGCGGCGACAACAGACACGACGATTAACGTGCGCCAGGAAGTACCCGTGGCGGAGGTCCAAAAGTAGCTCAGATAGCTAATCAGCAAATTGCAGTTGGCGGCGAAGGCGGTAATGCGCACCACCCAAATCAGCCAGCCGATTTCGAAGGCGACCGCGGGATTGAATGCTTCGCGTGCGTAAAGATATGGTCCACCTGTCTCGTCGAAACGGCTGCCTACTTCCGCGAAGCACAGAATGATCAGCGCAACGATCAGCGCACACGCGATAAAAGCGATAATGCTGTAGGTGCCTATTTGCGAATAGACTTTGGAAGGGAGCCCAAAAATTCCCGCGCCGATGATGCCGTTGATTGCAATTGCGACCAGGTCCCAGCGGCGGATGCCACGGACCAGACCTTCGTCAGTGTGGTTCTGCACAGGCTCGACAGCTTATAGTGTGAACATGACCAGAATCAAACTAGCAGCCGGCCTTTGTTTGCTTTTGTTCCTTTCTGTTTGCGTCGTTGCGCAGCAGCAAACCAAACCCTCTCTGCAAGAGATCGTTGATCGTGCCGCCAGGACCACGCTCGAACATTTCGCTGACAAGAAGCTCGACGAGAAGCAGCTTTCGATAACGTTGATCGATCTCCGCGACCCGCAGCGTCCGGTGACTGCCAGCTTTCGCGGCAACGAACGCGTTTATCCCGCAAGCGTGGTGAAGCTCTTTTATCTCGCCGCGGCCCATCGTTGGCTCGAAGACAAGAAGGTCGAGCAAACACCGGAGTTGATGCGCGCGCTCCGCGACATGATCGTCGACTCGTCAAACGAAGCAACGCAGTATGTGGTCGACGTGCTGACGCATACGACTTCCGGCTACGAGTTGCCGCCGAAGGAGATGGAAGAGTGGCAGTACAAACGCAACGCGGTGAACCGCTATTTTGCGGGTCTCGGCTACACCAATATCAACGTCAATCAGAAGACCTTTTGCGAGGATGCCTACGGCCGCGAACGTGCATCACGCGGGCCGAACGGCGAAAACCGAAACAAGCTGACGACCGACGCAACAGCGCGTTTGCTGATGGAAATTGTCTCCGGCAAAGCGGCGACTCCGGAGCGCACTGCGATGATGATGGAGCTCTTGAAGCGCGATTACACTGGCACGAGCAAGGACGACGACGACCAAAGCCACGGTTTTACGGGCATAGCCCTGAAAGGCGTGGAGGGCGCCCGTTTGTGGTCCAAGGCGGGCTGGACCAGCACCACGCGGCACGATGTGGCATACATCGCGTTACCGCAAGGCCAGAAGTTTGTGCTCGCCACCTTCACCACCGACCATTCAAACGATCGCGAGATCATTCCCACCGTGGCGCGTGTTGTGATGGAGGGTCTGAGGCAAAGGGATTAAGAAAGGAACTTTTCCGGCAGGCTGTTGTCTAAGGCCGCATGAAACCAATTAGCAGCACGCCTCCGCCAAACATCAACGTCACTCCACTTATCGACGTTCTGCTCGTGCTGCTAATCATCTTTATGGTGGCAGCTCCTTTGCGGCCGTCCCGGTTTGTCGCGAAACTTCCGGCCCAACCTCAGCCCGAGCTGCCACTCCGTCCAAACGATCGCACGCTCGTCGTAACCATAGAACCCGACCGCACCCTCCGACTCAACTCGTTGACCGACATGGGCAGTGTTAACGATTTATCCAAGCTGAACGCGAAGCTGGTCGCCCTGTTTGAAGAACGAACGCGGAACAAAGTCTATCGGGCAGAGTGGGCGGACAGGCTGGACGTGCCGGAGCAGTTGCGGATTGAAAAGACGGTTTTCATCAAGGCTCCGCGCACTATTCCGTACGGTGAAGTCGTGCAAGTGATGGACGGTTTGAAGGCTACGGGCGCCGACCCGATTGGGCTACAGCTTGATGGTCTGAACTAGGCGGTCACGGTCTGAGGGCCTCCTTGGAGTGCGGTGACTCGTCACCGCCTTGGCCAAAGCGCCGACAAGTCGGCGCACTCCAAGGAGGGTGCTCATTTCAAACGGTATCGCCATTCTCCTGATCCAGCCTTGTATCTGTTGGCGGAATGAGTTGTAATCTGCCGGTGAGGAGATGCACTTAAGCATGAAAAACCGGCTTTTCCCCCTGATCTCTTTGGTTGTTCTTACCGTCGCGAGCGTGTTGGCCCAGGACATCGCGGGCGGCGGCAGCGTGATGCGCGACATCAGCGGCGGCGCTGCTTTAATCTTTCGCGCACCGCAAAATCCCTCAGTTCATCTGAGCGCTGGAGGGCAGGGAACGCCCGGCGGCGGACGCATCAAGAGCCGCACGCCCAAGCCGCCCGAGCGGCAACAAGACTCGATCATCGCACGCGCGAACGCTGCGCGCAGTGCTCCCAAACCACGCTACGCCGAAGCTGAAGAACAGTATCAACTCGCGGCCCGCATCGCTCCGGATGACGCACGCGCCTTTGCCGGTCTCGGAAATGTGTACGTGGACCAAGGCAAGTTTGAAGAGGCGGTTAAGGCTTACCAGCAGGCCATCAAAGTAAAAGCGGATTACGCCGGCGCGTATCTGCCGCTCGCGTTTTCGTTGGCGCGTTTGAACCGCTACCCGGAAGCGATCGACGTCTATCACCAGACGTTGAAGTTCGATGCGACCAGTCCGGAGGTCTATAACAATCTCAGCTTTGCGTACAACCACAGCGGCCGTTACCAGGACGCTGCCGACGCGAGTCAGCAAGCGATAAAGCTCCTCGGAGAAACTGGCGAGGCTTACAAGCTCGGGTTTCAGGAAAGAAATGAGATTCGATCTTACGCGTTCAAGAATCTCGGCAATGCGTACAGCGGCTTGAAGCGTTATGACGAAGCCGCTAACGCGCTGAAGAAGGCGGCTGAAATAGAACCGACGAATGCTTCGGCGCATTTCAATCTCGGATTAACGCTCTACACCGCGGGCCGGTATTCGGAAGCAATCGAGTCGTACAAGGAAGTGATCAAGTTAAGACCACGTTTGGCCCAGGCCTATTTCAATCTCGCTTTGACTTATTACGCGATCAACGATAAGCCCGCGGCGATGGCGCAGTACCAGACGCTCAAGACCATCGATGCAGAGATGGCGAAGCAGTTGTACGACGCCATCAAGTAGTTTAACCACCGACACACAAGCACAGAGAAAGCACGACAGTCGACCGGGTTCAAAGCTCGTCGAAGGTCTCGATGCTCGGGTATTGATCGGGGGATTCCTGTGGCTGATTGCCCGGTCGCAGCGAAAGCACCGTTTTCATTCCGGCATCGCGCGCAGCGGCTAGCTCATTCACCACGTCGGAAACGAACAGCATCTCGCTCGGTTGGAGTTTGAGTGTCTCTGCGATGCGGCGATAGCTCTCCACCTCACCTTTCTTGCCGACACTCGTATCGAAGTAGTTGTTGATGAAGGGCGTGAGATCGCCGGCTTCAGTGTGGGCGAACAAGAGTTGTTGGGCCAACACACTGCCGGAAGAAAAGATGCTGACGTTCAAACCAGCAACCCGCCAACGCGCCAGTGCCGGCGCAACGTCCGGATAAACCTGGGCGCGCAGAGTGCCGTCGGCGTAACCCTCGTGCCAGATCTTTCCCTGCAAGGATTTCAGTCCGGTTGATTTGCGATCGAGATCGATAAGCTGGTTGACGTATGCGGCAATGGATTCAGCATCGCCGGCGAGAGGGCCTTGATGCTCGTCACGCAGCAGTTGAATGTCGGCGCGCACATCTTCGTCGTTAAAATGTTTCGTCAGGTAATCGTGCACGTGCCTGCGCGCATAGGAGAAGAGCACTTCATGGACAAACGCGATCGGCGTGGTGGTGCCCTCGATGTCGAGCAGGATGCCGCGAACTCCAGCGATGGAAACGGAGATCGTCATCCAGCGAAACAAAGAGGCATGAATCGTTCGTCGACGCGACTGTCGGTGTAGTGCGGCGTCCAGCCGGACGTGTCCTGAAAGAGGCGAATGGCGCGAATGCGTCGATCGGAGCAGAGATTAAACCAGTGCAACGTACCGCGTGGCACGCGAATCAGATCGCCGGCTTCGACCTCGATCGCGAGGACTGGACCAGCAGCGGTATGGATGTGAAAGAGTCCGTGGCCGGCAATGATGAAACGCACCTCGTCTTCATCATGCCAGTGTTCGCGATTAAACTTCGCCAGCATTTGCTCGAGGCCGGCGGTGTTTGGATCGACGTCGATCACGTCGGCCATTACATACCCGCCGCGCTGTTTCAGCTCGTCAATTTCGCGCCCGTAGGCGCGCAGAATCTCTTCGCCCGGTGCGTCGTCCGCGACTGGATGTGCCTGGTTCCAGCGTTCGTAATCGATGCCGTGACTCGCCAGCAGTGAAGTTATCTCTTCTTTGCTATGCAGCGTTCGGTTTTCGTCAGCGATTGTTACGGTGGCCATCGCTTAACCTCTGTTCTTTACGAGTAATGTTCTGCCGAGCGTCTCGAGCAGGAATTCCAGAATCTCGATATGCCGTTTTGCCTGCGCCAGGTTTTCGCCCCACGAATAGAGTCCGTGACGTTTGAGCAAAAATCCGTGCGCATTCTTGTGTTCGCTCAAGGTGGTGGCGATTGTATCAGCGAGTGCCGCCATGTCCTGCGAGTTATCGATTATCGGTACCCACTCGCTGTGCTCGTGCGTGCGCACGCCTTGTAGCCCTTTCAGCATCTCGTAGCCGGCGATGTTAACACCACCTTCACCGCCGTAGAGATCTGAAAGCATCGTGTTCCAGACTGAATGTGTGTGCAGCACTGCGCCCGCGCCGCGTTCTTTCACGATGCGGATGTGAAGCAGACTTTCGTCGGATGGTTTGGCTGCGTGATCGCTCACCAGGCGTGCGTTCTCGTCGATGGTGAGCACTTGTTGGGCCGTGAGTTCGCCCTTGTCGACGCCGCTTGGGCTCATCGCGAGCCACAGTGGTTCGCGTTGGATAACGGCGCTCAGGTTGCCGCTCGTGCCGAGCAGCCAGCCGCGGGAGTGGAAACTCCTGGCGACCGAAGCGAGAGTGGCAGCGAGTTCGGGAAGGTGGTCTGGCACGCAGCAAAAGATGCTACCAAACACACCTTCCATGCAAGTGTGGGAGTGCTAGTTTCTGTTGTGGGCTACACCGATGCGGCGCTGCACGAGTCGTTCGACCTCGAGAGGTATACCCTCGGATTTCGCCTGGCGAATGAAGTTGGCATCGATCTTGAAGATGCGCAGTTTGACCATATCTTCGACTTCGAGATTGGTCAGGCCTTCGTTGCGCACTTCGGTGACAAACTCCGGAGTGACCTTGAAGATCTGCATTTTCACCAGACTCTCAAACGGCTCTTTACTGAAGCCCATCTGGCTCACTTGCCGCACGAATTCCGGATCGATCTTGAAGATTCGCGCTTTAACTAACTCTTTCATGCCGAGGTTCTCGTAACCGCTCGCTTTCATCTCGCGCATGAATTTCGAGTCGATCTTGAAGATCGCGGCTTTGAAAAGATCGCCAGTCTCGAGTTTGTCCAAGCCTGCGGACGTCAAATCGTCTGCGAGCGCGGTGGTGACGTTGAGTGTCGTCGCCGCGAAAAGTCTGTTTTCACCGTGACGATCGTTGTCGTCGCTCTCTGGATCCTCTTCGAAGTTGAAGCCGCGGCTCTTCATCGCGGATACAAAAGCTGCGTTGCCGGTGAAACGAAATGTGCCCGAACCTTTGCCGTCCTGAAAACTGCCTTCGCAGTCGATGCGGCCGGCTTCGCGGACGAGACTGAAGTTGACTGGACCGCCGTTGAGCGCTTGTTCGCGGCTCAGGCCCTGCAGATCTGCGAAGTCAAAAGTCTGTCCGGTTTGGTGCCTGCCGCTTTTTTCGCTGTTGCGTTCGAAACTCAAATTGATCTTGTTGTTTTCTTTGGCGACTGAGGCTGTCCAGGTGCCGGTGACCGAGGTTTGCGCCGCGACCTTCGAAATCCTTGTCCAACCAGCAAAGGCCAAGGCGGCAATTACGGCCAAACCAACGACGACGCGCATCCACATTTTCGACATAGCAGACCTCCAGGAAGACTTTGTGCTTTCAAAGTAGAAACACCACGAACCGCGATTTGTGACGAAAAATCCGTTGCGGGAAAGCGTTACCTTAAAAAGTGAGAAGCCGCGAAGAGGCTCAAAAGGCACAAGAACTCAGGGAAAACAATTTGTGCTTTTGGTGCCTCTTTGTGGCGGTCTTCAACTACCGAGATCAGTTAGCCATCACTAAAAAAGCGTTGCAAGGTCCCTGCTTCGGCATTAGAATCCCAGTCCAAACAGAGGTCGAGTGACCGATTAGGCGTGGGGTTCTTACACGATCGCCCCGTAGTCCACGCGACCGATCCTACCTCTCGTTTCATTACCGTTGAGTCTGGGAAAGCCCTGAGCGTGCCTGAACCGTATCGGTAACGCCCAGCCTGCCGATGATTGGTGCAGGTGCTGGCCGTTCTCTTGACGGTGCCTTAACTCCTGGAGGTCCCCAGCATGAGAGACAGGCGCAGATTGCGCGCCTCCGCGCACTCGCTCGGAAACAGATCAACCCGCAACGGTAGATTATCAACCATACAGGTCGGATGCGGCAGCCAAACCCCGCGGTGAAAAACGACCAGCTCTTCAAAGCATGTTTTGAACATGCAACCATCGGGTTCTCTATTACTGACCTCGAAGGACACCTGCTGGAGGTCAACCCGGCGTACTGTGCCCTCACGGGCTACACGGAAGCAGAACTCCGATTGACCCGTGATTACATAACTTTAACTCACCCGGACGACCTGCCGGCCAACGGCGAGAAGATTGGCGCGCTTAAAGCTGGAGAGATTCCTGCCTTCACGATCGAAAAGCGTTACGTCAGAAAAGACGGTGGCATCGTTTGGGTGCGCAACAGCGTGTCGCTGATCCGCGATGATGAAGGACGGCCCACGCATTTCGTCAGACTCACCGAAGACATTACCGAACACAAATGCGCCGAAGCGACTCTCAGCAACTTCGAGGCGCGTAATGAAGCCATTGTTGCGAGTGCCCAGTCAGCACAATACGCGGCCGAACGAAAGTACCAGCAGATCTTCGAGAATGTCGGCGAGGGAATCTTTCAGTCGACGCCCGATGGTCATTACCTGACGGCAAATCCCGCGTTGGCCCAGATTCATGGTTTCGACTCACCCGAAGAACTGATTCAATCTTGTCGAGACATCTCGCGTGAGATCTACGTTGACCCAGCGCGGCGGGAAGAGTTCAAGAGGCTCGTTGAGTCGCACGGTAAAGTGCTCGGTTTCGAACACGAGAGCCGGCGCAAGGACGGCAGCACGATCTGGCTCTCGGTGAACGCACGCGCTGTGCGGGACGAAGCCGGCAATATCATTTATTACGAAGGCACGACGCAGAATATTTCCGAGCGCAAGCAGGCCGAACAAGCACTCCGCGAAAGCGAAGAACGCTATCGCGACCTGGTGGAAAACAGTCACGAACTGGTATGTACTCACGACCTCCACGGTACGATTCTTTCAGTGAATCGAGCTGCCACGGAGCTGTTTGGCTATGCGTTAAGTGAAGTAGCCCATCAGAAAAACATTCGCGATTTTCTCGCTCCGGAAGTTCGGGATCAGTTTGCAGATTACATGCGGCGAATCCTCAAAGAGGGCGCCACTCGCGGCAAGATGGTGGTCCAGACGCGAACCGGCGAGCGCCGGGTGCTTGAATACTACAACTGGCTCCGCACCGAGGGCGTGGATGCGCCTATCGTTCGCGGTATCGCGCGCGACATCACGGATGAACGACGCGCTCAGAACGCGTTGCGTGAAAGCGAAGAACGCTATCGTGAGCTATTCGAGAATTCCAAAGACGCCATCTACGTTCACGACATGAGCGGGCGTTACACGTCTGTGAATCATGCTGCCGAAAGACTCTCCGGCTACACCCGCGAAGAGCTTGCCGGCAGACACTTCTCGAGTCTGCTGACGCCTGAATATGCACGCCACGTTCGCGAACAATTGTGCAAGAAGCTCGAAGCGTCGGGCGAGACCACTTACGAAGTCGAACTGATTACCAAGCAAGGCCGGCGCATTCCGGTTGAAGTAAGTAGCCGTCTGATCATCGAAAACGGTTTGCCGGTTGGAGTGCAAGGTTGTGTGCGCGATGTTTCGGCGAAGAAGAAAGCTCACGAAGCAGCCCGAAGCTACTCGCGCCGGTTGATCGAAGCGCAGGAAGCCGAGCGCCGCCGGATCTCGATTGAGTTGCACGACCAGGTCGGACAAATCCTCACGGCGGTAAAAATGAATCTGCACGCGCTGCAAAAGACGTGCAGTTCACCGGATATCCTTAAGTCGATTCAGGAGAACCTGAGTGCGATCGATGAGGCTGTCGATCAGGTGAGAGATCTGTCGGTCGATCTACGTCCCTTGCTTCTGGACGATTTCGGGCTCGTGGTGGCCGTTCGCTGGTATCTCGATCGCCAGGCGAAGAACAGCGGCGTGGCGGTGGAGTTCGCCAGTTTGTCACTCGGTGAAGAGAATCGTTTTCCGGCTGACCTGGAGACCGCCTGTTTTCGCATCGTGCAGGAAGGAATAACCAACGTTGTGCGGCACGCGTGCGCCAAGTGTGTATCCATCAGACTCGAAAGGACCGGCTCCGACCTGATACTGCTGATTGCTGACGACGGCGCTGGTTTTGATGTGAAAGAGGTGCGCAGCGCGGGCAGTGGCGCAGCCACGTTAGGTTTGAGAGGAATGGAGGAGCGTGCCCAGGCAGTCGGCGGAACACTCACCATCGACTCCGCTCCCGGTCTTGGTACCCAGATCTGCGCGAGCTTTCCGGTGGCTGCGGAAAAGCCGCGCGTTGAGCGATCGCGGTCGTCAATCGATTGGGTCAGTGTTTGACCCGATCTGATAATTGAGGGAATACGAAATCCTGTCAGGTAATTCCTGATTGTTGGATCAGGAGGTTCCTGCAATTATGCCCTTGCGAAAAAAAGATATCACTCAGGATGAAACCTATTCGCACACTGATCGCTGACGACCACGCTCTCGTGCGCGCCGGTATTCGAGCGCTCGTGGAGAAGATTAAGGGCGTCACGGTCGTCGGCGAGGCGGGCAAGGGCAGTGAAGCAATCACACTAATCAGCGAACTCATACCGGATCTGGTCCTGCTTGATATCACCATGCCGGACGGAAACGGATTTGATGTGCTGCACCACGCTTCAAAGAATTTTTCCGATATCAAGATCATCGTCCTCACGGTCCACGAAGCTGGTGAATATGCGATCCGCGCGTTGCGTGAAGGCGCCGCCGGTTTTCTTCCCAAGAGCGCTGCCAGCACGGAGCTCGAGCAGGCAATCCACACAGTGATGAAAGGTGAGGTCTACATCTCACCGGAAACCTCACGCAAGACGCTGCTTGAGTATGGCAAAGGAGTCACCAAGAGAGATCTTTTGGCAAACTTAAGCCCGAGGCAACGGGAGGTGCTGCGTCTGATTGCCGAAGGCCGCACGACCAAGCAGATTGCTCAAGTGCTGGAAATCAGTGTCAAAACCGTTGAAACACACCGGGCCCAACTGATGGAACGCCTCGATATTCACGATGTCGCCGGGTTGGTTCGCTACGCGATCATCGTGGGCCTGATCGAGGTTGAATAAACTCAAGTCTATAAAACTCAGGAATTAACTGAGTTCCTTTCAGGATTCTCCTAATTGCGCCAAGTGGCCCAAACGGGCTACAAGCCAACGGGATCGAATTAGTTCTCTGTCGCCTCAAACTCACGAGTGACGTACAGAGAGATCCTTTCCATCGGCGGCTGAGTTAGCAGTACAGATATCTATCAGCTTAGCGCCGGCGAAGCGTTCAACAGGGTGTTTTTGCGACCTGGTCCGAACGAGCAGGGAAGACACGGTCGAAGCAATCGCGACCTGTTGCGCGTGGTGAAGTTGAGTTTTGACGAAACGCGCGCAGAGTCTCGAACAGTCCTCGCGCGTGCAAGCGGGGCGGCAGCCAGGGCGAGGTTGTCGTCCTGCTTGCAAATTATTGCTCGTGTCCGATCACGAAGTGACGAGCAGCGCGCTCAGGCAATTCCAGCTAGCGCTCGACCACACCGGAAACGACCTTTCATCGTTCGTAACCAATAGGGAACATCAGCAACGCCCGTAACGCTTGCGAGAAGAGTTCGTGAGGCGCTCTAGCTGAAAGAGCTGGCAGACAGACAAACCGCAGGGGAGGACGGCCACGCATGACTTACGGAATGATCGACGGAAATTCTCAGGCGCGGATAATCGAAGATGAACCGCGAGTGCGCGAGTTACCTCCTGACGGTGAGCAGTCGTCTGAAGCCTCACAAGGATCCTCCCCCACGAGACGCAAGGCTGCGTACCCCTCAGACATCGGGCTGGTGGGTCGCAGCCAGGCGTTTATCGAGGTGATGAAACAGGTCGAACACGTTTCCCTTACCGACACGCCGTTGTTGTTGAACGGCGAATGTGGAACCGGGAAAGAGTTGGTTGCTGCGATGATTCATCAACGCAGCGGTCGCGCTGATAAACCGTTTGTCGTCATGAATTGTGCCGCGATTCCCGCAGAGTTGATCGAGTCGGAAGTGTTTGGACACGTGAAGGGTTCGTCTGATCGCGCCTATTGTGATCGCCGCGGTCTGTGGGAAGACGCAGATGGTGGCATTATTTTTCTCAACGAGATCACGGAAACTACGCCGTCGTTTCAGGCGAAGCTCTTGCACGCGTTGCAGACTGGCGAGATTGGCCGCCTGGGTTCGAGTCAGACGCAGCAGTTGAACGTCCGTGTGATTGCCGGAAGTAACCGCAGTCTCGATCACGAAGTGAACGCGGGAAAATTTCGCAACGACCTGTTCTATCGGTTGAATGCGGTTTCGATTCTGTTACCGCCGTTGCGCGAACGGCTCGAAGACATTCCGCCCTTGGCCCAAAGTTTTGCCGATCGCGTTTACGCGTTTGGTCCGCCGGTGAAGTTTTCCGCGGAAGCGCTGGCATTGCTGAAGTGCTATAGCTGGCCGGGAAATACTCGTGAACTGGAGAACGCGGTGGTCCGTGCCGTTGCGATCTGCGACGGCACAATCAAGGTCAAAGACTTGCCACAGCGCGTCCGCAACTACACACAGAAACAGCCCCGAAGCGAGAACGGTGCGGAAAATGGATCGGCGAGGGACGAGTGGGTGCCGTTGTCGGAAATTGAAGGACGTTACGTCGCGCAAGTACTGGAACACACGCGCGGTAACAAGCAGGCAGCGGCGCGCGTGCTGGCCGTCGATCGCAAGACGCTCGACCGTATGATCAAACGCCACCACATCGATTCCGAAAGAGTACGTCGCACCACCAGGTAGTAAAACAGTTTGAGTTGCGCTACTCCTTGGAGTGCACCGAACTTGTCGGCGCTTTGGCCAAAGCGGTGACGAGTCCCCGCACTCCAAGGAGACGCCCAAATTGAAACTGACCCACCATCGGTAATCTCTACCGCCTTGACACATCGCAAACCGCTTTGTTAGGGTCAGCGTCCACTCAGCATGAAAAGCATTCTGCTTGTCATTGCGGTCGCTGCCCTGTACATCCTTCATCAGGACATCTGGTTCTGGCGGAGTTCCTATCTGGTTTTTGGTTTTGTCCCCGTAGGACTCTTCTATCACGGTGTATTCTCAGTCGCCGCAGCGTTGTTGATGTGGTTGCTCGTCACCTTTGCCTGGCCTTCTCACCTCGAGCGCGAAGTTGAACAAACGAAGTCCACGGAGGATGACGCTTCTTGATCCCGGCCATCGTTGTTTTCATTTACCTCGCGACCGTTCTCTACATCGGTATCTTTGCTTTTCGCCGTTCGTCAGGACGCGAGAAGGCTGAAGACTACTTTCTCGCCAGCCGTTCGCTTGGGCCATTCGTGTTTCTCTTTTCACTTTTCGGCACGAACATGACGGCGTTTGCGATCCTCGGATCGTCGGGACATGCCTTCAACAATGGCATCGTCACCTTTGGTCTGATGGCCTCGTCCTCGGGACTCGTGATCCCGTTGACGATCTTTCTAATCGGCACGCGCGTTTGGGCACTCGGCAAGAAGTATGGCTTCATGACGCCAGTGCAGATGTTTCGCGACCGTTGGGAGTGCACCCACATCGGCACGGCGATCTTTGTGGTCCAGGCCGTTCTGCTCGTGCCGTACATCATCATCGGCATCATGGGCGGCGGCACCACGCTCTACACGATTAGCGGCGGCACAGTGCCGTACTGGTTTGGAGGCGCGATCGTGGCGTTGGTCGTGATGAGCTACGTTTTCTTCGGCGGTATGCGCGGCACCGCGTGGGTCAACACGTTTCAGACGGTGCTGTTCCTGTGCTTCGGTGCGGTAGCGCTACTCGTAATTGGCTTCGGCATGGGCGGCTTTAGCGCTTCCGCGCAGGCGATGCAATCGTCTCCGTTGTCGTGGCTGCTGACGCGTGAACGAATCTCGCCTTACTACTTCTTCAGCTACACGTTTATTCCGCTGTCGGCGATTGCGTTTCCACACATCCTGATTTTCTGTCTCACGGCGCGAAAGATGAACCAGTTCAAGAAGACAGTGATCTTCTATCCGCTGTGTATCCTCGCGATCTGGTTGCCGTGCGTGTTTCTCGGCGTGATGGCCAATCGAGTTGCAGACCTTCCGCAAATCAAAGCGAAGCAGGAAGCGCGCCGAGTGCTGGGTACGCAAGGTAAGACCATGGAGCCGGAGAAGCGTGACGAACTGCGTGAACAGGCAGGCGGCGACGACGTGATCATGTTGCTCTTGCAACGATACGCGCCACTGTGGCTCGCCGGACTGCTCGGCGCGGGCATCATGGCGGCGGTAATGGCGAGCGATTCGCAGATTCTTGCGCTCTCGACAATGTTCACGGAGGATGTGTTCGCCTTCTACGGCGGCAAGCGGCGTTTCGGCGAACAAGTGCAAGTACAAACCGGACGTCTGTTCATTATCCTGATCACGCTCTTTGCTTACGCGGTCGCGTTGCGCGCGCCGGAGACGATCTTTGAACTGGCGATTCAATATGCGTTTTCGGGTTATGCGGCGTTGTCGCCGCTGCTCGTGGCTGCGTTGTTCTGGAAGGGAAGCACGAAGTGGGGCGCTCTCGCGGTGACGGTGTGGACCGCGTTGTCAGTGGTCGCGGTGGCGATGTTTCAAGCGGCCGTGCCCGCACCCGCGCCTGGGCCGGCGATGGTCGTCTGGTCGCTCGGCGGCACTGAAGTTCTGTCGCGCACACCCGGCGGGACAGCGATATTTGGATTCATGCCCGTCGTGCCGATGGTGCTGATCTCCGCGTTGTTGATGTGGGCGGTTTCAGTCGCTACCCAAAAGCCGGCGCGCAGTACGCTGGCTCGGTACTTTGGAGGTGTAAACCAATGAAGAGATTATTGACATGATTGACAGAAGTAACAGGATGAAAACCTCACCTGAGTTAAGGCATCTTGTGAATTCTGTAATCGTGTCTAACCAAAGCAGTAGAGGCGGCCATCCTGGGAGCCAATCACTATCTTGCCATTGGCGATCGCGGGTGATGCCGAAAGCGGCGCGCCCGCGTCGAACTCCCATAGCTTGGCGCCGGTGGTGAGGTTCAAAACATATAAGCGTCCATCGTTAGAACCGACAAACACCCGTCCGTCGGCAATTGCGGGGGAAGATTCAACGCGCGCGCGCGTGGTGAAAGTCCAAACGCCTTTTCCGGCCAGTGTCAGACCATGGACCATCTTGTCGCGCCCGCCAACAACCACTCGCGTAGCTGTAACTGCGGCGGATGAGTAGTAGGGAAACTTTCGCTCCGGGTGTTCGTAG
>DASXRE010000063.1:0-5031 GCA_036506775.1 Pyrinomonadaceae bacterium | reverse complement strand
GCTGGATCTCGTGCGTGCGGCCTGATGGTCCACCGCGACCGGTTTCGCGCGCGCTTCGCGTCAGAGTGGAGCGCGGCAACATTGCGTACTCGGCAGTGAGCCATCCTTGTCCAGTGTTGCGGAGGAATGGCGGCACTCGTTCCTCGAGCGAAGCGGAACAGATAACACGAGTGCTTCCCATCTCGATCAAAACAGAACCTTCAGCATAAGACAGGAAGCCGGGAGTAATTTGCACGGGCCGCAACTCGTCCTGGGCGCGGCCGTCAGTGCGTGCGAAGCTCATCATGTCCCCATATTTCAACGGCCTCGAGAATCGAAGGAGCAGATCCTAGGAATCTCTCGGCTACTTTAGCAAACCTTTCGGCTGCATCGGTTACATAAAAATGGTCGAGATCATCACAAAGTTGTCTTTCCTGGTAAATACCCAGCGGCTCGTCGTGCGTGAGTGACTGCTTTTCGAGTAATGATTCGACGTGGGCGGCGGTCGCCGCTCCCGAATCAATCAACGTAATTCCAGTGCCCACAGTTTCGCTGATGACGTCCCGGAGGATTGGGTAGTGAGTGCAGCCGAGTACCAGAGTGGCGATTGAGGTGTTGTTGAAATCGCTCAGGTAATCTTGCGCGACGGTGCGGGCCACGTCGCTGTTGGCCCAACCTTCTTCGGCGAGCGCGACGAAGAGTGGACAAGCACGTTCGATCACGTGGCCGCGTGCTCCGAGGGTCGCGATGGCTTTTGCATATGCGCCGCTGTTGATCGTGGCTTCTGTGGCGATGACGCCGATGTTTGCGCCGTTTGCGGCTTCGACTGCCGCGCGCGAGCCGGGTTCGATTACACCGATCACCGGCACTTGCACGGCTTCGCGAATCGCCGGCAGTGCGAGCGCGGAAGCAGTGTTACAGGCGACGACGAGTAGTTTGATTCCGTGTGCTTCGAGAAATCTCGAATTCTCGACTGCATAACGTTCGACTGTGGCGAGAGATTTAGTGCCGTAAGGAACGCGCGCGGTATCGCCGAGGTAGACGAAGCGTTCGTTTGGCAGCCGTTCGTGCAGAGCGCGATAGACAGTTAAACCACCGACGCCGCTATCGAAGATGCCAATGGGAAGATTCCGGTCCAAATGGGCTAGTTGAAGATTTCGAAAACCGGGATGCGAAAGCCAGGGACAGTGTCGTCAACCAGATGATCGGGCTCGTGGAATACTTTCCTATCGCCGTTTGCGCGAACGACTTCAACCGTTCGCTGTCTGGGATTCACAAGCCACACCGATTTTGCGCCGAACGATAACCACATGCTCGCCTTCCGCTCGAGTCTGGTTCTTCTGTCGCTTGGGGACATCACCTCTACCGCAAGATCGGGTGGGCCGAAGTAATAACCCTCTGGCCGGACAACGCGCTCCTTGGCAACGAAAGACACGTCAGGTCCAAGTACCGTATCCGGATGGCTTTCGAGTTTGTAGCCGGCTTCAGTGCAGACGTCACCGAGCTTGCAGGCTTTTACATGTTGTAGCAAAAGCATCGTGAGGTTTGCCACAACTCTGCCGTGTCCGTATTTCGGAGGAGGCATCGTGAGGAGTTCTCCTTTAATTAGCTCGTGACGGTTCGGCCCTTCGAGCTGCATTAGCTCTTCGGCAGTCATGAGTTGAGTAGTGGTAGTCATATGCATTCCTGCTTAAGTGAGGCTCTGAAATCGCAAATCTCAAATCTGAAATGTCAAATTTGGTGGAGGCGCCGAGAATTGAACTCGGATCCAAAAACCAACGCCGAAGGAATCTACATGCTTAGTCGCTTCTCTTTCTCGTCAGGCAGGCCTGACAAAAATTCGCTCAATGTCGAGTCAGTGAAGCGACAAGACCTCGACACGAGCTAGTCCAGCTTTGATCTCGCCCACTGCCACGGACCGAAGCAGCGGGCCAGCTCATCTCAGTGACATCTCACTCCGCTCGCATGAGCAACTTGCGGCGAGACGCTCGATGCTTAATTAGGCAGCGAGAGCCAATTCATTGTTATTGGCAGTTGTGTTTCCCTACGCGTTTTAACGAGCTGCATAAGGGAGCCCGGCATGCATCGCGACGATCGTTCAGGTTCCTGTCGAAGCCTGTCGCCCCCATTGCGAAGCAGAGTCATTATAAAGGCTGCGGCGGGATTCCAGAAATCCACAGCCAACACAGTATAATTTCAGGCGCCCTGTGGCTAGCCACGTTGTCCCAAAGTTCGCAATCGAGGCAAGTTGTCCTGGGGGAAAATCTAAACTATGGCTGTAAATCGTTCAAAATACTCGCCCACCGCAATCATTAACACGCCACCCGAACAACGCAGACATCTCTTATCAAGACTCTGGCTGCCCGCCGTGCTTATGTTGGCACTGGCTGCCGGCGGACTCACCGGCATCATCGCAGCGTACGAATTGAACTATTCGCAAGCCGCAAACGAGGTCGCGGCTTTGGCAACTTATCGTCCCAGCGTGGTCACGCGCGTGTACGCCGATGACGGCCAGACCGTCATCGGTGAGTTTGCCCTCGAAAAAAGAATTCCGCTGAAGTACGAAGAGATTCCTCCGGTTCTGAGGAATGCCATTCTCGCCGTTGAAGACGTTCGCTTCTACGATCACATCGGGATCGATCCCATTCGCATCATGGGAGCAGCGTGGAAGAACCTGACGACGGATAGAATCGAAGGCGGTTCAACTCTTACTCAGCAGCTCACGAAAAATCTTTTTCTTTCAAAAGAACAAACCTATACCCGCAAAGTTAATGAATGGGTGCTGGCCTTACAGATCGAACGCTACTACACCAAGAACCAGATCATGGAGTTGTACGTCAATCACATGTTTCTGGGCGCCAACGCATACGGCATGGAGGCCGGAGCTGAAACCTACTTCGGCAAACAGGCGAAAGATCTGACGCTCGGCGAAGCAGCGTTGTTAGCCGGCGTGCCGAAAGCGCCGAGCGACTACTCGCCAACGGCAAACCCCGGTAAAGCAAAAGAGCGCCGCGATCTGGTGCTGGATCTGATGGCGAAGAACGGTTTCGTCAGCCAGGCCGAAGCTGATGATGCGAAGGCGAAGCCGATTCAACTGGCAGACACGGCTTACTATCAATCGCAACACAAGTCATCTCCTTTTGATTATCCCGTCGAATACATCCGTCAGGAACTCGAAGACAAATACACGACACGCGTGGCGCAGGGCGGGCTCTCGGTCTACACGTCAATTAACGTAGACGCGCAGAAACGCGCTTACGAAGTGCTTCGCGGTGGACTCAGGACCTACGACCGCTCGCACACCGGTTGGCGCTCGAACTACACGATGATTCCGACGCCAGTGAACAACGGCGACGGTCCAGCGACCACAACAGAACTTAATAGCTACAAACATCCTGACTGGTACGGCAACGACTACGAACAGGGCCGCCACTTGATGGGCCTGATCATGAAAGTCGATCGCGCGCGGAACGAAGCCACAGTGCGCTTCGGCAATTTCACTGCGACGCTCACTGCTGCGGACATGGGTTGGGGCAAGCGGCAACCAAAGGACGAGTTCAAGAACGGCCATCTCGCTGAATTCGAGATCAAGGAAGTGGACCAGAAGAATCGCCGTCTGAAAGTTGAGTTGTCGCAGATTCCGTCCGTGCAGGGCGCGATGATGACGCTCAACGCCAAGAACGGCGAAATCGTCACCATGGTCGGCGGCTACGACTTCTACACCAACAAATTCAACAACGCTACGCAGGCATATCGTCAGACAGGTTCGGCGTTCAAGCCGTTCATCTACACGGCCGCCGTTGAGTGGGGCATGACTCCGGACACACCCGTCAGCGGCGCACCGATCAGCATCGGCGACTGGCAGCCACACAATTATGACGGCTCGACAAGCTGTGGTGACATGCCGCTGAAGACTGCGCTGGCGAAGTCGATGAACATTCCCGCAGTTCACTTGCTGCAAACAGTCGGCATTCAAACCGGCGCCCAGATGGTGCGGCGCTTTGGTATCAAAGTGCCGATGTCTCCTTATCTTCCGTCAGCGCTGGGCGCGACGGAAGTTCCCCTGGACCAGATGGTCTCCGCGTATTCAGCATTTCCCAACAAAGGAATTCGCGTCGAGCCGCATTTGATTCGCAGAGTCCTTGATCGCGACGGGGCGACGCTCGAGGAGTGGGAGAGGACAACGTACAAAGTGATGAATGAGTACGTCGCGTTGACGATGGTTTCGATGATGCGCGGCGTAGTTCAGGGTGGAACTGCAACGGCAGCTCAAGCAGTTGGTGTTCCGCTCGCCGGAAAAACCGGCACCGTCAACGATCACACAGACGTTTGGTTTCTCGGCTACACACCCACTTACGTTACCGGCGTGTGGATGGGTTATCCCGGCAAGAAGAAACCACTCGGTGAGGACATGACCGGCGCGAAGGGCGCGTTGCCGATGTTCGTCGACTTCATGAAGACCTTTCTGAAAGACAAGCCCAAGGAAGATTTTTCGAAGGCGCCTGACATGCCTGAAGACATGCGAGAACTCTTCCGGCAGCGTCAGCGTGAGCTTGCGGCCGAGCGCGCGGAAGCAGCCGCTGAAGCGGAGAAGACCGAAGAAGACGGCACTTTGCCGGCGAGCACTACTACCGAACCCAAGCTTGAACAAATGACGTTGCCGCCGCCGCCAAAGGCGGACGACGATCGGCCCGCGGCACCGCAACCCAAATCTGAGACTTCAACGCCGAAGGTTGACACTCCACCGCCGCCCGCGACTCGTCCGCGTGAAACCGAGCCCGCGAAAAAGAAAGGGAAAAAGGGCGAAGGCGAGCCAGGTTAGTTGTGCGGCATTCCGATCGGCGCGGTTAGCTTGCGCTTGGCGTTGGTTTCGACGAACCACGTTTGTTTTCGTGGGTTTCGATCGGCGCGTAGCGCCGTTTGAGTTTAGCCTGGCGTTTCAACGCCAGGAACGGTCAAGAACAAAACGGTAGTCGCTTTAGCGACGGTTAACCGAGCAACTTACCCAACGCATACGGCAGCATCTTGCGCCACCAGGGCCAGTCGTGATCG
>DASXRE010000062.1:0-3766 GCA_036506775.1 Pyrinomonadaceae bacterium | reverse complement strand
CTCCTTGGAGTGCGGGGACTTGTCACCGCTTTGGTCGGCAAGCGTAGTCCAAAGCGGCGACTCGTCCCCGCACTCCAAGGTCTTTTGCGGTTTGCAGAGTTTCTGCTTTTCCGCTACAAAGTCGCTAGTCAATGACTTATCCGTTCACAGCAATTGTCGGCCAGGAAGAAATGAAACTGGCCTTGATCCTGAATCTGGTCGATCCGTTGATCGGCGGCGTTCTGATTATGGGCCATCGCGGCACGGGGAAGTCGACCGCTGTGCGGGCGCTGGCTGATCTGCTACCGCCGATCGAAGTCGTGGCCGGCTGTCCTTATAACTGCAATCCGTCAGATCCGTGTTCCCACTGTCTCGACAAAGAAGACTTCACGATAACCTCCGTTACCGTTCCGGTAGTTGAACTGCCGCTTGGCGCCACGGAGGACCGCGTTTGCGGGACGATCGACATCGAACGCGCTCTCGCTTCGGGCCGGAAGGTTTTTGATCCCGGCTTACTGGCGCGAGCGAATCGTGGCTTCCTCTACATCGACGAAGTCAACTTACTTGAAGACCATCTCGTCGATCTGCTGCTGGACGTCGCTGCGACCGGCACAAACAGAGTCGAGCGCGAAGGCATGTCAGTCGAACATCCGGCGAGTTTCGTTTTAATCGGCTCGGGTAATCCTGAGGAAGGCGATCTGCGGCCGCAGTTGCTCGATCGTTTCGGCCTCCATACGGAAGTTGTGACCGAGAACTACCTCAAGAATCGGGTGGACATTGTCGAGCGGCGTGATGCCTACGATCGGGATCGCGAAGAGTTTTGTGAGTCGTTTGCGGCGGACCAGGAACAGTTAGCCAAACGAATCACGCGCGCCCGCGCAAACTTGCGGAAGGTGGTTGTCGCGCGAGCGATACTCGAAAAGATCGCGCAGCTCTGTGCGGATTTGAAAGTGGATGGCCATCGCGGCGAACTCACGATCATGCGTGCGGCGCGAGCGCTGGCAGCGTTCGAAGGCCGGCGATCGGTTCGTGAGAACGACGTGCGGCGAGTTTCGGCAATGTCGCTGCGGCATCGACTGCGACGCGATGCATTGGATGAGACCGCGACCAGCGAACAGATCGAGCAGGCAGTGGATGAAGTGTTTCCGCGTACTCCGCCGCCGCCGAAGAGCGATGAGCAAAAGGAAGGGGATGAAACAGAGTCGGGAACTGATGGCCAGGATCCGGGTCTTCAGCAGCCACAGGCTCCATCACGTTCGCGCAACGGCGGACGGCCCAACAACGCCGAAGGACCATCAGCGCCCGCGGTTGATAATCGTTCGCGTCAGTCACAACTCGAAGAACAGTTGCAGCCGAAAGATCGTTCGCGCAAGTCGCGTTCGAAGACGCGTCGCTCGGCAGGAGCGAAAGCTGCCATGCAACAGTTGCGCGGACGCTACACGCGTTCAGTGACCTTTAAAGATGCCGGAGCGAGAGTCGCCATCGATGCCACCTTGCGCGCAATGGTCGCGCAAGCGGCGGCCACGTTGACGCCTGTTTCCTCGAGCGCGCTGCGTTATAAATTGCTCAAAGACAAGCAGGGTACACTCTTCATCTTTGCAATCGACGCTTCGGGCAGCATGGCCGCCAACCGCATCGCGCGCGCCAAAAGCACGATTCTTAAATTGCTGCGCAAGTCGTATCTGAATCGCGACAGCGTTGCGATCGTGTCGTTTCACGGAATGACCGCGAATCTCGACTTGCCGCCGTCGAGAAGTATCCTGCGCGCGCGCCGTGTGCTCGATACGCTGCGCATGGGCGGCAGCACGCCACTGGGCGCCGGACTCGTCACGACGATCGAACTCATCAATCTTGTGGGAAACAAGTTTGGTGAGACAGTCGTGCTGCTGTTCACTGACGGTCGTTCGAACGTTGCGCTCAGACGCAACGGTCTCAATGTGCGCGCGCTGCGGCACTTGAAGATTGAAGGTGAGCTGCGTGAACTGCAAGCGGCACTCAAGAAAACACGAGCGCGCGTGATCGTGGTCGACACGCAGAAAGAATTTGAGTCGAGCGAAGAAACCCGACGTTTGGCAGAGATTCTCCAGGCGCAGTTCGTGAAGCTCGCGCCCGCGCGGGTTGGTTAATGTCGTCGGTTAATTCTGTGACAACCAGAGAGTCAAGTGAACGCGATGCGCGCATCTTTGCGCTCTACGAGCAGTTGCTGGAGATCGAGCAGCGGCTGATCCCGACGGGTCTGCACGTCTTTGGCCGCGCTTCTTCGGCGGGTGAACAGACCGATCTGTTTAAAATGATCGCATCGTTCGATCGTCCTGAACACGGTGTGCGAGCGTTGCCGCCCGAGCTAGTTGGAGACGCTGTACGAGAGTTTGTTGGAAAGGGATCCGAAGCGGCAGTTCGCTTGCTGGAGTCACATGGGTTAAGTCCCGAATCGACGCGGCCCGTGTTTGCGCTCCTCGAAAACGTTTCCGCGAAACTGCAGACCAACTCCGAGATCGATTCGTTGGTCCGTGCGCTCCGGGGCGAGTTCATCGAACCCGGACCAGGCGCCGACATCATTCAGAATCCGGACGTTCTTCCCACCGGCAGAAACACACACGCCATCAATCCTTATTCAGTTCCCTCAGCGGCGGCATTTACACGCAGCGAAGTCGTCGCGACGAGTCTGCTCGAACGCTACCGCAGCGAGCATGGCCGTTATCCGGAAGCAATGGCACTGGTGCTTTGGGGCCTGGACAACATCAAGACGCAGGGCGAAGGAGTGGCCCAGGCATTGTGGCTGCTCGGTGTGCGGCCGGTACGCGACGCGTTGAACCGAGCGACGGATGTCGAACCGATCACGCTGGATGAGTTAGCGCGACCGCGGATTGATGTCGTGATGACCGTTTCCGGCATCTTTCGCGATCTGTTTAGTCCGACTGTGCAATTGCTCGATAAGGCTGTGCGCGTCGTCGCGCGGCTCGACGAGCCCGTGGAGTTGAACTATGTGCGCAAGCACGTGCTGGAACAGATGAAAGCCGCCGCGAGCACGCCGGATGAAGCGGCGGTGCGCGTTTTCTCAAACGCCCCCGGCAATTACGGCACGAACGTGAACTTCATGGTGATGGACTCGCAGTGGGAGAGTGAAGAGACACTCGGCGATCTGTTCGTGACGCGCAAGTGCTTCGCTTATGGGCGCGATTCGCAAGGACGCACGATCGAGGGCAGGGAAGCGCGGCTGGCGATGGACCGTGCGTTGGCGCGCGTCGAAGCGACGTATCAGAACATCGACACGTTCGAGATCGGCCTGACGGACGTGGACCACTACTTTGAGTATCTCGGCGGCGTGTCGAAGGCTGTCGAGAAACGCGCCCACTCGCGGCCGGCGATCTATTTGTCTGACAGTCTGTCGCGGGAGGTAAGGATTCGCACTCTCGAAGAGACTGTTCGCCTGGAAACACGCGCGAAGACACTCAATCCGAAGTGGTACGAAGGCATGCTGAAGCACGGCTTCAGAGGCGTGGCCGAGATCGAGAACCACGTTTCGAACACGTTTGGCTGGAGTGCGACGGCGGATGCGGTCGACGACTGGATCTACTCGGAAGTCGCGAACACGTTTTTGTTTGACGAGTCGATGCTGGAGCGTTTGCGGGATCTGAATCCGCACTCGGCCCACGCCCTCGCGCAACGACTGTTGGAAGCGAATGGCCGCGGATATTGGGACGCGGATGCCGCTACGCTCGATAGACTACGCGACATCAGCCGCAGTTTAGAGGACCAACTGGAAGGCGTACTGTAGGGGCGGCAC
>DASXRE010000061.1:0-30941 GCA_036506775.1 Pyrinomonadaceae bacterium | reverse complement strand
GTTCTTGTCGATGATCGCACGTTTGATCACAGTTCCCTCACCTATCCCCACACGCGGCAAACCCCTGCCGAGATCATTTCCCATCTCTTCGAACGTCTGGTAAAAATCGGCGCCCATCATGAACGACGCGTCAATCTGCACGCCCTTCGAGATCCGGCTGCGTAATCCAATCACTGAATTCGTAACCTTTGCTCCGTTGATGATGCAGCCGTCGCTGATGATCGAGTCGTTGATCTCCGTGTCTTCAATCTTCGACGGCGGCAGGTAACGGGCGCGCGTGTAGACCGGCGCTTCGGCGTCGAACAAGTTGAACTTCGGAATCTTCGTCGTTAAATCCAGATTGGCGCGATAGAACGCGCCGATTGTTCCGATGTCTTCCCAGTAACCATCAAACATGAACGCCTGCACGTGCCCGGCAGCGATCGCGGCGGGGATCACTTCCTTGCCGAAATCAAGCCAGCTTGTATCTTCACTCAGCAGTTGTTCCAGCCGATCGTATTTGAAAACGTAAATTCCCATGGACGCCAGAAACGGACGACGCTTCGCCTCGTTTGCATCAAGACCGAGCTTCGTTGTGTCGACCTGCATTGAGAGCAGTTCGTCACCTTTCGGTTTCTCTTTGAACTCCACGATGCGTCCGCTCTCGTCTGTCTTCAACAAACCAAACTCAAAGGCTGCGCGCGCCTCACACGGAATGACCGACACTGTCACGTCAGCATTCGTTTCGTGATGACGCTGGAGAAACTGCCGGTAGTCCATGCGATACAGATGATCGCCGGAAAGAATCAACAGCGTGTCGATGCCCCAGTCGCGAATGTGCGGCAATACTTGTCGCACTGCGTCTGCCGTTCCCTGAAACCACTGCGGGCTCTCGGGTGTTTGTTCCGCAGCGATGATCTCTACGAAGCCATTTGAGAATTGCGAAAAGCGATAAGTTTGCGCGATGTGGCGATTGAGTGACGCGGAGTTGTATTGCGTCAACACAAACGTGCGAAGGATGTCGGAGTTAATGCAGTTTGAAAGCGCGATGTCGACGAGACGATATTTACCGCCGAGCGGGACTGCGGGTTTCGAGCGTTGTTGGGTGAGCGGAAAAAGGCGGTTACCGGCACCACCGCCTAAAATTACAGCCAACAGTTTTGGACTCGCAGGCATGAGTTAATCTTTGCAAGAGGAAGAACACTTGTTAGTACGCTAGCGCTCTCGAATCAGAAGTCTTATTCCCGGCGGCTTCCTGGGCGATCTTCACGCCGACACTCGCGCCGATGCGCGTGGCTCCGGCTTCAACCATCTTGCGCGCGTCTTCGAGTCCCCTCACGCCACCGGAGGCCTTGACACCGAGTTCACTGCCGACCGTTCGCCGCATCAACGCGACGTCCGCAACAGTCGCGCCGCCCTTTGAAAATCCCGTCGATGTCTTCACAAAATCCGCGCCGGCTTTCTTCGCCGCCAAACACGCACGCACCTTCTCGTCGTCCGTCAACAACGCGGTCTCGATGATGACTTTGCAAATTGCGTCGTACTCGTGCGCGACTTCCGCCACTGAGCGAATGTCGTGTTCTACGAGACAATCGTCACCACTCTTCAACGCGCCGACATTGATCACCATGTCCAGTTCCGTTGCCCCGTCGAGAATCGCGCGCCGCGCTTCATAAGCTTTGACGTCCGGCAGCGTGGCGCCGAGCGGGAAGCCAATCACCGTACAAACAGGCACGCCGCTGCCGCGCAGATTACACGCAGCCACACGCACCCACGTCGGGTTTACGCATACAGACGCGAAACGGTAGCTCGCTGCTTCCTGACAGAGTTTCTTGATATCTTCGTCCGTCGCTTCGGGCTTTAGCAAGGTGTGATCGATAAGACTGGCCCACTCGCGCGCGGTTCCAGTTTCACCCAGGACCAGCCCGATGCGCGCCGCACCAGCGTCGACGATGCGATGCATTCGCTCCGGGCAGCGATGAAAACACTCCGACGTGCAGCCACACATCGCAGCTTGGTCCGTGCTGTCACCATTCAGCCGCGCCACAATGGCGTCGGTGATCTGCTCAATTAATCGTTCGTAATCGCCGTTGCTGGAGTAGGTCATGGGACGGGGAACATTCTAGCACGCGGAGCACGGTCGACAGGATTTCAGGATGAACATGATTCAGACTTGCAGGAGGTGCTGGGCTGAATTGGCTGAATTCTGACCAACTGCGACTGCGCTGCGTCAGTACGCTGTTGGCATCCTGAATCTTGTGAATTCTGAAATCCTGTCTAACGCTGATACTGTCGCTGGATGGCGTCGATCTTGGCGACGCGTTTCCGATGGCGATCCTCGGTGATCTCGGTGTTCAGCCAGGCGGTGACGATCTCGCGCATCTCGGCGTTCGAGATGGTCTTGCTTCCTAACGTTAGAACGTTCGCGTCGTTGTGCTCGCGTGAATTGCGCGCCACCGCGACTGAATAACAGGCGGCCGCGCGAACACCCGGAACCTTGTTCGCCGTCATCGCACTGCCAACGCCCGCGCCATCGATGATGATTCCGAGGTCCGAACTGCCGTTGGCTACCGCGCGCGCAACAGCGTGAGCGAAATCCGGGTAATCAACCGCCTCTTCGGAGTCGGTGCCAAAGTCCTGCACCTTGTGGCCCAGTTGGCCCAACAGTGCCTTCAACTCTTCTTTCATCCTGAAGCCGCCATGATCGGCGCCCACCGCGATCAGCTTGGAAGCTTTCGAGCCGCGCCGCGAACTGCGCCGCACAATCTCGATCTTCCGCTCTTTGACAATGTCGGCTGCCAGCGGCGTTAGCCGCGCGTCTTCACCGATGCGCAAGACAGCGCCTTGGTCCAATCCGCGCACGTCGTCTTCAGTGATCACATTCTTCGACGACTCGTCGCGCGTCACGGCCGCGCTTTGCGCGTCCGCCCGTGGAATCGTATTGACAAAGCGAGTAGGCGTCGGCGTGCTCTCAGGGGGCGCGGCTTTCTCAAGTACGTCGCGCACCAAAGCACGAATTCGATCGCGAGTTGAATCGTCTGCCATTAGACCGCGGTTCTCAGATCAAGCAGCCGGCCTGTCGCGCCGGCCAGTTTTCCCGTTCTAAACGTGAAATCGACTCGGCCCACGTAGATGCCGCTCTTGCCGACTTGAAAGATTAACGTCTTCGCTCCGCAAGGTTGTGTTTGCTCGACTGGCCGCTCCATGAAGAGATGGTTGTGTCCGCTCGCGATAAAATCGATGCCGTCAACCTGCGCCGCCACTTGGGAATCACCGATGCCATTACGTCTCGGAGTTTCGTAGTAACCGAGGTGCGACATGCAAACGACCAGCGCGCAACGCTCTTGTTCACGCAATGTCTTCACCATATTGCGCGCAACGATGACCGGATCGACGTAAGTGACGCCTTTGAAATTCTCGGGCGTGATCAACGCCGCCGGGCTGATGCCCAAACCAAACAACCCGACACGTATTCCGCCAACCGTTTTCACGACGTAAGGCTTCACACGTCCTTCGAGCGCTGTGCCTTTGACGTCGTAATTCGCGGAGACGATATCGAAGTTGGCAAACTTCAACGCGGCCGCGAGCGCTTCCACACCGTTGTCAAACTCATGATTGCCGAGCGTGCCGACGTCGTAACCGATTGCCGACATCGCCTTGTATTCGACTTCGCCTTTGTAGAAGTTGAAGTACGGAGTTCCCTGAAGCACGTCGCCGGCGTCGATCAGCAGCGTGTTTGGATTCTCTTTTCTGATTCGCTTCACGAGCGTCGCGCGACGTGCGACGCCTCCCTTCCCTGCATTCCTGTCGTTGGCCGGGAGCGGATCGATCTGCGAGTGCGTGTCGTTAGTGTGCAGGATTGTGATTACGGTCTCATCGGCGGTGAAGGCGAAGCTGCGCGGCAAGGCGACAAGAGCTGCGCCGAAGAGCACTGATGAACCCAGAAACTTTCGCCGGTTGATCATCGCGGCTCCTCGGTTGGGCCTTTCGGACCTGGTCCCTTCTGTACGTAACGATCGTCCATTTGCTGACGAACCGCCCGGCCCTCGGCGGTTTCACTCTTCACGTACTCCATGATGGCGTCGCGCAAGGTCATGTTCAATGGCGTGGGACTCTTGCCTTCGTGAAGAACCGCGTACGCACCACCGCCGACTTTCAACAAATAGTCGATCGTGACGATGGTGTAGATCTTCTTCGGATCGATCTCCTGCTCGTGGCCATTCTCGTCAATGAGCGTGGCGGTGATGAACTCGGGACGGTTTTGATCGTTCCACTTGAATTGAATCCGCGCGCCCGACTGCGCATCGCGTACTGTCGCGGGCAGCACCTTCAATAGATCTGCGCCACTTATATCGACAGCGACGAGTGCGTTTTCGAACGGCAACAGTTCGAAGATATCGCTGGCGCGGAGTTCGCCTGCGGCGATTTCGTTTTTGCGCAGACCACCCGCGTTCATGATCGTGAGCGCAATCGGCTTGCCGAGTTTCCGTTGTGCGTACGTCCTGATGCCGTCAGTGACGAAGTTTCCCAAAGAGCCGGCGCCGACAGGTTCCTTCTTCAACGGCCGTTCCAGCCGGCCAATGACGACGTTCAACGCTTGTACTTTTGCGCTGTAAGGCGTGAGCAGCTTTTCGACGGCCTGGTCCTCGGGAATCTTTGCATCGATAACAGTCTCGCTGCTCCGCACGCCGGTCTTTACTGGCGCGTTGTTGCCGGTCGCAAGCTTTGCCGCATTCGGGGTTGCTTCACAGGGCTGAATCGCGCTGCTTTGTGCGAGCACCGGAGTGGCGAAAGCAACAAGCGCGATGACGATAAGCAGACTGCGAGTTGGATTCTTGGGGCTATGACGCATTGACCTTAAGGAAGAGCTTGCATAGTATGTCGCACCACGCGGCACACAGGCAAACGTCTTTGCTCGAATCAATCTCAGCAGCTTGAAGGAGAAACGAGTTGGCTATCTCTTCGGTGCACATCACTTCAGAATTCAGCAACCCCAACCTGGCAGTCTTGCTGTCAGAAGAACAGATTCGCAACCGCATTATCGAGCTGGGCGCACAGATCACGCGCGACTACGCAGGACTCAATCCGCTGCTGATCGGCGTGCTGAAGGGCGCGTGCTTTTTTCTCAGTGATCTGCTCCGCGCGATCGACACGCCGCTGAGCATCGAGTTCATGGCTATCTCCAGCTACGGTTCCTCGACGCGAACTTCAGGTGAAGTGCGGATCATGAAAGATCTCGACGTGCCGATCGAAGGGCGGCACATACTCGTCGTCGAAGACATTGTCGACACGGGTCTCACCCTCTCGTACCTGCTGGCAAACCTGCACGCGCGCGGTGCGGCAAGTGTGAAGCTGGCCGCGCTGCTCGATAAGTACGAACGCCGGCAGAAGGATGTGCAGATCGATTATCTCGGTTTTCAGATTCCGGACGAGTTTGTTGTTGGTTATGGTTTGGACTTTGCCGAACGTTACCGAAATTTGCCTTTCATCGCGGTGTTGAAAAATCCTGAGGCCTGATGCTTATGAAACTCGTCGTCGTCCTTTTCGCGTTGTTCTTCACTGTTGCAGTTCAAGCCCAACAGACTGACTTTTCAAAGGTTCAAATCAAGGCAACGAAAGTTGCCGGTAACGTATACGTGCTTGAAGGCGCCGGTGGGAACATCGGCGTTTCTGTTGGGGAGGACGGAATTTTGATCGTTGACGATCAGTTTGCGCCGCTGGCGGACAAGATCAGGGCGTCGTTGAAGACGTTGGGCCAAGGCAAGCTGCGCTTCATTCTCAACACGCATTGGCATGGTGACCACACCGGCGGAAACGTCGCGTTTGGTCCGGAGGCGCCGATCATCGCGCACGATAACGTGCGCAAGCGTCTTTCGACCGAGCAGCATTCCGAGTTTTTCAAATCGACTACTCCGGCATCGCCGAAAGAAGCGCTGCCGGTGATCACGTTCGATCAGGCGTTGTCAGTTCATTTCAACGGCGAGGAGATACGCGTGATTCACTTCCCGCACGGCCACACCGATGGCGACAGCGTCATCTTCTTTACCACTTCTAACGTCGTTCACCTCGGCGATGATTTCTTCGCGGGGAGTTTTCCGTTTGTCGATTTGGAGAGTGGCGGCAGTGTTGAAGGGTTGATAAAGAATATTAACGAGTTGGTCGGCAAGATACCTGCGGGTGCGAAACTCATTCCTGGTCATGGTCCGATCTCGACCCTTGACGATCTGAAGGCCTATCAACGCATGCTCACCGAAACAACCGCGATCGTGCGGCAAAAGATCGCCGCCGGGAAAACGCTCGAGCAGATCAAGAGTGAAGGTTTGCCGGCAGAGTGGAAATCGTGGGGCGCCGGGTTCATCAAAACCGAGATGTGGCTCGAGATCGTTTACCGCAGTCTGACGAAAAAGTAAGCCACGGATTTAATCTGCGGCTGAAATTCTCCTCAAAAAGCTCTCGCCGGCTGTTAACGTCAAGCCAAAGTTCTGCGCGATTGTCTGGCCGATGTCGGAGAGGGAGAAGCGGGTGCCGAGGTTGATGCCCGGACGGGCGGTTTTGCCGAAGACGAGCAACGGCGCGTACTCACGCGTGTGATCTGAACCCGGAAAGGTCGGATCGTTTCCGTGATCCGCAGTGATCATCATCAAGTCATCCTCACGCATCGCAGCTTCAATCTCCGGCAGACGAGCGTCGAAGTGTTCCAACGCTTTCGCGTAACCCTCGGTATCGCGCCGGTGACCGTAAAGCATGTCGAAGTCGACGAGGTTGGAAAAGATCAATCCGCGCGCAGGCTCCTCAAGCGCGCGGATAGTCTGCGTGATCGACTGCTCGTTATTCTTTGCGGTCAGATCCTTCGTAACGCCTAGCGAATCGTAGATCGACGCAATCTTTCCAATACACACCACATCGAGATCCGCATCAGCCAGCGCCGGCAACAGGTTCTCGCGCGGCGGCGGCACTGCGTAATCGTGCCGGTTCTCGGTTCGAAAAAATCCACCCGGCTGGCCCAGGAAAGGCCGCGCAATGACACGTCCGACTTTGTGCTCACCGTCCAGTATGCGACGCGCGATCTCACACATTTCGTAAAGCCGTTTGAGCGGAATCACCTCTTCATGCGCGGCGATCTGAAAAACAGAATCAGCGGACGTGTAGACGATCGGCTTGCGCGTCTTGACGTGCTCTTCACCAAGAACCTTGATGATCTCAGTTCCGGAAGCAGGAATGTTGCCGAGAATGCCCGGCACGTCAGCCTCGCGCACAAAGCGATCAATAACCGCACCCGGAAAACCGTTCGGGTAAGTCGGGAAGGCGCGTTCAAGAATGATTCCGGCCATCTCCCAATGCCCCGTGGTCGTGTCCTTGCCGTTCGAACGTAAAGCACAACGGCCGTATGAACCACGAGGATTCTCTATGGGCGGCAGTTTCGCGAGCGGCCGAATATTGCCGAGACCATAACGTTGCAAATTCGGCAGACGCACTTCGCGCGATTCGAGAATGTGTCCAAACGTGTCCGACCCCGCGTCGCCCCATTCGGGCGCATCAGGCATGGCGCCGATTCCAGCGCCGTCGAGCACGATTAATAAGATACGGTTGAAGGGATTTGGCATTGTGTAATTGCCGATTGTGTAATTGCCGATTGTCGATTCCAAAATAAGAGCCGGTGTTCGAAACGCCGTGAAAAATTGACAATCGGCAATCGACAATCGGAAATTCTTCTCACTGTTTCGGCGCGTAGTATCCGTCGCGCGCGCGAACCTGAGCTTTGTCTTTCACTCCTTTGACTTCAATCTTGATCGTCCGAAACTTCCCGTCGCGCGTTTTGTTGGTGGGATAGTAACCGAGACTGTAGAGCGTGCCGATGTCGGCCGCGACGCGCGCAAACGCAGCTCGCGCATCCGCCAACGTTGCCGCCTGAAAACTTCGCCCGCCCGAAACCTTCGCGAGATCGTTCATTTCGCGTCGCGCCAGATTGTAGAGCTCGCGGCTGATCGACATCCGTTCAAACGGTCCCATGCGACAGAAGTTGTCGAAGTCTTCGGCTTTCGCTGCGGGCACAAAGAGTCGCCGGTAACGCTCGATCTGCCGTTGCGAAAGCGAAAGCTGACCGTCGTCCTGGCAGTCTTTCATCAGCCGGTCTTCCACGAAATCTTCAGTGTTGATCTGCACGAAGTAACACGCAACACCGGCACGCGAGAGTTTTAGTTTCGCTGTCGCAAAGTCGGAGTTGCTCGCGGAGTCAACTCCATCGGTCAAAGCAACTACCGCGCGGCGTCCGCGTACTTCATCCTTCGGCGCGTCACGAAAGATCGCATCCACCACTCGTTCGAGCGCGTCGTAATAGGGCGTGCCGTTGCTGGCGCCGAGATTCTCCATCGCCTTGCGCAAATCGTCACGGTCGCTCGTCAGAGGCGTTAGCACGTCGACCGTAGCGATTGGTTCTCGGATCGTTTGCGCCGTGTTGAAGGCAACGATCCCGACGCGATCGCCCGGCCGGAGTGCTTCTATGAAACTGTTTGCGGCGGAGCGGATGAGAGCGACGTCGTCGCGTGTTGAGCCCGAGGTGTCGAGCAGCAACGCGATTTCGAAAGGCGTCTCGGTGGTGCCGAAGTTGGCGATTGTTTGCGACTGGCCGTCTTCGGTGATACGAAAGTTGTCCGGACGCAGACCTGACAAAGGATGACCGGCGCTGTCGGTCACGACCGCGGGCACAGAAACGAGTTGCGTGTCGACTCTGACGACGTCGCCTTCATCGACCTCCTCGGACCCGTTGGTCGCTGGTTTTTTGGCTTCGTTGGTCTGGCCTGTGTTGTTGTTGACGCGTCGCGGGCGTTGCGTTTGTTGCGATGGGATCTCAACGATGGAAATCCCGATCAGAAAGACGGTAACGATAAGCAAACGACTGCGCTTAACGAGTGTTGTCATGGCTAAAAATCCGGATGGGCTCTCGTGAGGAGAATATAAACCCGGGGCGGCGGAAACTGCAAAACCGCCCGGCTGCTAAACTTGACACTCCCAAGCGCCTCGCTTAGCATGACCACTCGCTGCAGTTCATCGCTGTTTGAGACGCGTGCCCGGTTAGATTTTGTGAGCGTAATCGTTTGTTGAGAACGGGCCGGCGACAGGGCTGGTCCTTATGAAGGCACGTACGTCAATGGTAGACGGCTTCCCTTACAAGGAAGAGGTTGGGGGTTCGAATCCCTCCGTGCCTACCAAAACCTCAGCGTATTCGACAGTTCTTTGCGGAGTCGTAGTTCAGTTGGTTAGAACGCCGGCCTGTCACGTCGGAGGTCGCGGGTTCGAGTCCCGTCGGCTCCGCCATTAAATCCGGAATAGCTTCCCGTTCGGGGAGCTATTTCTGTTTCGGCGGAATGCGTTTTCTCTCCACTGTTCATTCAGGCCTATCTACGAGCACGAAAAAGACGAAATTGGCGCTTTAACTGCAGGCCGTTTCCTCCTTCAGGAACTAATAGCCGTCGTCAAGCTGTACAAACAACTGAAAGCTGAGATTCGCGCACCTTTGCCGTCGACTGAGAAATCAATCGCGTCTGTCGAGTCCACTACTCGGAGCGTGTCCGAACAAAACTCCGGCGAATACGGCTAACTAAGGTTAACTCGACTCGTAAACTATCAACCAGGCATATAATCCTCGACCGGCTATTGACCCGGCGAATATTTTGATTACAATCCTCCCCAACGGTGAATGTGGTTGCCGGGGTGAGGACGGTGACCAATCGAGGCTGAATGCCTCCGCCAACCTTGAGAGGCCGGTCCTAAAACCGGCCTTTCGGTTTTTGCAACACAAAAAAGCACACAAGCCACAAAGAGGCACAAGTGATCTCCGTCTCGGAAGCCATTCAAATCGTCAGACAACACACTCGTCCGCTGCCATCCGAACGCGTGAAGCTCGAAAACGCGCTCAATCGCGTACTCGCTGAAGACATCATCGCCGACTCGGACCTGCCGCCGTTCGATCGCTCGCAGATGGACGGCTATGCCGTGCGCGCAGAAGAGACGCTGGATGCACCGGTGCGTTTGCGGATTGTCGGCGAGTCTGCCGCCGGAAAGGGGTGGCACCACGAACTGAAGGAAGGCGAAGCAGTACGTATCATGACCGGCGCTCCCGTGCCAGAAGGCGCCGACAGCGTGCAGCAGGTGGAACTGACGCACGAACTCAAAGACGGCACCGTCGTCGAACTGCTCGAGCCCGTCGAGAACGGAAGATCGATCGTCAAACGCGGCGAGGAGATCAAAGCCGGTGAAACTGTCTTGCAGAGTGGCACAACGATTAATGCCGCGATGATGGCCGTGCTCGCCGCCTTCGGTTACGCCGACGTAGCGGTAGGCCAAAGACCTCGCGTGGGTATACTCGCCACCGGAACCGAACTCGTCTCCGTCGACGAAAAACCCGGCCAGGACCAGATTCGGGATTCCAACAACTACTCGCTCGCCGCCTACGCGCAACTCACCGGCGCCGTAGTCCAGCGTCTGTCACTGGCGCGCGACGAAACATCAATACTGAAAAACCAGATCGCCCGAGCCGTAGATGAGTGCGACGTTGTAGTCACGTCCGGCGGCGTCTCGATGGGCGTTTACGACGTCACCAAGGCCGCACTGAAAGAGCTCGACGCCGAGATCTTCTTCGAGCGCCTCGCATTGCGCCCCGGCAAACCCACTGTCTTCGCGCGACTTCCGAACGGCACGCTTGTGTTTGGTCTACCGGGCAATCCGGTTTCGGTTGCAGTGACGTTCAATCTCTTCGCGCGCACTGCGCTGCTGGCGATGCAAGGCGTGAACGAGCCGGCACTAAAACACGAAACGGCACTGCTGGCTCGCAGTGTGAAAGGAAACATAGAACGCGAGAGTTATCTGCCCGCGCAACTAACCACCAACGATGACGGAGAGTTGATTGCGTTTCCACTCAAGTGGGGCGGATCGTCTGACTTCGTTGCTTTCGCACTCACCACCGCGCTCGTGATCGTGCCTGCCGGAACGAGAACGCTCGAGGCGAACGCGTTAGTAAAAGTCCTACGCCTCACTCAGTGATAACTTTGCGCGAATCTGTGGCTTGACACCTAAAAACCCCGGCAAACGCTCGATTCGATCTCCAATCTTCTCATCGAACAACTTCGAACCTGCCTCGCCAGAAAACAACGTCGCCATCACGTAATTTGCTTCCGACTCAGGTTTCGCGCCCTGGCCCACCGGCGTCCAGAACTTCCCGATGATGAACCGCGCCAGATCGCGCGAAAACTTCGCTTCCGCCAGCTTCACCCGAGCGACGTTCCAATAAAAACTGGAGTGGATCGACTCTTCCTGCACAATCCCAAGCAACAACTCTTTCAGCACCGGATGTGCAGCCAACTCGGACAGACGCCGGTACGCCTGCATCGCGGTGATCTCGTTGATCGCGCCCCACACCATGTGCGCGCCGTGAAAGTATTTGCCAAACGGCCGCGTCGCGTGGTCTATCAAGTAACTTCCGATCAGATACAGCCGCGGGATCTTCCGTGTTGCTTCGACGCGCCAGTCTTTGCCGCTCGGGACACCTGCTTCCTCCAGAAATCGATTCAGCAAGTTTGCGTGATGCAACTCTTCAACACTCCAACGGTCCATGAACTTTTTGATTATTGGATCTTTGCCGGTAGGCGTGCGTCGTAACTCCTGGTAGTACATGTCAGTGAAGTACTCGATGTCGCGCATGTAGATGAGCACGGGCACAAACGCCGGATTGACCGGATGGTTTTTGATCTCATTCCAGCGAATGTTGTTGACGTACTCTTTTGATAAGGCACGGGGTTGCCGCTCATACCAATCAAGCACTTCCTTGTCCGTTTCAAACACAAACTAACCTCCGCAGGGCGTTATGGAAGATCGCTAAATGTACGTACAAGACCCAAAAATGGATTCTGATGAATGAAGACGCGGAGCATGGACCGGGAAACGTAAGCGGCTCGCGACCGGTCGTCGCAGGATAGACCAAGAGCGGCTGGGTGTCGAGATCTACTTGCTTCGCGCCGAGTATTGTTATCTACTTTTCGGCATGAGTCAGCTTTCCCACGTCGACGATCAAGGCCGCATTCGCATGGTCGATACGAGTAGCAAAGAGACGACTTCGCGCCGTGCAGTTGCTTCAGCGCGAGTGTTGATGAGTAGTGAGACTGTCGCTGCTTTGCGCGAACATCGCACGCCGAAAGGTGATCCACTCGAAGCTGCGCGGCTCGCGGGGATAATGGCAGCGAAACGAACGGCGGATCTGATTCCGCTTTGTCATCCGCTGCCTTTGACGCACATCGATGTGCGGGCGGAGTTGAATGAAACCGGTGTTTCGCTTTCAGCCGAGGTCGCGACGAGGGCGCAAACGGGCGTAGAAATGGAAGCTTTAACGGCGGTCTCGGTGGCGGCGCTCACCGTCTACGACATGTGCAAGGCGCTCGAAAAAGGAATGACGATCACCGACGTTCGTCTGGAGAGCAAAACCGGCGGGAAATCGGATGATTACTCGTTGTAGTGGAACATACTGCCGTCATTGTGCGTTTTAGCCCCTGCGGACTAAAATACCCGCCATAACTAGCCAACCGGAGTATTAAGTATGAGATTGAGGCTTTCACAAGACGCGCGACCTCAGGCAATGACCCTGCTAGTCGCCGCGACGATTTCAGTGTTGCTCTGGTTCATTCCCTACGCCGAGATTCTGACTTATCCGTTCCGAATCTTCGTTACCTTCATCCACGAAGGTGGACACGCAATCGCGGCCTTGCTGACCGGCAACTCCGTCGAGAGTCTCAGCGTGGCGATGAATGCGAGCGGCGAAACTTACACGACTCAAGGCGGGCTGCTCTCACAAGTCTTTATTGCCAGTGCCGGATATCTCGGATCGATGGCGTTTGGTGCGTTGTTGCTGGTGCTGATTCGCAAAACGATCGCGGCGCGAATCGTGCTGGTCGGTAGCGCGGTTTTGATTTTTGGCTTGACGATGATCTACGGGTTGATCAAACCGGTCTTCTCGTTGAGCGGGTGGTCGGGAATTCCGTTTACGTTATTGGCCGGCGGAATCCTTTCGATTGGGTTGTTTTTGATTGCGAGGTTCGCGAGTGCGCGCGTCGCAACTTTCTTCGTTAGTTTTCTTGCCGTGCAGTGTGTGCTCAACGCACTTTTCGATCTGAAGACGGTCTTCTTCCTCTCGGCACCGTTCGGTGCGGTAGTGCCGACCGACGCCGTGAACATGGCCCGCGCCACTGGGCTGCCGGCGATTCTTTGGGCCGCGGTCTGGATTGCGTTGGCGCTCGGGATTCTGTGGTTCGCGATGCGCCTCTACGTCGCCGGCCGCGACAAGAGCTATCAGCCCGATCTTCCTTTTGAAGAAACGCCTCCGGTTTAGAACGTGAAGCGCGCCTGGAGCTGGAACATCCGCGGTGGATCGATGTTCGCAAACGCCGGGATCGCATTTGTAGCCGTACCTACAGCCCCCACAAACTGCCCAAACGTCGGCGCGGCCACTGGCCCGTCACCATAAACCGTCACACCACGCGCCAGGAAATTTCCGTGATTGAACAGATTGAAACCCTCCAGCCTGATCAGGATGCTCGTGTGCTCTGACGTCTTGAAACGTTTCTCTACAAACGCCGCCACATCAGAAGTAGGCGTGCCGCGAAAGGCCGACTTACTGATGATCGCTCCATTGATAACCGGGCGATCGTTGTTAATGCCGTCGCCGTTGTTGTCGATACCGGTTGTCGCATTGAACGGCCGCGCCGACGCCAGCATCGTCACAGTCCCCGCGGTGATGTCCCAAGGAAAACGATAGTTGAACGTGATCACCGCGCGATGGCGCTGATCGACCACACTCGGCCCGCGTTCGATCTCACCGAGCTGCGAAATGTTACTCTCGTTTGGTCCAATACCATTGCCGTCAGGCTCGAAAGTGTTTGTCGCTTTTGACAACGTGTAACTCACGGATGCAAACATGCGCCGGTTGCCGCGATAACTAAACAGCGTCTGCAAACCATCGTAGTCCGCGACGCCGAGATTCATGATCACGTTAACCTGGCGCACGCCGCTGGGAGCGGGAGAGATCGGGCGGGTCCCATTGGCAAAAGCCACGGTTCTGGTCTTGTTGGGCTCGGTACGCGGAAAGGGCGTCGGCGCGTTCAGATCGACGGCGCGATCGAGGTTGGACCAATGCTGGTGCACGTAGTCGGCGCCGAAGAAGAACCCCTTGAAGAACTCACGCTCGGCGCCAACCGTGATCACCTGGCTGCGTGGATTCACGAGCTTATCGGGATAGTTCGGCAGCTTATCGAAATTCAATCCGAAGCGTGCAAACTGCTCGCGATAGAAATCGCGCAAGCCGGCCCTGATCGTGATGTCGCGAGCCGGTATCTGATTCGCCGGAAGAGTCCTCGGATCGACATTCACCGGAAGACACGAACCGACCAAACAGGTCGGGAATCCCACCGGATCAGTGGGGGTCGCGGTATAAGTCGTCAAACCGTCGAGGCCGTTCACGAGATAACCCGCGACCGCGTTCGCGCGGATCTGCGTGTAGTACATTGCGTAGCCACCACGAAGGGACAGCCGCGAATCACCGCCGGGATGCCAGCCAAAACCGATGCGCGGCGCGAAGTTCTTTTTCGCATCGGTCAACGTCTGCCGGTCGTAACGCAGCCCGAGGTCGAGGGTGAAGTCGCTGCGCAAGTGCATGCTGTCCTGTATGAACACCGTGTTGAGCCACTGCGGCAGTTCGTAGCTGCTGATTCCGAAGTTGATCGGCTGCGTGTAATTCTGCACGTCATTCAGCGTCAACTGTCCAAACGGCGCCGTCGTGTTATTGCGAAACGTGAACGTGCCAAGGATCGCCGTGCCCGGCTCGCTGCCAGAGCCGCCTGAAGTGTGATGAATTATGCTGCCGCCAAAACGCAAGTAGTGCTTGCCGAGCGACCACGACATCGTGTCGGAGAACTGCAATTGATGACTCCAGAGATCGGACGCGCGCGACTGACCAATCGTGAACGGCACCGCGCCGCTGCGAGTGTAAGTCGTTGACAGATTCTGCGCTTCCCAAAGCGTGACCGGGTCGCCGTGCAGATAGGCGAAACGCGCTTCATTCAAAAGCTTCACGTTGATGGCCGCAGTGTGATTGATCTGCGCCGTCCACGCACGCCGTGAATAACGACGCGCTACGCTCGGCGCGTTCGTGCCGCCGACTGCGTCCTGCGGATTGTCGTCGAAGAAGCGATCGACGTTGAAACGAAACGCGAGATTCTGGTTCGACGTGAGCTTGTGGTCCACGCGACCGTCGAAGAGAAACTGGCGATAGTGGCCCGTGTAATCGAGGCTTCCATCAGGCGGCAGCACAAACGCTGGCAGCGAAGTCGACAAGAACGTAGTGCGGTTCTGACGCGTGTAATCAGCGGTCGCGAAGAAGAACGTGCGGTCCTTCACAATTGGACCACCGATCGTGCCGGAGTACTGCTGCAGCGCATCCGGAATGTCGACCGGATTGATGTGCAACAACGTCGAAGGCGTAACGCAGGTGGTGACGGATGGCGGGCAGAAGCCATTGGTCGAGAACGTCTCGGCCTGCCAGCCGCCGGGACGGATCAGGAAGATTCCTTCACCGTGCACTTCGTTGGTGCCTGATTTGGTGACGATGTTCAATGCAGGTCCGGAGGTCCAGCCATACTCGGCCGAGAACGCGTTGGAGATGACCGCAATTTCCTGAATCGCGCCGATCGGGATCGTCGCAACGGCGGTTTGCCGGCCCCATCCTTCATCGTTGTTTGCACCGTCGAGCGTGACAGTCGTCGCGCGGCGCGAACCCGCGCCAGTGATGAAATAGGTCTGATTGACGAACAGGTCGCCAGTACCCTTGCCTTGTCGAAACGCGGAATTGAGCAGCGGCAGCGTTGTCGTCTTGCGACCGAGAATCGGCGTCTCGTCGATCTGTTTGCTCGCTAGCGGCAGACCGATCTGCGGATCTGCGCGCACGCCCTCGGCGGTGCCGTAAACAGTGACTTCCGCTTTCTGCGATCCGGCGAGCAGCGTCACTTTGATCGTCGCGGTCTCACCAGATCGCAAGGTGAGATCATTGCGCTCTTCGCTGCCGAAGCCTTCGCGCGACACCGTCACCTTGTAGGTTCCCGTCAGTGACAAACCTGAAAACGTGGCGGCGCCATCGTTTCCGGAGATCGCGTCGCGCGAATCGCCAGTGGCATTGTTGACGACTGAAACTTTTGCGTCCTTCACGACAGCACCGGTTTGATCCGCCACCATCACGATCATCGTTGCCGTGTTTGTCGACTGCGCCGCGACCGGCGCAATCATGAGAGTAAGGAAAGCAAAAAGAATGAGCGGCAAGGAAAACAGATTCTTGAGCTTCATATTAATCACCACTTCGTTACTGAGTATTGATCGAAATAACTGACACTGTCGGTCTTGGACCATACGCCGACGCGGCCCGACACCGGCTCGGCGAGCGTGTAATCGAGCAGGTGTTTGCCGTCCAGCGAGGCCTGAAGGTTTGTGCCTTGAACAGAGATATCGAGTGAGTGCCAGGTGTTCAACTGCAAGGGAACATTCTCAGTTCCCTTCTTCACGAAACTTCGTTTGCCTTTCACAAACGTCCAGAGCACGACGTTGTCTTCCTTACCGTTGAAACGAACAGTGAGGTAGTCGCCGCCAGGTTTGAGGTTAAAGAGAATTCCCGCGCACTGATCGAGTTGACCGGCCACGAGCTTGAAACGCATCGAGATCTTGCCGTTTTGAAAATCGTCTACGTCTTTCGCGACTGCGTACGGAAAATAGGCAAAGGCCTTGACGTTGACGCTGGCGACGATTGCGCCGTTCGAGTCTTTCACGCTGCCTTTGATCTTGTTTTCCAGCTCCTGGTCCAACGCTGTCGCCGACGCGACCGGTGCGAGGACGCCATACAGCAACAACGTGAGAAATCTAAGTGCACCTTTGATCATAGGAAGGGTTCACGAATTTAAAGCCGCCGACGAACTACTACCAGCGGTCGTAATGTCTCGAAGATAGGTTTACGGCTTTGCCGCCGGATGTGAGGCGAGGCTGCGCCTCGCCGGTGGACTCAGCAAAAAGATTGGGGCTTAGCCCCAGGTTCCTTTTCACGCTACGGCGAGGCAGAGCCTCGCCTCACATCCGGCGGCAAAGCCGTAGCGAAACGTATCCTGGTTAGGTAGTCGAGACACAATGTTGTGGTAGGGAAGTTCGGCGGAGGAGACTAGCTGAGGAACTTGACGACTTGTTCGACGAAGGCGTGGACCGCTGCCAGGACCTGCGGGCGACTCTCAATACTGATGCCGACAACAACCAACGTAGCAAGCACCAGCCACGGCACAAACCGAACCAGCGGCGCGCTGTTTGCCAACTGCCGCGGATCCGTGGCGGCGAGTTCAACCAGCCGCCGCACCCGCACCTTCACGCGCGGTGTGTCATCATCATTCGCGATAAACGCAGAGACGGACGGCGGAGCCAAAAACGCGGAAACCGACGCAGGCATGATCTGCTGTTGACCCTTGGGAATCATCTTCGCGATCCGCACGAGCGCTGACGCGAGATTGAGCGCAACCAGCGAACTCCGTTGCGCCGCATGTTCGTCCGCCGCCGATTCCGACGCATCACTCCACGCGCGATCGAGCGAGCGTCCAGAAGGAATGAGCAACAACGCGGCGCGACTGATCCGCATCGCCGACCGTTTGAAATTGTCATGCGCCGCGAGGTGTCCATATTCGTGCGCAATCGCGGCCGCCAGTTCTTCCTGGCTCAACGACCCGAGCACGTGATCGGCAATGAACAGGCGCGGGCGAAGCGCACCGACAACAGCAATGAGCGGAAATGAATGGCGGAAAACGAACGTCGGAACGTCGATCGCGTCGAGGTGCAAGGGCGTCGACGACGCGAGCCATTCTCGCAGCAGTGATCGCGTCGCCAGCCACGAACGAACGCCGCGCCAGATCGCGAGCGCCACACCAACCGCGGACAATCCAGCCAGTGCGCCGAGTTTCCAACTGACAAACTCTTCCGTCTTGTGCGGTTCGTAAATGAGGTATGACGGGATCATGAAAGCGGCAATCGCGACGATCGCAATCACCGGTGGTCCGATACGCATCACGAACAGGATCTCTGCTCTGGTTTGCGCGGAACACTTCCGAAGCAGCCGCTTACTAAGGTGACCGAGTCCCGCAGCCGCCATCGTGGCGGTTGCGTTGATGGTCAGCAACAAAGCAAGTACGAGTGTGATGCCGAGAAATTCGTACATCGGGGATTAACTGCGGCGCAGTTCGCGTTTCTTCTCTTGCACGAGTCGATCGAGTTCGTCGAGTAATTCGCGATCTCTTTCCGTGATGGTGTCGACAATGCAGGCCAGCACCGGTTCGACTTCATCGGCGCCGTGACCGAGCAGCCCGTCGACCACGTCCTCCTTGATCCCGCGTTCAAACTCATCGCGCGAAACAACCGCGGAATACAAAAACGCGCGACCGTCCTTGCGTCGCGCCAGCAGGTTCTTTTTGTACAGCCGATCGAGCGTGGTCATGAGGGTGGTGTAGGCGATCCGCTCTTCGAAAGCGCGATGAATGTCGCGCACGCTGACCTCGCCGAGCCGCCACGTTTCTTCCAGCACCTGGCGTTCGAGTTTGCCGAGAGCGAAGCACGCAATCTCGCGCGGACGTCGAAAACCGCGCAGCAAAAATCGAGAGGTTTTCATGTCTCGCGCATTTTCAGCTATTATGTGGAGTTTGTCCATGTCGCGAGAATCAATACAGGTAAGAGGAGCACGAGTTAATAACCTCAAAAACGTCTCCTTCTCTATCCCGATCAACCAGATGACCGTGGTCACCGGTGTGAGTGGTTCGGGCAAGTCGTCGCTTGCTTTCGACACGATTTACGCCGAAGGCCAGCGCCGTTACGTCGAGTCGCTTTCGGCCTACGCGCGCCAGTTTCTCGAGCGAATGGACAAGCCGGACGTGGACGAGGTCAGCGGCATCGCGCCCGCGATCGCGATCCGGCAGAAGAACTCGACGCGCAATCCGCGTTCGACCGTCGGCACGCAAACCGAGATTTACGACTACCTGCGACTGCTCTTCGCCCGCGTCGGCCAAACTTACTGTCGCGTCTGCGGAAGGATCGTTTCGCGCGACTCACCGGAGTCGGCCGCTGACGAGACTCTCAACACCCTGGCGGAAGGAACGCGGTTTTATGTGCTGTTTCGGGCAGCCGCTTGGCGAGAAGAAGACGGGGCGACGGGGCGACGCGGCGACGCGGAGAAAGCTGCGAAGAAGCGGCCGTCTCCGCCGGCGCGGCAAGCGATCACCGCGCACCTCATGAGCCTGATGCAACGCGGATTCACGCGTCTGTTTGTTGACGGCCAGGTTATCGAACTCAATTCGCCCGACGATTACAAGCGCAACGACTTCGAGAACGTCTTCGTGCTTGTCGATCGTTTGACCGCTCGCGCCGATGTTCGACAACGCCTTGTCGATTCGCTCGAGATCTGTTTTCAGGAAGGACACGGCAGTGCAGTCATCGAGACTGCCGGCGCCGAACCGCAACGGCTGCGCTTTTCAGAACGTTTCGAATGCCGTTTCGACCGCACTGTCTACGCGACGCCCGAGCCGCGGCTGTTCAGTTTCAACAATCCTTACGGCGCTTGCCCGACGTGCCAGGGCTTCGGCAACACCATCGGACTCGATCTCGATCTCGTCATTCCCAATCCGGGTCTGTCTTTGAAAGAAGGAGCAATCGAGCCGTGGACCAAGCCGCAACACGAGTGGGCCATGGCCGAGCTGAAGCAGTTCTGCCGCGCGGAAAAGATCTCGATGACGACGCCGTTCAATCAGCTCTCGCGCTCGGATCAAAAAGCGATCATCGAGGGACGAGCCGACTTCGGCGGTGTGCGCGGGTTCTTCGACTGGCTGGAAACGAAGAAGTACAAGCTGCACGTGCGCGTCTTTCTCTCCAAGTATCGTGGCTACACATTATGTCCGGATTGCAGCGGCGGGCGCCTGCGTCAGGAAGCGCGCGACGTGCGGGTCGGTGATCGCACCTTACCGCAAGTCTGCTCGTTGTCGATCAAGGACGCCGCTGAGTTTTTCGACACGCTGCAACTCTCGACTGAGCAAGCCGCCATTGCGGATCGCATCCTGTTTGAAATACGCCGTCGTTTGCGGTTCCTCGTGGAAGTCGGACTTGATTACCTGACGCTCGATCGGCTCGCTTCGACGCTCTCCGGCGGTGAAGCGCAACGAATTCAGCTCGCCACGAATCTGGGCTCGTCGCTCGTTGGTGCGCTGTACGTGCTCGACGAACCGTCGATCGGTCTGCATCCGCGCGACAACGAACGCCTGATTCGTCTGCTACAGAACCTTCGCGACATCGGCAACACCGTGCTGGTCGTGGAACACGACGCGGAAATGATGCGCTCAGCGGATCACATTCTCGACATTGGTCCGGCGGCGGGCGAACTTGGCGGGCGCGTGATCTACGAAGGCGACTTTGCCGGTTTGCTGAATGATGAATCGTCTTTGACCGCGCGTTATCTGCGCGGCGATGCGGAGATAAAGGAACCAAAGCAACGCCGGGTACCGCAGAAACGACGCCTCACGATGCAGGGCGCTTCCGAACACAATCTCAAGTCGATCGACGTCGAGATACCTCTGGACATGCTTGTTTGCGTCACCGGCGTGAGCGGCTCCGGAAAGTCCACCTTGATTCACGATTGCATTTACGCTGGATTGAAGAAACAACGAGGTGATTGGCAAGGGCACGTTGGCGCGTTTCAAAAACTCGAAGGTGGGCAGTTTATTGACGACGTGATTCTGGTGGACCAGTCGCCCATCGGCCGCACGCCGCGTTCGAACCCCGTCACGTATATCAAAGTCTACGACGCGATTCGCGAAGTGTTCGCCGGCACACGCGAGGCGCAGGCGCGCGGCTTCGATCCGTCGCACTTCTCTTTCAATCTTCCCGGCGGGCGTTGTGAGGTTTGCCAGGGCGACGGCACAGTGACGGTGGAGATGCAGTTTCTCGCTGATATCGAACTGGTTTGCGAGGAGTGCAAAGGCACACGATTCAAACAACAGATTCTCGACGTGCGCTATCGCGGCAAGAATGTTCATGAAGTGCTTAACATGACCGTGCGTGAGGCGATCAACTTCTTCCGCGAAGTGTCGAAGATCACGAATCGTCTGAAGGTGCTGGATGATGTCGGGCTTGGTTATCTGCGTCTGGGCCAGTCAGCCACGACGTTATCGGGTGGCGAGGCACAACGAATCAAACTGGCAGCGCACTTGTTGAAGCGCACCGGCGCCAAAACGCTCTACATCTTCGACGAGCCGACGACGGGTCTGCATTTCGACGACATCAACAAACTGCTCGCGGCGTTTCGGGCGCTGATCGATGCAGGCGGATCGTTGTTGGTGATCGAACACAATCTCGACGTGATCAAGACCGCGGATCACATCATCGATCTCGGCGCGGAAGGCGGCGATGCTGGTGGTTACGTTGTTGGCGTCGGCACGCCGGAAGAGATCATGAACATTCACGAGTCGCACACCGGGCGCTTTCTGCGCGATTACCTGGCGAAGTCAAACGGGCACGTAAAACGTTAATTGTGGGAGCGGCACTCCGTGGCCGCCCCCGGCCGCCCCTGCAAAGACAGGAGGGTTTTGGAAGATGAGTCTTAGCCAACAAATTGTTTCCGACTTGACGGCTTCGATGAAGGCGCAAGACGCGCCGCGCACTTCGACGTTGCGCATGGTGAAAGCCGCGATGATGAACCGGAAGATCGAGAAGGGCGGCGAGCTGGACGATGAGGACATGCAGAAGCTGTTGCGTTCGCTCGTGAAACAACGGCGCGATTCGATCGAACAGTACGAGAAAGCGGGACGGCAGGAACTTGTCGACAAAGAGAAGGCCGAGATTGCGGTGATTGAAACGTACCTGCCTCAAGCCGCCTCGGCAGATGAGATCGAAGCCGCAGTCGCGGCGGCGATCGCCGAGACCGGTGCAATCTCGGTCAAGGACATGGGCAAAGTCATGAAAGCCGCCCAAGCCGCTCTCGCCGGAAAAAACGCTGACGGCAAACTCATCGCCGACACCGTCAAAGCCAGGCTGACTTCGGCCTAGCAATTTGGTGCGGTCACCTGACGCAACTCAAAGCGGCTCCTCCCCTTAATTAAAGCGCAAATTAAAGCGCACCAGCTTCATCATGCTTGTCTCTTCGATGAGCAGCAGCGGCGGCGGCAGTATCCATGTATTCGTGAAATCTTATGACTTTGCCATTATGCAGGGTAAAGACATGGGCAAAGTCACCCCCAAACTCCCTACCGGTAGATCTAACAAGCCAGGCGTAATGACCAAGAGCCACGACTTTGTCACCTTGAGCGATAAACTCTCTTGGCTCAAAATGCTGAACCTCTTGAGTGTCTACCAGAGATGCGAAGAATTGCCCCATCTGTTCCTGACCTCGGCGTTTCCCCGCAAATGGCACATTCTCTATTTCGGGTAATTGCCATTCGATGTCATCTGAAAGCAGGGCGAGCACGGCTTTAATGTCTCCACCTTTGAAGTTTTCGTAGACATGTTGCACCAGGTTCGTGTTCCCTTCCTCGCTCATGATTTGTTCCTCTCTTCCTTGTCAGTAGACACTCGATCCTTCATGCAACCTCACGCACACTTCGCGGACGTGCCTCCTTCATCTTCCCAAGTCTCAGTTGCCTTGTTGTCACTTTGAGGAAGCGCGCCAAGAGCGGATATGTAAAAGCCATTTCCTTTACGGGAATTGTTCTGGCGTTCGTCGGGACGACCCATTAGCGAGGCAAGTTGTGCGCGTCCAATGGGACTGCCACAGTTCAAACTGGCAAACGGATCGTCTACCACGCAAAAGTCCACTTCATCTTCGCCAAGCAAGGGGACGATTTTCTTGAGAAAGGGTGCATCGAGCACTACCGGCTTGAAAAGCAGCAATCCAAAGTTACGCAAACGGGCAATCATGGCATCATGACTGCTGTGGAATAGCGGCACGCGAAGACGTCCGTGATCGTCAAGTGCAAACCAATCGCCGTTCGCTCGTTGCATGGCAAAGATATCGCTCATAAAAGACCCTTTCATCATTCCTAGCGCAGCCAAATGAACGTTACGCCAAGCGAAGTCTACCGTCTGTGCGCCAAGCCGCATATGCTTCGGAACCAGCGATTGAAACGGCAAACGCGACTACTTTGCATATGTGTGTTGTCGCACGGATATGTTGCACTTTCAGTCGTATACTGCGCCTTGATCTCCGCTCCGAAGAAAGCACTTGGTGATTCTTATGGTTTATCCACAGTTAGAAGAGCAACTCTCTCACGCAAGGCACGACCTGCGGCAGGCGACCAGTGAGAACATTATTCACCTTTGCAAACATTACCTTGCGCTCCTCAGCGAATACCGCAGCAAGCTTTACGAATTGCAGGGAACGCCCGGGATCAATCGACAGTCAACCTCACCCACATCGCCTGAAGATGTCGGTGACATCAGGAGAGCTATCCGCGCCGCGATAGAGAACACCACCAAAGAACGCAACGGAACTGAGATGCTCCTGCTCTCGATGACCACCGTTAGCGGTTATGAGGCGGTAGAAATATTCAACAGGCGAAAGTATGAGGGTCACAACAACTGGGAACTAAGGTCAAGCGGGATTAAGTTTAGTGGCGGCACTGGTCGCGATCTATTGACCATCAAGGAAGCGGTTGACATTGCGGGCCTGCTTAGACGCGAAGAACTCGTCGCGGCGCAAGCGTCAAAGAAAATTCAAACCCGGTGACCTCTTGAAAAAAGGATGCGATGGTTTGTGGGATTGAGATCAGATTCTGAGCATCTGGTGGGCCCGCTCTGCGTCAGCACGGTTAACAACCAGACGAACACCTGTGGTTCGCTGTAGCTGAGGTTCCATACCTCCAGCATCATCTTTGAATACGAAGGCTTTCATTCCAGCTTCCTGCAGCACTTGTTGCGCCATTCCAGCCTCAATTTCATTATTGAAAATCTTAAGTACAACCACTTCTTCTGACATGAGTTTTGTTCCCCGATTATGCTTAATCCTGAGGCCTGTAAATCCAGAGGTTTCAATCTCACTGTCCCGACTGCGACAATGCATCCTTGAACAGATTATCAAAGGCGATGAGAGATTCGCCACGATGGGTTCTCTTGAACTCGATTACCCAGGACCGAACTCCCTTGCGCAATCTGTTTTCCCCGGCGGCAGAAGTGATCCTCGATCGGGTCTCCGGAATCTTACGTTCGGCGTTCTTGATAAGTTTGATTGCTGGCATTGTGTTCGTGTTTCGCTATGTCAGTGCATCTCTGCACGTTACCTAATTGGCGCACTCGATCGAAGCGTTAGTTCCGTGCCGATGGGATGACATTAAAATCATCCTCTTTGTAGCCGTTCGAACTCACTACTAACTGCTCCCCACGCAACGTAGCGGTTACCTTGCGAGACGAATCCAATTTAAAAGTTCCGCTCAGACGATTAGTGCCATTCGTTCCAGATTGTGAAGGTGAGATGTTTTCCCAATTAGGCGCCATGTTATAAGCGCTTCCCAAGGCGTTTAGATCCGCGCGTAGTGTCGACCAATCGCTCCTGGCGCGATCTGTAAGCGGGTTGTCGCGCATGAAATTGTCAAGGGGTTTGGCCAGATCGAGCAGGCGCCGGACGTCGTCCGCCACCAACTGCCGGGCATCAAAGCGAATGCGCAATTGATCGGTCGCCTTTTTGAAGCCTCGAAGAGCATCATTCATGTTGCCCTCGCTTCTGGTCCGATCGTATGGTCGCCGCGCAAAAGCATCGGTAAGACTTTCACGAAACGTGTCACCGCCATTCTCGATCTGCTGAATTAGCTGATCGAGTTCAGTCTCAGACAGTCGGAAAGATCGATTTGAGTTAACCTTCGTTTGAGTGACCTGGTTCCACTGCTGACTTACGCCATAGGCACTCGCCAGCGTGTTCAGATCGGTTCGGACCGACATCCAGTCATTCTTGACCTGAGGCTTTATTGTATTTTGAGTTATGAAAGCATTGATGAGGGATGCCTTTTGCAGGATGCTCTCAACGTCGGTCGCAACTGCAAGCCTGCGAGTGAACTGATCTCTGAACTGCTTAATCGCGAGCTGAAACCCGGATTCGAACGTGCTGATGTCATTTTGAGGCTCCGTTTGGTCGACGCTCACCTGGACCAGTGCGACATTAAGACTTCTGCGGAACCTGCCGGAGCTTTGTTCGAGTCGTTGAAGTATATTGCCGACCTGACGTGTGTTATTACCCTTCGGCCGTGGCTGCGCCTGTACGCTCAGGTCGATGATGATTAAAAACAGTAACAGGGTAAGAACAGAACTGATGCTTTTAATAGTCGTCAATTTTTCGTCTTTCAGCTTCTACCTTCTACCAAGGAGTTTTCTAGCACACGTCGCTATTCAGGAATTTGTCCCGGAGAATCCTGAGCTGAAACGAATGGAGTGTTGTTGACGCGGAGATCAAAACTCCCCTTCAGCCCTTTTGGAAAATTCCCCGGATGTCGAAAGGTAGTTTCTAAAGGAAGCCAAACGATTTATAGCACCTGCAGATTGGCGGGGTCTGTGCGCTAACACACATACCCCAAGACGAGCTGGTTACTAAGTAACATTGAGGCGGGATCGTGTCTGCGCGGGAACACATCATGATGTGAGCCTAATTTCAACCAGAGACGATTCAGCTATATGTGTGTTAGCGCACTGACGGTATATCAAGCAGCAGCCAAACTATTACAAAGCGACTAACAAAACAGAGTTGCTACATCCAGAGCGTTATCGAAATTCAACCCCCATGTCAGCCTGCCTTGGCAAAGCCAAACCATCCGAATCTGCAACCGGCGACTTCGTACGTGGAGCGCGAACCTCCGTCAAACCCACGGTCCTTATCGTCGAAGATCACGACGACACACGCGAAATGCTCTGCACACTATTAAGCATGTGGGGCTGTCGAGTAGTGGAAGCCTGTAACGGGTTAGAAGCCGTGGAAGCTGCCTCGCAAGAACGGCCTGCGCTTATTCTTATGGACGGTAGCCTGCCTTTCCTCGATGGGCTTGGCGCCACTCGCCGCATTCGTGAAAACGGGCTTGGGGATCAGGTGAAGATTCTGGCGCTCAATGGCTGGGGTCCAAAATATCACGCTGCTGCATTGGCCGCCGGGTCTGATGATTGCATTGAAAAACCCTTTGATGTTGACCAATTACGTAGACACCTGGTCCCGCTCTTTGCTTTTTCCTCTTATGCGCCGAAGCAAACGAGTAACCGTATCCCTGGCTAACCATGAGTCCTGGGTCGTCCTATCCCAGCAACCGATCAAACTCGCCTTTGACCACTCGATAACACTCGCAGACAGTTTCTTCCAGCTTCTTGCGGTCCAGGATCTTGATGTGCCCGCGGACGTAACTGATTGCCCCGACATCTTGCAGGTGACCAGCAGCGACGGTAACGCCTTCACGCCGCACGCCCAACATGTCGGCAATCAATTCCTGAGTCATGATCAACTCATCGGCTTTTACGCGGTCGTGACTTAGCAACAGCCAGCGGCAAAGTTGCTGTTCCACCGAGTGAAGACGGTTACAAACGGCGGTCTGCGATATCTGAGTGATTAACGCTTGTGTATAGCGCAGCAGCAAGCGTTGGAATTTTCCACCCAGCGCGAACTCATCTTGAAGCACTTTTGCCTTCATACGAATAGCGGCGCCTGCGCTCTGCACGACAGCACGGTTGGGCATGGTCCCGCCACCCATGAAGAGAGCAATCCCCACTACACCATCATTACCAGTCAAACCCATTTCGGCGCTCGCGCCGTTTTCCATGGTGTACAGCAAAGAGATGATTGAAGTAGTTGGGAAAAAGACGTAATCCAGGCGTCCAGCGAATTCATAGACCACTTCACCCAGCGAAAGCGAAACTTGCTGCAAGTTGGGTAGTAGACGTTCGTACTCGACACGCGGAAGTGCGGCGAGCAGCCGATTTTCAACTGGTTCAGTCGGTCGTGTGAAAACAGCCATCAGGACGCTCCGTTGCGTGGTCGCCCTGAACAGGATCATGCTGGCGTCAAGGAGAATTATGCCTGTCTGATCCTGGAGGTGAGGTTCTCAGATCCAACCACAGCTTAAATAGCTGCAAGAGAGCATATCACGTATGTGTGAGAGCGCACAGATGACGGTTCATTACATGCCAGTGCCGCCGGACACCACGCCCGGTTTGTTATCTTCCTGAATCTCAGAAATGAGGACTTCGGTAGTCAGCATTAACCCCGCGATCGACGCGGCGTTTTGCAGCGCGCTGCGCGTTACCTTGGCGGGATCAATAACACCCGCGGCTACCAGGTCTTCAAACTTTTCCGTCACGACGTTGTAGCCGATGTTCGGGTTCTTTTCGGAACGAACTCTCTCGACAATCACCGCGCCTTCTTTACCCGCGTTAGCGACGATCTGTCGCAGGGGCTCTTCCAGAGCGCGCTTGACGATGTTGACGCCGATTTGCTCGTCTGGGTCACCGGCGGATTCGTCCTCATTCTTCGCCTCGAAGGGTTTGAATTTATCGAGCGCCTTCGCAGCTCGGATCAGAACCACACCACCACCCGGCACGATACCTTCTTCAACCGCCGCGCGAGTCGCATGCATTGCGTCTTCAACGCGAGCCTTCTTCTCTTTGAGTTCCGTTTCAGTGGCTGCGCCAACGCGAATTATCGCGACGCCCCCCACAAGTTTTGCCAGCCGCTCCTGCAGCTTTTCGCGGTCATAGTCGGAGGTTGAGTCTTCAATCTGGGCTTTTAGTGTCTTCACGCGAGCTTGCAAATCTTTGAGGTCTCCGCCGCCATCAATGATCGTCGTGGTGTCCTTGTCAATCGTCACTTTCCTCGCGCTGCCCAATTCCTCAAGCATGACGTTCTCCAGCTTGATCCCGAGATCTTCGCTAAGGACCGTCCCGCCCGTAAGGACCGCGATGTCTTCGAGCATGGCTTTACGACGGTCACCAAAACCCGGGGCTTTCACTGCAGCGACCTGGAGCGTGCCGCGCAGCTTATTTACTACAAGGGTTGCCAGAGCTTCACCGTCTATATCTTCCGCGATAATCAGGATCGGTCTTCCCAACTTTGCAACTTGCTCAAGAATGGGAAGCATATCTCTCATCGAGGAGATCTTTTTCTCGCTTAAGAGAACGAGTGAATTTTCAAGTACCGCTTCCATCCTTTCCGCATCGGTGATGAAGTAAGGCGAGAGGTAGCCGCGATCAAACTCCATCCCTTCCACCACCTCCAAAGTGGTCTCGATCGTCTTTGATTCTTCGACGGTGATGACGCCATCTTTGCCAACTTTCTGCATCGCTTCGGCGATCAACTTGCCGATAGTGTCGTCGCCATTTGCGGAGATCGCTCCCACTTGGGCGATCATGTCTTCCGTGACCGGCTTCGCTGCTTTCCTGATCTCGCGAGCCGCACGCTCGACGGCTTTATCAATACCACGCTTCAGAGCCATTGGGTTCGCACCCGCAGCCACTGTTTTCACGCCCTCGCGGAAAATAGCCTGCGCCAGCACGGTTGCGGTGGTGGTGCCGTCGCCGGCAACATCGCTCGTCTTCGAAGCTACTTCCCGCACCATTTGCGCGCCCATATTCTCCATCGCATCTTTGAGTTCAATCTCTTTCGCGACGGTCACACCGTCTTTGGTGATCGTCGGGCTGCCATATTTCTTGTCTAGTACGACGTTGCGCCCTTTTGGACCGAGAGTGATCTTTACCGTGTCAGCGAGTTTATTCACACCGCGCAAAATCGCTGCGCGGGATTTTTCGCCAAGGGTGATTTGCTTTGCCATTATTTTCTGTCTTCTCCTAACCGTCGCGATCGTAAATGCGCTTATGCCGGGCTTCGGCTCTTGAAAAGATTAAGCGCAAGAACCACGACCGCTGCTACCAGCAATAAGTGAATCAGGCTGCTGGTAACAAAGCCGCCATAGAACGCAATTAACCAGAGCAATAACAAAACTACTAGAATCGTCCACAACATAATCGTATTCTCCTCGGTCCAAAATTTCCGGCCCCTCGATGACTTGTGTCCACACCAGAATGGACTAAGCAAACGCAGCCGTCCGTGCGTTAGACCACATACGTAATTTCTTTTCCAGGAGCTATTTAGGTTGTGGTTTCTTTTGAGATCAGTGGCCGACTGGTATTCGTTGAAAGCGCGTCTTCCCCTGCGCATCTTCCCAGGAAATATCCAGTACGTAAGGGCTGACCACGCCCGGTATGATCTTAAGTCTTTCCAACTGATCGTGATCACTATCAGACGGCCTTCCATTAATCCAGGTTTTGTGAGACAGAACGGCCTTCTCCCTGGGTTTCATAGAGTCTACAGAGTCGAACCTGATATGGGCTTGTGAAGGACCTCTTCCCAAACTTTCTTCATCTTTCAGAAAGATAGTCAGAACCTCGACCGACTTGAGGGTGTGGTCGGTCACGTTCGTCAACTCCAAAAGAACCCTGGATGGTGCATCTATGAACCTCAAGATAAATGGTTTCTCTGTTATGCCATTAGAGGCCATGATTCTTCTTTCTGTATTCGTGATGAAGGTTGCATTATTTTCACTCAAGCGGCCTGGGGAATCTTGCGGATCAGCCGAGCGAGAAGGTTTCTCAACTGATTGAAATTATCAGGCCGCGCGACATGTACATTTTTGCCGATCGCGACTTCATCACCCTCGGCGATCTCGTCGACACAGAAGACAACAACCGGCACATCCTCTCCTATCGCAGCGCTCTCACGAATACGGCGTGCAGAAACAATAACCTCGCGCGGGGACCCGGCCAGACTCACGAGAATCAGGTCGGGACGCTGCCGCTGGGCGCTCTCTATTCCATCTTGTTCATCTCTAGCCAAGGCCACACGATACCCATCCACCGTCAGCAGCCTCTCAATGCCGTCGCGGGTCTCGTGGACATCCTCCACTACGAGAATGATCAGGTTCGTGTCATTTTTCTTGTCCATTCAAAACCTCTTGCCGTTTGCTCTCTTTGCTCGGCCCAACTCCCTCCATCAGGCGAGGAAACGCTGAGCCATACTCACCAATTTGATCGCTCTTGCGAGTCCCAGAAGTTGCATGACGCGAATGCCCCACCAGTTGATGTCGATCTCGTACCAGGCAAGTCCATGCCGTGCCGCGGTTGGGTGTGCATGATGATTGTTGTGCCAGCCTTCGCCAAAGGTAAGCAGCGCTACCCACCAGTTGTTCCTCGAATCATCGCCGGTTGAAAACCGCCGCGTGCCCCACATGTGGGTCGCCGAGTTGACCAGCCAGGTTGCATGCAAGTTAAACGTGACGCGAAAGAAAACTCCCCACATCAGATATGACCAGCCACCGAAAGCCAGCAACGCCATGCCAAGGAAAACCAGCGGCAACCAATACAGGCGGTTCACCCATACATGAAATCTGTCCTTCAACAGGTCAGGGGCATAGCGCGCCAGAACCGAACTGTCATACTGCTGCGCAGTACCGTTTAGAATCCAGCCCATGTGTGCCCACCAGCCGCCATCGCGCGGAGTGTGTGGATCACCTGGCGCATCTGCATGAGCGTGATGAATGCGATGCGTGACAACCCAATAGATTGGTCCGCCTTCGAGCGCGAGTGTGCCGCAGACGGTCAGAAAGTACTCGACCAGCCTTGGCGTCTTGTAACCACGATGCGTCAATAGTCTGTGAAAACCCATGCCGACGCCCAGGCTGGCGGAAATCCACCAGAGCAGGATAGCGGTCAGCAGTGCCTGCCAACTGAACACAAACAGCGCGGCCACTGCTCCAAGATGAAACAGCCCAATGAAAACTGCGGTATGCCAGTTAATGCCTTGCGGTCGCTTCTTAATCATCGCTTCTTAATCATCACTTCGTTGCGCATTTCAAATTCTC
>DASXRE010000060.1:0-19648 GCA_036506775.1 Pyrinomonadaceae bacterium | reverse complement strand
CCACCGCGCTTCATCAGTTTCAGAACGTTCTGCGAGGCGTGCTGTAACGGCATATCGAGATACTTTACTGCACGTGGTTCTTCGGCGAGCACGTCGAGAAAAGCGTCACTAATATGCGTGGGATAGGTGTACATCACCCGGACCCATTCGACTCCATCAACGTGCGACAGTTCGCGGAGCAGTCGTGCGATCGCATCCTGCTTGCCGAGATCCTCGCCGTAACGCGAAGAGTCCTGGGCCACCAGAATGATCTCCTTCACACCTTCTTCAGCGAGCTGATGCGCCTCGGCAATGATCGAGCCGAAACGCCGGCTGCGAAAATGGCCACGCATCTGCGGGATAAAACAGAAGGCGCACGGACGATCACAACCTTCGGCGATCTTCACGAACGCATAATGCGAAGGAGTCGCGAGCACACGCGGCGTCGACTCGTCGTAGAGATAGGTCGCGCTTTGATTGCCGAGCTGAACGACAGGAAGGCTGCGGGTGTTGGTTTTCGGATCGCAAACGGTGAGGATGTCATTAATCTGGTTCGTACCGATGAACGCATCGACCTCGGGCATTTCGGCCTTCAACTCATCGCGATAGCGTTCGACCAGACAGCCAGCGACAATCAGTCGCTTCGCGTGGCCTTCAGTCTTGAGTCGCGCTGCTTCGAGGATCGCATCGATCGATTCTTTCTTGGCCGAATCGATAAACCCGCACGTGTTAACCACCACCGTTTCGGCATCGGCCGCTTCGGCTGTGATCTCATAACCATTCTGCTTGAGATGGCCCATCATAACCTCGCTGTCGACAAGGTTCTTCGGGCAACCAAGACTAACAAACCCAACCTTCTTCATTCCGTGTTCTATCCTTGTTTCTCCGCGGCTTCTAACGCAAAAAGCGCGCGCTCAATTTCCCGCTGCTCAGCCGCAGAGAGTCGTTCGCCACCGAATCTTACGCGGTTGTAAGCGCGCGTGACGATCAATGCCTCGCTCGATTCCAATTTGCCAGCAAACTCCAGCGGCGTTTGATCCTTGCCGCGCAAAACTCCGCGCTGTTCCATCATCGCCAACAGCTTCTCGTAAAACTGCACGCTTGAATAAGCGCGTCCATCTTCATCCAGCCCTCGTGCGCCGCGTCGCCAGACAAACTGCCAAATACCTTTGCCAAACAGAAGCAGACCAATCGCCAGCGCTAAAACGATCGCGCTGATGACAAGCATCAGCACGTTGCGGGTGAAATAAGTCCGAACCGTCGTCATCAACTTCGACAGCAGTCGCCCGTAATCGAACACCTGGTTGTGCAACGACGTCACGAGCGAACGCTGTTCCTGTTTGTCGTAGCCGACCACATATTGAAACCACAACAGCTCCAGCGCTTCAGCGTACTTTTGCAACTGCGCGGTCAGGCCCGTCCGGATCGGCTCGACGCGTCCCGCTGAAGGTGTAGGATCAAACGTCACCCACGACCTCGTTTGCGGAAAATAGACTTCCACCCACGAGTGCGCATCGCTCTGTCTGACCGTGTAAGCGCCCGCGGCCTCGTTGTACTCGCCGGGCAGGAAACCGTTCACGACCCGCGCGGCAACTCCGTGTGTTCGCAACAACACAGCCATCGCAGTGGCGAAGTATTCGCAGTGGCCCGCTTTAACGTTGAAGAGAAAATCAGCCAGCGGGTCTGGCCCGCCCGCTTTCATTTGCAACGAATAGCCGTAGTCTCTTTGCAGTTGCCATTCGATTGCTTTCGCGGCGTCGTAGCGGTTGCGCGCGTGTGCGTCCAGAATCATCGTGCGCGCGAGCGTTACAACGCGCGGGTCGAGCGTCTCAGGCAATTGCAGATAACGTTGAAACTCCTCCGGGTAAGGCCGCATGTCCTCGCGTAACAATTCGGCCGGCGGTTCTTCGGTGTCTGAGATCGCCTTGTACATGATGCGCTCGAAATCATGCCGGCGCGACTGAAGCGAGCCTTCCGCATCAGCGCGAACAAACGGCAGATCGCCCTGAATCGCGACGACGCGAGGCGCGGCAAAAAGCACTGACGATTCCAGCGGTTCGAGGAAAAACGTTTGTGTCGTCAAGCGGTGCAGAGCTTCGGTAGTGCCCACCTGAAAGAAGCTGGCGCCTTCTTTAATCGCCGCCGGCCGCCGCGCTTCCGGCGATTTCTTCCAACCTATGCCGGTAAACTCATCGAGTGCCACACCGCGCCAGCGCAACCCACGCGGTGGTTCGGAGTTTTCAATTCGCACACGCATCACCAAACCGTCGTTCTGTTTGAGTGTGCCGATCTGTCCGAGAGTTACGTTTTCTGAAAAGCCGATGAAGTTTGAGAGCCCACCGCCACTGCGCGTGAGAGCGGCGGCGCCCGAACGCGGCGCAATCACGAACAGCGGCAGCGCGAGCGCGAAGATCATCACGAGCAGAGCAAACGCTACGAACGGCAACCGGGCGGCTTCCGTGTTGCGCCACGAACGCCGTCCTTTTTTGAAGACGCGCGAATCCGGCGGCACGAGCAAACGAGTCTCCGCGTGACGCAATGCACGGCGCGCCTTCTGAATCTCAAACGCAGTGACAGCCGAGAGACCGCACAACAGGTAAAGCGTCAGCGTGCCGAGAAAAACCGGACTGAAACTCAAACCCGCTGCCAGCAGAACTTCAAAGAACGAGATCAGGTAAAGAAAAACCCAGTCGCGATCTTTCTTGACCTGCAACAACTTGACTGCCGAAAGGAAAACGATGAGGTGCGCGAGCGCTGAAACGCCGAGTCGTTCAACCGGTTCGCCGAGCGATTTCTGGTAATGCCAGTCGAGATAGAACAGCGGGATCGAAAGCAGCACGATGCCGAGGCCGATGCGTTCGGGCAGTTGCCAGCGCGTACCTTCGAGTCTCCAGCTTACGATCATGAGCACGAAGAACACGGCCGCGAGCGCGTAGTCCAGCCCGCCCGCCAGCACCAGTGCCAACATGGCGACGCCGATCATGGCGTAGGAGAAAGCTCGGAAGTAGGTCAAGAACTTCATTGCTCGCGACGGATCTCACTACTGCGGCTTGATCTTTATCTCAAAGATCCGCGGCCAGAGTTTTCCGGTGACAAACAGTCGCTTCCCGGCTGGATCGTAAGCGATGCCGTTCAGCACGGCTTCGGGATCCTGCACGTCGCCGGGCTGAAGCAAGCCAGTCAAATCTATCGACCCGGTCATGCGGTCGGTCTGCGGATCGATCGTCACTATGCGTTGATCGTGCCAGATGTTGGCGTAAATTTCGCCGTTGACGTACTCGAGCTCGTTCAGCTTATTGACGGGCGTTCTGCCGTCGAGTACTGCGATGGTCTTGGTGACACGAAAGCTGTCCGGGTCGATAAATCTGAGGCGATTACTGCCGTCGCTCAGGATAAGCGAATGTCCGTCGGTCGTGAGGCCCCAGCCCTCGCCCTCGTAGTTGAACTTGCCGATCTGCTCGAACTTCTGTGCGTCGTAGATGAATCCGACGTGGTGTTGCCAGGTTAACTGGTAAATCTTGCCGTTCAGGAGCGTGATGCCTTCGCCGAAGTAGGGTTCAGGCACGTCGACTTTTTTCAGGACATTGCCGGTTTGGAGGTCGACTTCCCGGAGGCTCGACTGGCCTTCCTGTCCGGTACCTTCGTACAACTTGCCGTCAACGAAAATCAAGCCTTGAGTGAAGGCGTTCGTGTCGTGCGGGAACATGTTGACGATTTGATAGCTGTACCTGGTAACAACAGCGTTTTCGGATGTTCTGTTTGTGGACGAGCCGGAGTCTGCGCCAGCGTTACACTGGAGACTGGCGACGCAAAGAGCCAGAAGTATTAGTAATCGGGGCTTGAGAATCAGTGACATGCAGGCATTTTGCGCGACCCGGCGGCGATCAGCAACCACAGAGGCACAGAGACACGGAGACCTTTACGCGGGGTCCGTCCCACGTTTCTCAATGTAGGCCTTGAGCAGTTCAGCGTCGGCGTCGGCTATCTGATGAACCTTGACGCCGAGCAGCCATTTTCGTTTCTGGCCCTCACCGGTGCGCTCGTTTGTGACTATCGCGACGACCACGTCGATCGGCGCTTCGGGCAGGTCGATACGCACGAAGAGCAGCCTGCCCGGGCGAGAGAGTTCGCCTTCTCCGAAGCGCGTGCCGACGAGCGACAGCAACATGCCGAATTCGCTGATTGCTTCGCAGTGTCCGCGGGAAGGAGGTGAGTAAGAGACTATACCGGGCTGTGCGCCACCTTCGATGAGAGAGATCGCGGCGGGAAGATGCACGCTGAATCGTGGTCCACGACGCCGGTTGCGCATCTGGACACCTTCTTTCGGCTTCTGCGCCGTGGGCGCGCGCTGTAATTTGCCCTGCGGATCGAAGCCCTTGAACACGAGCCCGCAGTTGTTGCAGAGGAGCTTGTGCATCCCCACCGCACGCAGGAAGATGATTGAGTCGTCGTAATCGCGTTGAATCCGCTCGCTCTGGCACCGTGGACACTGCATGAGGCCATTCTAGCAATGATGTGCAGCGTCAGCCGAAACGCGGCGCACTACCATGCTTATCTGGCTAACCTCTCGGCCCGCCAAAGAAAATAGAGATCATCACCTTTTGCAGCAGAGGCAGATTCCCCGATTGGCAGCGTTTTCTCTGCAGACGCCGTGCATCCGCCACGAGCTTATGTCGGGATGGCGGTTGGGCGTCCGGTTGGTTAATCCTTCCAACGCCCGGCGAAAGTTTCGTCATTATTAGACGTAAGCGAACTGGTCAGGTGGTAAAATCTCAATCGTGGAAAAGCATCCCTCGCTCGCTGAGTGGACACCGGAGCAGATTGCTCAAGGTCGAAGATGGGCCCAAACGTGGAAATTGGCAGCGGAAGATCTCGAGCGTCTCCGGCGCAAAGAGATTAGAGAACTCGACACGTATAAGACCATAGCTATACTTTGCGGGACGGCAGATTATACGCGCCCTCCGTATGCACCGGAGCCGTGGTCCGGACTCGTCGAACAGCAGAGATGGTTCAAGAAGGCAGCCGGTCGTGAATGATGTAATTAAAGCTGCGGCTGAGCTACAGAATCTTTGTCAGTCCCAAGGCTGGCAGTTTTGTTTCATAGAAGGTCTCGCTCTGCAGCGATGGGGAGAGCCGCGCGAGACTGCTGACGTAGTTCTGTCCTTGTTCGCCGGATTCGGCGACGAACAACAGGTCTGTGATGTTCTTCTTAGTCATTTTGAAGCCCAGCTTGAGGCTCGGCGAATCGAATTCGAGCGCTAGATGAGATTTCTACTTACCGTCTGTTTACTTCTGATTTCCCAAGCGCGTGTTGTAGAGGCTCAACGTAGGCGGCCAGCGCCGCTCACGCGTGCGCAGATTAAGGAGGCGGAGCAGCGGCTGGCGGAGTTGGGGTATTGGTCGGGCCGGGTGGATGGCATGTTTGATGCGGCATCGCAGTTTGCGTTGATAGCGTTTCAGAAATGGGAAGGCCGGGCGATTACCGGCAAGCTGAGGCTGAACGAGCTCAGTGCAATTCGTGCGAGTGATAAACCCCGACCAAGGGAATCTGATTACGAGCACGTCGAAGTAGATGTCGACCGGCAGCTGCTGCTGCTCGTCAATCAGGACGGCAGCACCAGAGTGCTTCCTGTTTCAACCGGGAGCGACGAGACGTTCATTAACCAGGGCCAGCAAAGCATCGCGTACACACCGCGCGGCAGGTTCGTTGTTTACGATAAAACTTACGGCTGGGAAGACGGCGCGCTCGGTTCTGTCTATTACGCAAACTACATCAGCGGCGGCGTGGCAATTCACGGTTACGAAACCGTACCGAATCAACCGGCGAGTCATGGCTGTATCCGAATACCGATGTTTGCCGCGATCGAGGCAAGCAAACTACTGCCGGTGGGAACAATCGTGCTGGTCTACGACAAGATCTCGTTCGTCTCAGCAAAAGACTGGGCGAAAAATCCGAAACTCAAACAGGCCGCGATGTTGAATGGCGCCGCGACAGACGACATCGATCAGTAGCGCACACCTACTCAGCGCTCCGCACCCCAACCTCATCCAGATGTCGCAACAGATCCGCGGGATCGTTATAAACCCTGTAAGCACCGGCTCGCTCCAACTCCTCACGACCATAACCGCCCGACAGCAAACCAATGCCGAGCGCCCGCGCGCGTCGCGCCGCCAGCAGATCCCAAATGCTGTCGCCAACCACAACTGCGTCAGTGATGTCTATCGCAAGTTTCTTAGCCGCGGCAAGAAACAGATCCGGATCCGGCTTCGCGTGTTGCACCATGTCGCGGGTGATGATTGGAACATCTTCGTTGATTCCCAACAGACGCAACGAGAGACTCGCACTGCCCATTCGTCCGCTGGTCGCAATGGCCCACGGCACGCCCGCTTTGGTTAGATAAGACAACAGCTCTGTAGCGCCCGGCAGTGGCCGAACTTGCGACACATACTTCTTGAACGCCTCGCCGTGTACCCGATGTATCTGCTCAGCTTCCTCAGGCGAGACCTCGCGTCCAACTTCACGCGCCAGGGCGTTGACGAAGAGTCCGCCGCTCATCCCGATCTGACGGTGAATCCGCCAGACAGCGAGATGAATTCCGCCGGCCTCGAGCGCCTCGCGCCACGCGAGTACGTGCTGGTAGACACTGTCGACGAGTGTGCCGTCGAGATCAAAAATGAACGCCTGACGACTCGGCGTTATGTTTACGTTACCGCTCATTTGAACCTGCGACGGCCCGCTCACGCGCCACGTTGTGCTCGATCGCGCGCGCTGCGAGCCTGACGGCTACGTCCGTAAGGTGCTGTTCTTGAGGCATAGGGCCACGCGGATCGCGGTAGTACATCGCAAACGAACCAAGCACCTTGCCTTTGCTCGACAATATCGGCGTGGACCAGCAGGCGGCGACGTTGATCGCCCACGCAAAGTTTCGATATTCATCCCAGAGCGGATCAGTCGCGATGTCGGTGACGATTACCGGCTTTCCTCGAAACATCGCAGTTCCACATGAACCGTGTTTCGGTCCAATCGGACTACCATCGATGACCTTGACGTAATTCGCCGGAAGGCTCGGCGCCACGGCGTGCCGCACGTGATTGCCGTCGTCGCTAAGCAACAGAATCGAGCAGAGCATTTCCGGCGACTGCGCTTCGATCATCAGCACAAGCTCTGACAGGATGCCGCTCAACGGCATATCCGCGGCAATCATGTCTTCGATGCGCTGCTGCTCTCCTGTAAATTTCGCATCGTCGACAGCAGGCGAACCAACGGCAGGCAGTTTTTGAGTTGGCGCGGAAGCAAGTTCCGTCTGTTTCTGTTCGGCCATTTGTTTGACTCCCCTGGGCGGTAATTCTACGCCCGGCAATTCTACGCCCGCTCGGTTCGCAATTCCATACATGACCGGTTAGCATGTGCGACTTCAGGAGCACCATGAAAATTCTCTCGCTAATCGCCCTCTTCTTTCTGATGGCTGGGATCGTCCCTCCTCAGCCTCAGACACAGCTCCTCTTCGAGGACTTCAGTTACGCGAACACGCAGGAGCTAAAGCAGAACGGCTGGATCATTCGCACTGAAGCAGGCTGGCCAGGAGTGCCGGGCGCGGCGTGGAAGGAAGAAGGAGTTTCGATCCTCAAGGATCCCGAACAGCCTAAAAACCGGATCCTGCGCATGACTTCGACTACGGATGGCACTGCCGCCAACACCACCCAGAGTCAGATCTGTCAGCAGCGAAAATATTTCGAAGGCACGTACGCTGCTCGTGTTCGTTTTACCGATGCGCCGGTGTCGGGGCCAAATGGCGATCAGGTCGTGCAAAGCTTTTACACGATCAGCCCGCTAAAAATTGCAATGGATCCTAACTACAGCGAGCTGGATTATGAGTATCTGCCAAACGGCGGCTGGGGCATTGATGGGCCAACGCTCTATGCGACAACCTGGGAGACTTTCAGTCCCGAACCGAACTGGAAGAAAGACAACGTCTTCCAAACGAGTAACGGCAGTCAGGCCGGCTGGCACACGCTCGTCACTCAGGTCATGGACCAAAAGGTCCGATATTACGTCGACGGTAAATTATTTGCCGAGCATGGCGGTGAGTATTATCCCGAGGACACGATGTCGATCAACTTCAACCTCTGGTTTATTCGCGACGGCATGTCGAAAGCGAAAGAACGTCGTGAGTATCAGGAGGACATTGATTGGGTGTTCTTCCAGTCGAATGTCGCGCTAACGCCCGAACAGGTTGAAGCGGCGGTAGCTGCACTGCGACAGAAGAAGATCAAATTCCGCGATACAGTGCGGCCGAAAGTGCCGGTGTTGAAGAGTCCCTGCAATTTCTGAGCTTAAGTAGTTTTGCTTTCGGTTGGGCCTTTCTCCGTGTGAGTCGCGTCCTTTTTACGGCGCAGCCACTCGTCGATGCTCTCACGAATAAACTCGCCCAGGTCTTCGAATTCACGAGCCGATCTGTCCCAGAACTCGCGAAACATCCTTGGGTCGACGGCAAAACCGTAGCCACGACCAAAGCCTTTTGTTGGTCCAAGTTCGTCTTCGTAATAAGCCGCCAGTTGGCGTGAAGCCATGGCGACCACAGTTAGTGAACTGCCAGCCGGCAAAGGATCAAAAACTACGCTCACGCCAGGATCAAGCTCCTTGAGGCGTGTCAGCACGCGATTGTACTGATCAGTGCAAAAGGCAGCCGCATCTTCCTGCCCACCAGTCCACTCAGATTGCAGCGCCATGCGCGATGTGCGGCGTAGCACATTGATCAACTTGGCCAACTCTTTATCTCTTTCCATACTTACTCCTGATTCTGAATTCAAACCGAGCGAGTTAATCGCAGCTCCACGTGAACGGCACGCGCGGCACGCGCGGCACGCGAGGACCGCAGCCGTGATAAAAACGCTGTCTAAAGCCGCGACCGAATTCAAACTCCGGCTCGTCGGTTTCGAAGTAGGCGATCAACTCGCGAGCGGCCAGGCGCACCACTTCAGCGGAGGCGGAGTCGCTCAAGGGCGTAAACAAAGGTTTGATGGCGGGCTCGAGTTCGCTGAGTCGACCGAGTACACGGTTGTATTGCGAAACACAGAATTGCGTGGCGTCTGGGCCGGGTTTGGTCCAGGCGGCATAACCAGCCGCGCGCGCTATTCGCCGCAGGACGTTGAGCAGTTTCACTGTTTCTTGTTCCATTTCGTCTTCCTCTTTCTAACTTGTTAATTCAACTTTTGCCCGCAACAGTTTCTTGCCGTGATGAATGCGCCACTTTACCGTCGAGAGTGGAACTCCCATGAACGCGGCTATCCGGTTCAGCGGCATTTCGTCGAGAAAGCGTAACTTCAACGGCATTCCGTAATCTGCCGGCAAATCATCGATGGCTGCGAGCATCTCGGCGTCTCTCTCCTTTTCCACCAACGGCTTTGCCAGTGCTTCGATTTTTTCGAGCAACGCTTCATCCAGCGGCACGCGCTTGCTCAGGTGAGCCGTTTCACTCTTGCTAAACCGCAAAGCGCGATGACGCGTGATAGCCGACAGCCACGCCGCAAACTTTCGCGGCTCCTCGATGGTCGGCAGCGCCTTGAACGCCAGCAGCAATGATTCCTGCGCGACGTCTTCGGCGTCGTCGGCGCCCACAATTGTCCGCGCCAGCCGCACGACCGCCGGGCGGTATCGCACGACCAGTTGCTCAAACGCCTCCAGATTGCCAAGAATCGCCGCGATTACGAGCAGTTCGTCAGGCGATTCAAGCGGTGTCATCGATACTCCGGATGCAATTCGGCGTCTTCAGTGATATAGAGACATGTTACGACAGAAAAGTTAGTTGAGTTTTCTACTAAATCATTAACCCATGTTGGACGTGCTCAATCTTCGACGTTAGAATTCAGCCGCCCCTAACGTCAATCCCTCGAAGTTAAACGCAGATCATCAGGAAACAGGTGCGCTCGCTCAGACCCTACGCTTTCGGATTCGTCGCCATTGTGTTGGCCGTGGTACTGCGGTGGCTGCTCGATCCGCTGATGGGCGACGCCTTTCCGCTCGTGACCCTCTTCGGCGCGGTCGCCGCTGCGGTGTGGTGGGGCGGGTATCGCGTCGCCATCCCGGTCACGTTAATCGGCTACCTCGCATGTCATTATCTGTTTATTCCACCACGAGGCAACATTGATCTAAGCGGCGTCGCAAATCAGGTCGGTTTGGTCGCGTACCTTTTCACCTGTTCCATTATCATCGGCTTCGGCGAAGCAGCGCGGATTGCTCAGGCAAGGGCGACTGAACGTCGTGAAGTTTTCAGAACCACCTTGCGAAGCATCGGCGACGCCGTCATCACAACGGATATCGAAGGACGCGTCACTTACCTCAACGAAATCGCAGAGTCGTTAACCGGATGGTCACACATCGATGCGCTGGGCCAGTCGCTTGAAAGCGTGTTTCGGATCCTCAACGAAGTCACGCGCGAGCCAGTGCAAAACCCGGCCATGAGAGCGCTGCGAGAGGGAGTGGTTGTGGGTCTCGCGAATCACACGGTGCTCGTCAGAAAAGACGGCACCGAGTGTCCGATCGACGATAGTGCGGCGCCAATTCGTGACGAGCAAGGACACGTATCCGGCTGCGTGCTGATCTTTCGCGATGTTGCGGCGCAGCGGCTGGTTGAGCGCGACAGAGCAAGCCAGTTGCTTACGGCGCGCCTTCTCGCGTCAATCGTCGAATCCTCAAACGACGCCATCATCAGCAAATCGCTTGACGGCATTATTCAAAGCTGGAATGCCGCCGCCGAACGGCTTTTTGGTTATACGGCCGAAGAAGCTGTGGGCCGCCACATCTCGCTTGTGATTCCACCAGAGCGGATCGCTGAGGAAGATCAAATCATTGCCCGGTTGAGAGCCGGACAAAGAATTGAGCATTACGAAACCGAGCGAGTGCGCAAGGACGGACAGAGTTTCTTCGTTTCGCTCACCATCTCGCCTATTAAGGACGATGCCGGAAATGTTATTGGCGCTTCCAAAATTGCGCGCGATGTGACGGAGCGCAAGAGCGCCGAAAGCGAGCGTCAAAACTTCGTCAGACTCATTGAAAGCAGTACTGACTTCGTCGGCATTTGTGATCTCGAAGGTATTCCCTTCTTCGTCAATCACGCCGGCCTGGAGATGGTCGGATTGGACAGCATCGAAGAAGCTCGCCAAACCTCGGTCAAGGATTTCTTCTTCCCCGAAGATCAAGCCATGATCATGAACGAGTTTTTTCCGAAGGTCGCAGAAGAGGGTCACGGCGAGATCGAGATTCGTTTCCGACACTTCAAGACCGGTGATGCCCGCTGGATGGCTTACAAGGTGCTGAAACTCACCGACGCCAACAATCAGGCCGTCGGCTTTGCGACAGTCAGCCAGGACGTTACCGAACGAAAACAGTTGGCAGACAATTTGCGCCGCTTGGCGGCGGATTTGTCTGAAAACGACCGGCGCAAGAACGAGTTTCTCGCGACGCTCGCTCACGAACTCAGAAACCCACTCGCGCCGATGAGCAACATGCTCGAAGTTCTAAAGCGGGCAGACGGCGACAGCGAGATTCTCAAACGGGCACACGAGACTATCGAGCGCCAGTTGGGCCAGATGGTCCGGCTGGTGGACGATCTGCTCGATCTCAATCGCATCACGCACGACCGTCTTGAACTGCGCCGCAGTGAAGTTGAACTCTCATCGGTGATTCAACAGGCTGTCGAAGTTGCGCGTCCGCTGCTCGACTCCGCTGGTCATCAGCTCACTATCGACTTACCCGACGAACCAGTCTACCTGAGCGCCGACCGCGCGCGATTGACCCAGGTGTTCGGCAATCTGCTCAATAACAGTAGCAAGTACACGCGACCGGAAGGAAAGATCTCACTGAGCGCGAAGCGAGCCGGCGGTGAAGTGATAGTGACCGTGAAGGACAACGGCGCCGGAATACAAGCGGACAAGTTAGACAGCATTTTTGACATGTTCATGCAGGTGGACCGGACCTCGGAACGATCTCAGGGCGGACTGGGAATCGGGCTCACGTTAGTAAAGCGGCTGGTTGAGATGCATGGCGGATCGATTGTGGTGACTAGCGCCGGCGAGGGACTGGGAAGTGAGTTCACCGTGCGTCTGCCCGCTCTGAGCAAACCAACAGCGGTCGAATCTCAGCCGGAGATTGAGCCGGAATCGCCACCGGGACGACGAATCCTGATCGTTGACGATAACAGAGACTCCGCGGACTCGCTCGCGATGCTGCTGGAGATCACCGGCAACCAGACCTTCATGGCCCATGATGGTCTGGAGGCAATCCAGGCAGTGGAAAAGTATCGACCGGAAGTCGTGCTGCTGGACATTGGATTGCCGAAACTGGATGGCCACGAAGTCTGCCGCCGCGTGCGCGAACAGCCGTGGGGCAAGGATATCGTCGTGATCGCGCTGACCGGCTGGGGCCAGGAAGACGACCGCCGCAAGTCAGAAGAAGCCGGCTTTAATGGGCATCTGGTGAAGCCGGTGGATTACGACATGCTGCTGGAGTTGTTGGGCGAATTGATGAACGCCCGGTGAAAAGTGACTCGAGTATCGCATTGGAACGGCAATGGAAGGCCACCGGGCAAAGCGCTGTTCCAGGCAGCCAAGGAGTGCACGGTTGGCACCGTTATACAACGAAGAATGTGTTATAGATCTGCGGTGTGCTGTGAAGGCAACGGATTCATCACGAACTGCTACTTTACCGCCGGAAATTCGAGATCGTTCGGTTTGGTACGGTCCAGAACTCGTCGCTCGCGATGATTGGATCGAACGCTTGTCCGAAGCCGAAAATGAGGAACTCGGGCGTGCGGTCACTCGATTAGAGAATTCGCAATTCCCAGGGGCGACTGTCAACTTCGCGTCGATCCGAGCGAGAGAGGTTCCACTTCCCACGCTCGCGCCACGCCTGCAAAGTCTTCTTGAGGAAGTGCTCAATGGTCGCGGGTTCGTGCTTGTCAGAGGCCTTCCGCTTGAACGCTGGACCAAACGTGAGGCCGCCATCGCTTTTCTCGTGATTGGTGTTCACCTTGGCGCTCTGCGAATGCAAAACGCGGAAGGACACCTGCTCGGACACGTCAGGGATCTCGGACGTTCCAGCAACGATCCGCATACGCGCATTTACCAGACGCGCGAGCGGCAGACTCATCACACAGATTCGTGCGACGTCGTTGGCTTGTTGTGCTTGCAGACTGCGAAATCGGGTGGCCTGTCGAGCCTTGTATCGTCCACCACGATGTTCAATGAGATGCGCCGGCGCCGGCCAGACTTGCTGAGAGTCTTGCTTGATCCGATCGAAACGGATCGACGTGGTGAAGTGCCTCAAGGCAGCAAACCATATTTCAACATTCCCGTCTTTAACTACCACGAAGGGCTGGTTTCGACGATTTACCAGCGGCAATACATCGAGTCAGCGCGGCGTTTTCCTGAGGTTCCTGCGCTCACTCCGCTTCAAGTTAAAGCGCTGGATCTGTTCGATGAACTGGCAAACGATCCGAAGCTGCACTTGATGATGGAACTGCAATCGGGTGATATTCAGCTCGTGCACAACCATACGATTCTGCACGACCGCACGGCGTTCGAAGATTTCCCGGCACCGGAACGCAAACGCCACTTGCTGCGTTTGTGGCTGGCGCCGCCCAACGCGCGTCCTTTACCGCCAGTTTACGCGGAGCGGTTCGGGTCGATTACACCAGGCGATCGCGGCGGCGTGATCGTATCCGGAACGAAGGCTACTATTCCGTTCGAATGATGAAAACGATGCAGACTGGTATTCGCACACGTGATTTGCGCAAGGTCTATAATTCGCCGCCCCCACTTGCTGCTGGCGGAGGCTTCGTTGCAAGACGCAGGAGCAAGGACCAACCGGCGCGCGAAATCCTGGCGCTGGACGGTCTGTCGCTCGATGTCGAAGGCGGCGAGATCTTCGGACTGCTTGGTCCAAACGGTGCCGGCAAGTCAACTACCGTCGGCATCCTCACCACGCGCGTGCGGCCCACGAATGGTAAAGCGTGGATCGGCGATTACGATGTGTGGGCGCAGCAAGTCGAAGTCAAACGACTGATTGGTGTCGTGGGCCAACGACCTAATCTCGATTTCACCTTGACCGCACGCGAAATCCTGCTCTTTCATGGGGCGTACTTCGGTCTTGATTCACAAACACGATCCACTCGCGCGGCGGAGTTGCTCGAGCGATTCAAGTTAACTGACCGTGCGGATCAATTGGCGCGCGGATTTTCCGGCGGAATGATGCAGCGTCTCTCCATCGCGCGCGCGATGATGCACGATCCGCAGGTGCTCTTTCTCGACGAGCCGAGCGCCGGTCTCGATCCGCAGACGCGCCTGCTGCTTTGGGAAATCATCCGCGAATACAATCAGAGTGGTAAGACGATTCTGCTCACGACACACAACCTGGAAGAGGCGGACGCTCTCTGTCAGCGTCTCGCGATCATCGATCACGGACGAATGATAGCGCTGGGCACCCCTGCGGAGTTGAAAGCTTCAGTGCCCGGCGGTTACCTCCTGCGCGTACGCTTCGGCCACCATTCTCCGGAGTTGTTTCAACGATTGGAGAGTTTGGCGGGAGTTCGGGAGGTCCGTGTTAACACGGATGCAGACGGAGAGAACAACGCGGATCTTTACGCGGATCGTGGAGGTTCACTCGTCTCCGAGATCGCCAACCTCGCCGCTGCAACTTCCGTCGAGCTGTCTGATGTACACATCTCCGAACCAAGCCTGGAAAATCTGTTCTTGCACCACACCGGACGGAGTCTGCGCGAATGAACTGGAAAACTTTTCTGGCCCTGCTGGCGCGTGATGCTCACGTCGCCCGGCGCAACTTCGTTCCGCTGCTGCTCCAGACGTTTCTGCAGCCGATGATGTTCGTCTTCATCTTCGGACGGGTGATGGTGAGCAGCGGTTACATGCCAACGATCTACAAGAGTCTGTTGCTGCCTGGAATCATGGCCATCAGCATGATCTTCACCGGCGTCTGGGCTGTCGCGATGCCGCTGATCGGTGAGTTTCAATTTACTCACGAGATCGAGGACCGACTTCTCGCGCCAATCGAAATCTCGTGGCTGGCGATCGAAAAAGTGTTTTTTGGCGCGGCCCAGGCCGTCGTCGCCGGACTCGCCGTAATTCCGGCAGCGTGGGTGTTGTTGCGTCCCGGAGTTGATTTGAACCTCAGCTCGCCGGCAACGTTCGCGGGCATCACCTTGCTCGTCGCGCTTTTATCTGCGTGCGGTGGTCTGGCGTTGGGCTGTAGTATCGATCAAACAAAGATTGGATTGATGTTCAGCCTGGTCCTGACGCCGATGATCTTCTTCGGCTGCACCTATTACCCGTGGAGTGCGCTCGCAAACTTTCCTATCTTGCAGAAGATCGTGCTGGTGAATCCGCTGGTCTACGCAAGTGAGGGTTTGCGTGGGACGCTCGTGCCGCAGTTTCCGCACCTGCCGGTTCTGGCAGTGTTGCTCGGCTTGCTGATCTTCGATGCGCTGTTCTTGTTCGTGGGACTAAGGCAGTTTCGCAAGAAGGCAGTCACATAAGGGGTGCAGTCTCTGTGTCTCTGTGCCTCTGTGGTGTTCGGCGCTGACGGTTGGGACCACAGAGACACGGAGGCACAGAGGCACACAGAGGAATCTTGTTTCCCTGGAACGAGCGGGCACCCTCACGGCGCAAGTTCGGAAGTCAGCAATGCGCCACCCAAGCCTGGCAACAACGCTGCGATCTTCACCACTTTCCGCGTGTCCTTTGCGATCCATACCGTCTGTTTGTCTGCATCGCTGTCGGCAGACAGAATCTCGACTTTGTAAGCGTCAAAGGTGCCAGCCGGAACCGTGACGCTCTCCGAGCCGACGACCTTCAACTGTTTCATCTGAGGTTTCTGTTTCATTACGTCGAAATTTCTAAACGAAAGACTGTATCCATCCGCGAGTGGAAGCGAGGCAATCACGTCGTAGCTGCCGGCGCCGTCGGCAAACAGAGTGCCGCCCGTTTCAGCATCGATTGGTTTGGCTTGTCCGTTCATCGTCATCGAACCGCTTACTTTGTCAGGCTTGACGTACATATCAATCGTCATCGGACCTTGCTTGATGATGCGTCGCTTGAGCAGCAGAGTTCCCTTTTCTATGGTGCTGGTATCTGCAATCTCACCTTGCGGTGTGAGCGCAGTTTCGTTGACGGTCCAGGCGCCGTTTTCTTCCTTGATCTCTTTCTTGATAGTTAGCGGGATTGTTTGACCGCCGGCGGCAATCGAAGCTTTGTAGTTCGAAATGCCAGGTTGAAGATCGACGGAAGGTTTCGGCAACACCGAACTGGTTTCCATCTTCTTCGGCAGCGCAACCGTCTTGACGTCGACCGAGATTTCTTTCAGTCGCTGCGCCACTTCGGGAGTCATCGTCTCCTGATAACGGCCACCGAGATACTTCGCCAGAAACTTCTCAGACGACGCAAACATCGCCATGTTGTTAACCGGCCGCGCAAAACCATGGCCCTCATCAGGCGCCACCAGATACTCGACGGGGAAACCTCGATCGCGTAAGGCAATCACGATCTGATCAGACTCACGCTTGTTTACGCGCGGGTCATTGGCTCCTTGAATAACCAGCAGCGGAGTCTTGATTTTGTCGGCTGAATTGAGCGGCGACTGGCGTTCCAGTTGGGCCTTACCTTCGGGCGTGTTCGGATCGCCCATCCTCTCGTAAAACAGTTTTCTGATCGGTTCCCAGTAAGGCGGAATCGACTCAAGGAGGGTAATCAGATTTGATGGGCCAACAATTGAAACTGCTGCCGCGTAAACGTCAGGTGTGAATGTTACTCCGGCCAGTGTGGCGTAGCCGCCATACGAGCCGCCCATCACACCGACACGTTTCGGATCCGCGATACCTTGGGAGATCAGGTACTTCGCTCCCCAAGTCACATCGTCCTGCATCTTTTGGCCCCATTGTTTGTTGCCCGCATCGAGAAACTTCTTGCCATAACCCGTCGAGCCACGGAAGTTCGGTTGCAGCACGGCATAACCGCGGTTCGCCAGAAACTGGGCGAAGGAGTTGTAACCCCAAGCGTCGCGCGCCCATGGTCCACCGTGAGGAAGAATGATCGCCGGAAGGTTCTTTGCCTCGACGCCTTTGGGAAGCGTTAGATATGCCGGAATCTCAAGGCCGTCAGAGGATGGGTATTTGACCGCCTTCATCGGCGCGAGGTAATCGCGGTTCAACTTCTCGCGTGCTTGATACTGAAGCGCCAATTTTTTCGCGGTGCGATCGAATAGATACGTGGATCCCGGATCGTTATCGCTGAAGGCGCTAATAAGCGCCAGTTTTTCATCCTTGGTTGAGGAGTTAAAACCGATCTCTTTGCCGGGCAGTTTCTTCTGGAGAAATTTGTAATCGGCCTCGAAGCTTTTATCTTTCCAGTAAATTCGCTCGCGTTCGTCTTCGTAGCTGGTGGCAATCAGTTCATCAGAGACTTCCGAGAACGAGGCATCACCGAAATCGACGCGATTCATCGGATCCGACTCGACCAGATCCTCCTTGCCAGTAGCTGGATTGAACAGCTCGAGCCGAATCAGATTGATGTCATTGCCTTTGTTCGTAATGAAGTATGTGCGCTCGCCATCTTTGTGATAACGAACCGGTCTGCAAGTCTCAAACACGCTACACGAGTACACCTTGCTAAAGCCGTTTGCGTCGACGCGCAAAACTTCAGTGTCACCGTTTTCCGCCGAGCGTGTCGCGAGTCGCAGTTGATCTTTCAAATCGAAGAACCAGCCGGTAATCCGCTCTGTGTTTTTGCGGACGAGTGTACGTTCGCCGGTTGAGATCTTTACTTTGTAGAGGTCGTGCCAGGCAGCGTCACGATCGTTTAGTCCGACGTAGATTGCGTCCGGCTCACTGCGTGGTACCGCATAGATAGCGGCTCGTATTCCCTTCACATCTGTCAGGTTGCGCGTGGCCGGGACGTCCTGGTCGGCACTGGGGCTATCCGCGGGATTGACTGCGTACACATTGAAGTTCTCGTCGCCGCCCTTGTCTTGCACGAAGAGAACATACTTGCCATCGCGCGACCAGAAGTAAGCACGGATTGGCCTGGAGGTGTCAGCCGTGATCGGTTTAGCTGAAGTGAATGGGTCAGCCGTGCGTTTCACCCAGATGTTGCGCGTGCCCTTAAACGGCTTGATGAAAGCGATGTAGGCACCATCAGGCGAAATCTGCGCGCCGGAGATCTCGGGATCGCCGAAGAAAAGCTCGCGGTCAATTATGGGCGGCGCCTGGGCGTGGATGACCGGGGCGAATCCCAGCACCACAAGGGTAATCAAGGTCAGAAGAAGAACTGAGCCGCGGTTGGCGAATGCAGCGCGCGAATTGCGGACTTGAGCGGGTGAACGCATGGAAACCTCTTTCTGTAGTCTGTCAGATTGATTGGATACCAGGGTTATCGATGTCTTTACGCCGTCTTAGGAGGACAGGTTTCAGGTGAGGCGTCAGGCTCCGACCCGATTTCACAGCAAAAAGTCGTCGACGTGGGGGCCTTTGGCTGCATATGATGTACTCAGGAGTTTCCTTCGGCCTGTAAGCCAGGCTCGATTACCCACCCCCCGAAGCTCGAAGAAAGGTAAAAGCCGGATGCCTGCGAACGGACATGTCGACTATTACGAAATCCTTCAGGTAAGTGACGGTGCTGAACCTGAGACCATCAATCGCGTCTACAGGATCTTCGCTCAACGTTACCACCCTGATAATCGCGAAACGGGAAATGAAGCTCGATTCCGCGAAATCACCGAGGCTTACCAGGTACTCTCTAATCCTGAGAAACGCGCCCAGTTTGACGCGACTCACCAGCGGCAGAGGAAGGATCGCTGGCGCCTTGTATCCGCAGGTGCAGAGTCGGAGAACAACTTTGAGCTGGAGCAGATGGTGCGGTTGACGGTGTTGGAGGCGTTGTACACGAAGCGCCGGCTTGAGCCGCAGAATCCCGGCATCTTTTTGCTGGAGCTCGAAAAGATGATTGGCCGTCCGCGTGAGCATCTGGAGTTCACCATCTGGTTCCTTGCGCAGAAGAAACTCATCAATACCGATGATGCTCGGATGTATCTGACGGCTGACGGTGCGGAGTATCTGGAAGACAGCTATCGCAGCACCCTGCAGCGCAAGCGATTGCAGTCGTCCAACGATTAAACAGATGGCTATTTTCAGTTACTGAATCGGTGGCTTGTCCTGGCTACCGGCCGGTCCTTCCATCCTCATGTCGTGATCCATTCGCATGTTGTGGAGCTGCTCTTGTTGTTCTGGTGTCAACCGGTTCTTCAAGCGCACTGCCAGTCCGATGTGCAATCGTTTTATCTCGCGTTCGATCTCGAGGACCTTGTCGAGTTGCGCGAGCGCTTGCTGCTCATTCACGGATGTTGACTTCATCGTCTCGTGCAGCAGTTCCGTCTGGTCCTGAAGTTTCCACTGTAGTTCCTGAAAGGTGACGGTCGCCTTTTGAACCTCACTGCGCATAAACGCTTTCTGTTCATCAGTGAGATTAAGTTGACGCGCGTGGTTCAGAATCATGTCCGGCGGAAACATGAGATGAGCGAGTGGGTCCTCGGGCGGCGGTGGGTGCGGCAACTGCTGGGCGTTTTGGTCTGCCGGCATGTTCAGCGGATGCGGGTGCATGGGCGGCT
>DASXRE010000059.1:0-11737 GCA_036506775.1 Pyrinomonadaceae bacterium | reverse complement strand
CTGTCGAGCCTGAGGTGTAGATGACGTATGCGAGATCGTCAGGCGTTGTCTCGGTTTTCGGCGGCGTAGCATTTTCGAGTGCAATCGCCGGCCAGTTCGTGTCGATCGAAACGATCTCGACATCGCTGCCCGCAAGCTTTTCGACCAGGCGCTCCTGCGTCAGGACCAGTGGAGTCGCTGTGTCGGCGAGCATGAAGTCCAGACGTGTGCGCGGGTGTGCGGTGTCGAACGGCACGTAGAACCCACCGGCCTTCAGCACTCCAAGAAGCGCGACGATTGTCTCCAGCGAGTGTTCGAGATAAATACCGACAGGGACGCCCGGTCTGATACCGCGGGCACGCAGCCAATTGGCGAGTTGATTTACACGGTCGTAGAACTCGCGGTAGGTAACGCTCTCGTTCTGAAACTCGAGTGCGATGTGTGCCGGCGTCTTTTCGACCTGTTCCGCGAAAAGTTGAACGATGGTTTTATCTCGCGGATACTCACTCGCACTGTTGTTGTATTCGACTACCAACTCCTTCCTCCTCGACGGAGAAAGTAGCTCGAGTTGCGAGATCGTTTGATCGGGTGACTCTGAAGCCGCGCGCAAGATCTCCTGTAAGTGCCGGGCCAGGACCTCGATGCTCTCACGCGTGAAAAGATCCGGCTTGTAATCCATCGCCCCACTTATCGCGTCGTCTTTCACTTTCAGGATCAGCGTGACATCGTTCTTAAAATAATCCGTGTAATCCGTGGCCCCGAGTACGACCATAAGATCGAAGAGCGGCATGCGATGCGGCAGGTGTTCGACATTCAGTAGCTCGACGAGCCGCTCGAAGGAGAATTTCTGATGAGCATAGGCTTCGACAAGCGTGTCTTTGATGTCGAGTAGCAGTTGCTTCACAGTCAGGTCTGCGGTGACACGCGTGCGCAAAGCCAGCAGTCTGTTCATCGACGCGCTGTCGTAAGCAGTGGTGCCGACTATGATGTCTTCATTACCGGTATATTTGAACAGGCAAACGTTCAACGCCATGATGAACGTGACGAACAGGAGGGATTCGTCATTACCGGTGAGCTTGCGCAGGCGCGCCTCAGTTTCCGCATTAATGGAGAATGACAATCGTTCTTTGTTTCTTACAGCGCGCCTGGACCGACGATGGTCCAGCGGCAAACCGGTGACGACCAGGTCGCCCGCGAGTTTCTCCAACCAGTAATCTTTAACTGTATCCATCTGTGAAAATCTGTGGCTCAACTTTGTGCAGTGCGCACGAGGCTTTGCAGGTGCTCCTGTTGCAACATCTTCTTCTGCTGCGGCGGCACTGACGCGATCTCCAGCGTCAGCATCTTATGTGCGACGGTCATAAACTCACGGAACCGATCGCGACTGATCCCCTTCCCCATCAGATACGGAATGATCCAGAAATCAAACGACCACTGCGGCAACCAAACGGATTCATTGATCGCCAGGAACATCCGATCGATGTGGTCCATCCCCCCCATGCTGTCCATCGTCGCGTGACTCCAGACGAATCCTTCACCTTCGATCTGATATTTCTTGCGCTCGTTCTGAATCGGCGTGCCCGGCTCGCAGTACCACATCTGCGATCGGTAGTAGTCAGGCCGCGTCGTGCGAATGAAGTCGATCGTCTCCTGCACCGTCTCGTCAGTTTCACCCGGAAAACCGGTGATGAACGATCCGAACGTCAGGATTCCGTTGCGCCGCAACATCTCGATTCCCTTCGCATACTTCTCGACCGTCGCTGACTTGTTCATATTGATCAGGATGGACGGCGATCCGGATTCGATTCCGAGAAACACGCCCTTGCAGCCGCTCTCAGCCATCAAGTCGATCGCTTCCTGATCGGAATTGCTACAACGGAAGTATGAGAACCAGTTGAACGGATACTTTTTGCGGATCATCATCCGGCAGAGATCTTTGAAGCGTGGAAAAGGAACGTTGAATGTGTCATCGATGAAGACGACATTCTGCACGCCGCCGAGCGCGAGGATTGAGTCGAGCTCGCGTTCAAGGACGTCGAGACTCAGCAGCGTCAACGCGCCCGCACGAGATGGATAGTTGCAAAACGAGCACTTGAAAGCGCAACTGCGCGCTGTGCGGGTTTGAATCGTCGCGCCAAGATCTCTCGTGCCGCCAAAGTCTTTCCAGTCGATGAAGTTCGCATCGAGCGAATTGTTTTCCGGAACGGTAGTCGTGCGCCGCAGTTGCTTGTCTTCGAAGTAAGCGAGATTCGGAACGTCGTTGAGATTGCCGCCATTCTTCAGGCATTCGATCAGCCGCGCGAGTGTGAGCTCTCCCTGGCCTTCGAGCACGTAGATGTCTGCGCCCATGTCGTCCAGCGCCGTTTTGAAGGCGTCACCGTGATAGTTGCGGGCGTGGTTGTTGACGAGTGGACCACCAACAACGATCTTGACGTTTGGGTTGTGCTTGCGAATGAACTCGACCATCTCGGTGACGGGTAGATTGACGACATAGAATGTTGTCGTTATGGCGACGCACAACGGATCTGCGCGGAGATACTCGATGAACTGTTCCTTCTCGTACTGGAAGAGATTCATGTACTCGGCGGTGTGGCCGTGGCGGCGCAGGAAGTTCGTGAGATAGGCAGCCGCGAGGTTCGGAATGTCGCCTGACTTCAGCTCTTCATGCACACCCCCATCTGCGAGACTACGCACGTGGTTCAGCAGTCCGGGATAATCGAGTTTTTTGCCGTCGAGGTTGACGAAGCTGAACTTCAGATCGCGATACGCTTCGGAGTCTTCGCCGTAAGTGTGCAGGAACTGCTCGTAACGGCTAAATGGTACTTCGTTGTACCCGATTACGATGCAATCGAGGTGCTGCTCGGTATTCATTGTGGATTACCAAGGAGGTTTTTTCCCGTAAAGGCGCAAAGGGAGTTCAACGACGCCTGGCACCTCTTTGCGCCTTTGCGCCTTGCGGGAGAAATCTGTTTTTTGAAGCTAAAACGAGAAGCTCTTACTTAGATCGGGGACGGCAACTGCTGTTTCCAGGAACTCCAGCTCATCCAGCAGCGCACCAGGATTCGCAACCATGCTGCCGAGCAACGTCTCGACATGAAGCAGCATCGTGTCGATGTATGCTTTATCGAAACGCACACGGTCGTAGATCATTTCCAGCGTCAACGCCGCTCCGGGTTTGATCACGAATGCGAGTGGGTAGTTAACCTCGATATCAAACTTGACTTCACTGATCCTCAGTAGCCTGCTTCGCTCACCAAACGAGACCTCGACCGGATAGTTTTCAAAAACGAAGATGCTCTCGAACAACGGCAGGTGACGCGGCACGTCGCTCCATCCGTGAAGCTCCACGAGCGGCGTGTACTCATACTGCCGTACCTCGAGCTGTTGCTCCTGCAAACTCTTCAACCACGGCAGCAACGCAACTCCTTTCTTCACCTGCACGCGCACCGGCAGCGTGTTGATGAAGAGTCCGACCACATCTTCGGCGCCGAGCAGTGCCGCTGGACGTCCTGAGACAGTGCCGCCGAAGAGAACGTCGTCACGACCACTGTGTCGACTAAGCAGCAATCCCCACGCACCCTGCAAGAGCGTATTCATCGTCAATTGGTGCTCGTGGCCCAACGTCTCCAGGTCGCGTGTTAAATCCACGGACAACCGTCGCCGTTGCACCTGGTATTTTCTTCTGGCTGGTGAAGAAGTCAGTCCGCCAACAGGCGTCGGCGATGTAAAGCCTGCGAGTGTTTGACGCCAGAAGCTTTTCGCCTCTTCAAGATGCTGTTGGTGCAGCCATGCGATGTAGTCACGATAAGTGAGGGTGTGTTGCAACTGTAACTCCTCGCCACGCGCGAAGGCTTCATACAGCGCAAAGACTTCTCTCGTGATCGTCATCGCGCTCCAACCATCCATCAGCATGTGATGATGACTCCAGATGAAGTGATAACTGTCTTCATTCATTCTGATCAGGGTCAAACGCATGAGCGGCGCGTGCAGGAAATCAAAGCCCCGTTCACGATCCGTTTCGAGATAAATCTCCAGACGTTCCTTCTGCTCGGCGGCTGAGTAGTGTAGCCAGTCGTGTTCGATCCACGGTGAGTCCACATGCTGCCGTACTACTTGCAGCGGTTTGCTCTGACCCTCCCAAACAAACATGGTCCGCAACACAGCATGACGATCGACCACGCGCTGCCAGGCCTGTTTAAAGGCTGCGATGTCGAGCTCTCCACTCAGTGCACAACTCAGGTGCGACACATACATGCTTGTTGAATTGTCGTAGAGACTGTGAAAGAGTATGCCTTGCTGCAACGGCGAGAGCGGATAGATCGCTTCAATCTGCTTCTTCTTCGAGCCATCGTCCGTCTGGGGAAACAATGCAATTAAATCGTCGAGCTCTGACTGTGTTAATTCTGCTTGAGGAAAATCGGAAGGAGTAAATCCACCCGCGCTTGAGCTTTGGCAGTGACGGATCAGTCGCTCCAGCTCTTCCAAATATTCAGCGGCCAGTTGGGCCACAGTTTCTACGTGATGAATCTCGCTGCTGTATTCCCAACTCACCTGCAACTCGCCACCAACTACGCTGCAAAGGAGCTGCAACTTGTACAACCGCTCCGCTACGCCTGCTCTTAGGGTCCCGGGTCGTTCCGGCGCGGCACGGAACAAGCCCGCTTCTTTCATTTCGCTCATTGCCTGCTCGTAGCGTCCGAGATAGTTGAAACTGATCTCCGCCTGCGTTTGCGCGGCCAACTGCCGGCGTACTGCTTCATCCGAACTCAAATAACGGAGCACTCCATAACCGACGCCACCATGCTTCACGCGCCGCACCTGCTCCTTGATGCTCTTCAGCCGCTCGCCGTAGTCACTGCCGGCCGGCAGCTCCAGCAACACCGGATAGATCGACGTAAACCAGCCCACCGTACGTGTCAAATCCACGTCGTCAAACAATGCTTCCCGCCCGTGTCCTTCCGCGTCTACAACCAGCAACCGCTCGCCGCTCCAGCGTTGATGTGCGCCTGCGAGCGCCGCCAGCAGCACGTCACCGATCTGCGTGTTGTAGACACGCGGCACTTCTCGCAGCAATGCTTCTGTTAACTCTGTCGAAAGCTTGTTACTTACATAGCGTGCCGTGCTTTCCAGGTTTCTTCCTTCCTGGTCCACCGGCAATCTCTGCACGCGCGAGCGACGCTCATCGGTCCAGTAGGAAACTTCCTCTTGCAGGTCTGAGCTCGAAGCATAAGCCTGTAGTTTTGTCGCCCACTGCTGATAAGACGTGCTCCGCGCCTGCAACTGCATATCTGCTGCTGACGCGAGTTGCTGATAAGCCGTCTGCAAGTCTTCCAAAAGGATGCGCCAGGAGACCACGTCCATCACCAAATGATGGACCACCAGCAGGAGGCGCGCGCCACGCTCATGCCCGAGGGTGAAGTACACCGCTCGCAGCATCGGTCCCTTCTCGAGGTCAAGCGTCTCCTGCCATTTTGCTGCCGCTGTCTCAATCGAATTGCGTAGCTCTGTGGTGGCTACTTCACTGAGATCTACTTCCGCAAACGGCAGCTCGCCTTCATCAGCAGCCGCACACCACTGCCGCCAACGGCCGCCGTCGAGCTTTTGAAAGTGATTTCTTAACGCGTCGTGATGGTGCAACACTGCTGTTATCGCACCACGCAGGGCACTTACTTCGATCCCTTCGGCCAGAGCGATCATTTTGGCCATATTCCAATGCTTCGGCTCCGCAAGTTGCTGCTCGAAGAACCCTCGCTGCGCCGGCGTCAACTCTACTGCTCCTGTCACTTCACCCTGCGTCGTCTGGCTCTGCGTCGCGCTGCCCGCCACCGCTGCTAGTTCCGCAATCGTCTGGCGATTAAAAACCTGTTTCGCGGTTAACTGTAGCCCCGCCCGGTGCGCGCGCGTGATGATCTGCACGCTTAGGATTGAATCACCACCTAGCTCGAAGAAGTTGTCGTGTATGCCAACCTGCTCCACTCGCAGCACTTCACTCCAGATGCGAGCCAACACTCGCTCTGCTTCTGTGGTTGGTGGTTCATAAGCGTCCGTGAGTGATGGACGACTCGTCTCGGGCTCCGGCAGTCGCTTGCGATCCACCTTGCCGTTGCTTAACAACGGCAACTTGTCGAGCACCACGAACGCAGCGGGGATCATGTATTCCGGCAAATGCTGTTTGAGATAACTGCGCAACTCACTCGTCGCTGCTTCCAACTCCCCTACAACATAGGCCACGAGTCGCTTCTCGCCGTTCGCACCATCTTCACGCGCCACGACGATAGCTTCACGCACTTGCGAATGACGACACAGGACCGCTTCGATCTCACCCAGCTCAATACGGAAACCACGCACTTTCACCTGATGGTCCACACGACCGAGGAATTCGAGATTTCCATCCGGCATGTAACGAACCAGATCGCCCGTGCGATAGAGACGGGTGCCCGGCTCAGTGGAGAAGCAATGCGGGACGAATCGTTCAGCCGTCAGCTCAGGCCGGTTGAGATACGCACGCGCCAGTCCGCTGCCACCGATGAACAACTCTCCAGTCGCGCCCAGTGGTACCGGCTCGTAGTTCTGATCGAGCACGTACAGATGTGTGTTGCTGAGCGCGCGACCGATCGGCACCGTGCGCTCAAACGTCTCCGGCTGTGAAGGCCAGCAGGCGGCGTCGATCGAGTACTCGGTTGGGCCGTAGAGATTGTGCAGCTCACACGAGAGACGGTTATGGAAGCGCGTGTGCAAACTACCGGGCAGCGTTTCGCCGCCGCAATACACGTGGCGCAGGGTGCGACAATTCTCAATGCCGCGTTCTTTCAAAACGATCTGCAACATCGATGGCACCAGTTGCAAAATCGTGATCTCATGCTCGGCGATCGCATTGACGAGATAAGCCGTGTCCTGATGTCCGCCGGGCTCCGCCATCACGACCTGCGCACCACACAGCAGCGGCATGAAGAACTCCCAGCCCGCTGCGTCGAACGTGAACGGCGTCTTCTGCAAGAAACGATCGGTAGGCTTAAAGTCGAAAGCGTTGATCATCCACAGCATATGATTGCAGATACCGCGGTGTGGAATCATCACGCCCTTTGGCTGACCGGTCGAGCCTGAGGTGTAGATCACGTAAGCAAGATTACTCGCGCAAAGGCGCAAAGGCGCAAAGGAAGAGCGCTCCGCGTCGCTTTGCAGCCTTCTTGGCGCCTTTGCGCCTTTGCGGGAGAATTCTTCGTCAATAATCAACACGTCACCCAGCTCGGCTGCAATTGATTGCAGTGATTTCTGCGTCACGATGACCGCCGGTTTTGCATCTTCGATAATGAACCGCAGTCGCTCATGCGGATACTCCGGATCGAGCGGCAGATAAGCACTGCCGGCTTTCAGCACTCCCAACAGTGCCACCATCATCTCGAGTGAGCGCTCCATCATTACGCCAACGAGAGTTTCCATGCCGACACCGAGGTAGCGCAGTTGATATGCAAGCTGGTTGGCGCGCTCATTCAACTCGTTGTAGGTGAGCTTCTCATCCTGATAAACAACGGCGATCGAATCCGGCGTGCGTTGGACCTGCGCTTCGAACAGTTCAGGGAGGCAACGATCGAGCGAGTAAGCCGCGCTCGTATTGTTCCAATCAACTAACAACCGCTGCCGCTCATCGTTACTGAGAAGATTTAATCGCCCGATAGTTATGTCAGGTTGAGCAACAAGACTGTGCAGCAAAGTGCAGAACTGGCTTGAAAGATATGAGATCGCAGTTGTGTCGTAGTATTTCTCATCGAAGTGAAACTGCAACTTCAATATCTCAGTCTCGCGTTCGCACGACAGCTTGATCTTGAATCGATCAAGACAGACCTCTTCTCTGTACATTGAGAACTGGAGATCCCCGATCCGGTAAGGTTCGGCCCGTTCCAGGTACTCAAACGTGAATGGCATGAGCGCTGATTCGTCAGACTCGTAAGTAAACACCTCCTGCCATTGTCGAGCCTCCTGGATAACTTCCTGCACTCGCTCAACGAACTGCGCGAAACCCATATCACCCACCGCGCAAGCAAGCGGCAGATACTTCGCAATCGGACCGATAACACTACTGAGCTCTTCGTACCGGCGACCATCGTGCGCGACACCAATCAGCAAATCCGACCGGCCTGTAAGACGCCACAGCAACGCATACAACGCCGCCAGTAAAAAGGTGGAGACCGGAACGTTGTAGCGGGTTGCTAATGCCTCGATCGTCGCAAACTCGATCGTCTGTTCCTCGGAGCGTGTAATCCACTCTGTTGTGCTCGAAGCAGAACGCTCGAACGGTAGCTTCAGCGCTGCTGTTTCCGACAGGTCACGTTTGCGCCAGTACAGCTTTCCGGCTTCAGCCTCGGGGGATTCAAGCAAATCGTTCTGCCAGCCGGCGTAATCCACATACTGCATCGGCTCTTCGTCAGGCTCTCCTGCCTTGAGACGCGCTTTGTACGATTGGGCCAAGTCCTTCATCAGATTGCGCAAGCTTGGACCGTCGGCGAAAAATGCAGGCAGACTGAAAAACAGCAGATGCTTGTTTGGCGCCAGTAGTAAGAGCCGAGCCTCGAGTCGATCCGAATTTGGTTTAGCGAAGAGTTCGTCAACACGAGCCGCTTGTGCGTCTGTGGCGACGGTGTTCAGGTCTTCTATGTCGATAGCCACATTGCCGTCCTCTTCGATGACCTGGAGTGGCAACCTCATGCCGGGTAAGATCTCCAGACGCGTTCGCAAAATCTCGTGACGCGCGACGACGTCCTGAACCGCAACCTGCAAGGTATGCACATCGAGCTCTCCATCGAGCATCAACGCGCAACGGGCGCAATACCTTGAAGCACCGTCTCGTTGCATCAACTGCCAGACACGTTGTTGCTGCGGCGACAGTCGATAGCCTTCAATAATCTGGTTTTCCATTTATCTTTTGTGATTTTTGTGCCGTTTGTGGCTAATTCTGTGTGGCGACAGCGCGTCGTCTTGCTTTTTTCAGACTCTTGAGGCCGATCTCTTCGAATGCCTTTCCCTTATCAGAAAGCCGTGCGCGGTCGGCCTGGATGAGCATCTCAACCAGCGTGTCGAGACGCGCTTCGGGTTGTTTGACCACGATGCCAATTAACGTCTCGAACAAATCCAGCAGACGCGTGATTGTTGTTTGCACAAACAAATCAGAGTTGTACTCGAGTATCAACTGCATTCCCTGCCCGCTCTCCCACGCACGCAACACCAGATCAAAATGCGCGATTGGATTCTCAACCGGCAGCGTGCTGATCGTTAGTGATTTAACGTCCACCGTAGTGCGCGGCGCATTCTGATAGACGAAGGAAACCTGGAACAGCGGGTGATGGGCCGGCGAGCGCTCAATCTTGAGCGCATCGACGAGGCGATCAAACGGCATGTCCTGATGACCGTAAGCACCGAGTGTGACTTCACGCACGCGTCCCATCAACTCGCGGAATGTCGGATTGCCCGTCAAGTCTGTGCGCATGACCAGTTCGTTGACGAAGAAGCCGATGAGCGACTCCGTCTCACCGCGATTGCGGTTCGCCACGTCAGTGCCTATGACAATGTCGCTTTGTCCTGTGTAGTAATGCAGGAGGGTGTTGTAGCCGGCGAGCAAGGTCATGTACAACGTCGCATCTTCACGACGGCTCAACTCTCTTAGCGATTGCGCGAGTTGCGGCGAGAGCGAGGCAAACGGCTTCGCGCCACGGTATGTCTGAATCGCAGGTCGCGGCTTGTCTGTTGGCAACTCCAATCGCGCGGGGGCGCCTTTCAATTGCTGCTGCCAGTAGTCAAGCAGTCGATCAAAAACTTCGCCACGCAGCCAATTGCGCTGCCACACGGCGAAGTCGTGATACTGCACGAGCAACTCCGGCAACGGCGCTGGCCGTTGTTCGAGATACGATTCGTACAACACTGCCAGCTCGCTCAGAAACACGCTCATTGACCACCCGTCGGTGATGATGTGATGGATCGTGAGAATGAAAATGTGTTCTTCTTCGGCGGTGCGCAGCAGCAGGCAACGAAGCAAGGGCGCGCGTGAGAGCTGAAAAGGTTTCTGCCCTTCTTCCGCTATCACACGCCGCACTTCAATCTCGCGCGCCGGCTCGGGCAAGTGACGCAGGTCACGTTGCGGCAAGTTGAACGGCGCCGGCGGCAAAATCCGTTGCGCCGGGCTTCCATCATCGGAAGTGACGAAATATGTTCGCAGCGAAGCGTGGCGGCGCAGCACTTCGTTAATGCTGTACTCAAGAGCTTCCACGTTGAGCTGACCTTTCAGTAGGTAGGCGGCGGGCAGGTTGTACTGCGACGTGTTCGACTCGAGCCGATCGAGGAACCAGAGTCGTTGCTGTGCAAACGAAAGTGGTATTGGTCCACTGTTCATCACCGGAATGATTGGCGGCGCGATGAGTGCTTTAACGTCAGCGGCGTCGATCTTTGCGGCGAGTGCGTTCACGGTTGGATATTCGAAGACGTAGCGTAACGGCAACTCGCCGCGGAAGAGATCGCGGATACGCGAGACCACTTGCGTGGCGAGGAGTGAGTGTCCGCCGAGTTTGAAGAAGTTGTCATGAATGCCGATGCGATCGATCTTGAGGACCTCGCTCCAGATTGATGTGAGCCCTGCTTCTGTTGGTGTGCGTGGCGCCACGTAGGTGTCTTCAGGTTCAGTGTGTGTCGTGACGCCGGGAACGGGGAGCGCGCGGCGGTCTACTTTGCCGTTGGTCGTCAACGGCAGTTCCGCCAGCACCACGATCGCTGATGGCATCATGTATTCCGGCAACTTCTGCGACAGATGCCCCCGCAACCGCTTCACCACTTCCGCCTCGCCCGCCGCTGCCGCGCCATTCTCCAGCACCACATACGCCACCAACTGCTGGTCCACCGAATTCTCGCCCCGCACCACTACGACTGCCTGTTGCACCCCGCCTGCTTCGCCCAGCACACTTTCTATTTCGCCCAACTCTACGCGGTATCCGCGCAGCTTCACCTGTTCATCTACTCGGCCCAGAAACTCCAGCTTCCCCGCGGCCCCATAGCGCACCCGGTCGCCCGTCCGGTACAACCTGCCTCCCACCGCCCTGCTATAGGCATCCGGTACAAATCGCTCTGCGGTTAACTCGCTCCGCTGGTAATAACCACGTGCCACTCCGGCCCCGCCGATATACAACTCGCCAGGCACGTTCACGGGCAACAGCTCAAGATTCGAATCGAGAACATAGATTTGCGTGGTCGCTAAGGGTCGTCCAATCGCAACTGGGCCATTACCGTTGTCAACACTCGCAATCTTATTAATGGCTGCCCAGACGGTAGCCTCGGTGGGACCATAAAAGTTCCAGGCCGGCACTCCCCAGTCTGACAATTGAGCCGCCACTTCTCGCGGCAGAGCTTCACCACCACAAATGATGAGGCGCAGTGCCAGATCTTCAGCGGCTTTAGCATTGCCCTGAAGAAGTTGTCGAATAGCCGAGGGAGTCTGATTGAGAATCGTAACTTGCTCTGCATGCAAGAGCTCTCGGAAGGCTTCAGGTGATTGATTCACATGGAGCGGGACGATGACAAGGCGACCGCCATGCAAAAGGCATCCCCAGATTTCCCAAACAGAGAAATCGAAAGCATAAGAATGGGACACCGTCCAAATATCATTCACGCTAAAGTCGAACAGAGGCTGCGTTGCTGCAAAGAGAGAAGCAACACTTTCATGTTCGACCTGCACTCCCTTGGGTCTGCCGGTTGAGCCGGAGGTGTAGATCACGTAGGC
>DASXRE010000058.1:0-7228 GCA_036506775.1 Pyrinomonadaceae bacterium | reverse complement strand
AACTTTGCGTTGGCCCAGATCGACACCCAGGAACTCGTTATCGAACGTGCCGTAAAAGGCCGAGCCGGATCGCAGAGCAGGCGACGCGCCCGTGTACGCGCCCGAGGAAACATTGAAAACTTCTTTTCCATCCGAGATCCGGATCGCGCGAAACAGCTCATCGCAACCGGCAATGAAAGCCATGCCCTCTGAAATGCTCGGCGTCGAATGGACCGGTCCATTGGTTTTGAACCTCCATCGCACTGCGCCGTTGCGCGTCGAGAGGCAGTAAAGAAACTCGTCGTAGGAACCGATCAGTAAACTATCGCCAAACACCACCGGCGACGACTTGATCTCACCATTCGCTTTGAACGCCCACAGTTTTTTCCCGTCGGACGCGTTTATCGCGTTCAGCCAGCCGCCGAGGTCGCCGATATAGACCACGCCGTTGCCGTAAGCCGGCGACGATTCACCAATCGGATTTCCGGTTGCGAACTTCCAGTAGACCGAGCCGTTTTCAAGATTCAGACTCACGAGTTCGCCTTTTTGCGAGCCGATGAACACGGTGCCGCCGACGATCGCCGCCGACGATTCGATTGAGTCGCCGGCTTCGTAGGTCCACAGTGGTTTTAGTGAGGACGGAACAGTCGACTGTGACACTCCGGTCAGTTGATGATTACCGCGGAACTGCGACCAGTTTTCTGCGGGCGTGTCCTGGGCGCGGGCGACAAATGGCGTAAACAAGAACAAAAAAAGGAGAACGCTCAATACGCGCATGAATAGACCTCCATGGCGCCTTCCTTGTTGAACGGCCGCGGATTAAAACGGCCGGTCCATTGCTCGGCTGCTTCGGCGGCGAGATCAGGAAGCTCGTTTTTCGCTATTCCAGATCCGCTCAAATCCGCGGCTAAACCGCCTGCCGTAGCCAGCTCCTCAAGTCGACGAGCAAGTGCTTCGGTGGCTTCCAGGTCTTTGTTATTGCCACCGGCACTCGACAGATTCAACAACGTCGCATACCGCTCCGCCGCCGCACATTCATTCCAGCGCACGACCGAGGGCAGCAACATCGCGATCGCCGCGCCGTGTGCAGTTCCATATCTCGCCGTCAACGGATTCGCGCATGCATGTGTGGCGCCGAGCATCGAGTTTTCAATCGCGACACCAGCGTAGAAAGCCCCCAACTGCATCGCGCCGCGCGCTTCGAGATCATTCGGTTGCGCCAGCACGCGCTCGTAGTTGTGTTCGAGCAGTTGCCACGCTTCGCGCGAAAAGATTTCAGACACAGGTGTTCGTTTGGTGGTGACGTAAGTCTCAACTGCGTGCGCGATCGCGTCGAAGCCGGAAGTCGCGGTGATGCTTCGTGGCTGCGACACCGTCAACTCCGGATCAAGCAGCGCAACGCGAAATGCTGCTTTCGGATCGCCACAAGCCATTTTGACGTGCGTGTCTGCGTCAGAGATCAACGCGTAGGTTTGTGCTTCACTGCCGGTGCCTGCGGTCGTCGGGATCGCGATCATCGGCAGCATCGGTTTGGTTGCATTGCCGTAGCCGCGATAGTCGGCCATGCGTCCACCGTTGGTCAGCAAGAAGTTGATGCCCTTCGCGCAATCGAGTGAACTGCCGCCGCCGAGGCCGATGATCGAATCAATCGCTTGTGAGGCGACGAAAGCCGTTCCCGACTCGATCATGCTCGTGTCAGGGTTCGCTTCGAACTCGTGAAATCGAACCACATCAACACCCACTGCTCGCAGTGGCGCCAGTGCTTCGTCGACGTGGCCTGAAGCGACGAGACCGTGATCGGCGACCAGCAACGTGCGGCGAAACCCGAGTTCGAGCGCGAGCTTCCCGAGTTCACCGATCGCGCCCGCGCCAAAGATCACGCGTGTCCGCGGTTGAAAATCAAAACTTTGCATCTTGTTTTCGCCACAAAGAGGCACAAGAAGCACAAGACTGTCTTGTGCCGCTTGTGCCTTTTCGTGGCCTCACGTTCCTAGTTTCGCGCCGTAGCAGGTTTGGCGGCGGATGCTTCGCTTAATGCGTAAAGTTGATTTCGGTTCGAAATAAACAGCACGCCATGGGCCGGCACGGGCGTAGAGTAGACGGAGCTGCCCATGTTGATTTCGGAGATGACCTTCTTTGTCTTCCCCTCCTGCAAGATCACGACGTCGCCGTCCTCGTCGCCAAGGTAAATCTTGCCGTCGATCAGCATCGGCGAGCCCCAAACAGCGGCGAAGAGATCGTGAGTCCAGTAAACCTCACCGGTCTCCGCGTCCAAGGCGTGCAGGAAACCACTGAAGTCGGCTTCGTAAACAATGCCGTCCTTGATTGCCGGCGTGGAGATCGAGCGGCGGATCTTGTCGTAGTGCCAAACCATACCAGTCTTGGTGATGTCGCCGCGCTTGGTGGCGTCGATGCAGTACATGTGGCCCACGCCTTCACCGTGTTCGGGGTCCTGACCGTTGGCGATGTAAACCTTGTCTTCGTAAATGACCGGCGTACTGATCAGCTCGTTGCGCGTCTTGGGCCAGACGGCGTCTTTGGGGTTCGTATCAAACTCCCAAAGCTTCTTGCCCGTGAGTGCTTCGTAGCCGCGAATCCAGCCGTCGCCTTGCGCGTGAACCAGTTGGACCACGCCGCCGATTGTTCCGACGGTTGGCGAAGACCACTGGCCGTGCAGGATGCGGTCAAACACGGAGTTATCTTCCCAAACGAGTTTGCCGGTCTTCTTGTTGACCGCGATGATGGACGGCGCTTTTGGCGAAGGGATGTTGACGTGGCTCTCATCCTGTCCGTTGGAGGTGCTGACATAAATCAGGTCACCGTACATCACGGGCGACGAGTTGGCGAGGTTGTGCGGCAACGAGCCGACTTCCTCCATCATGTCAAAGCGCCAAATCACATCAGCATCTTTCGGGCCAGTCAGCTTCTCGTCCTGCACGCCATCATTCTTTCCGTCGCGGAATCCCTGCGTATCGAGACACATCAGCTCCGCGCGATTCGAGATGTAGTAAATACGATCGCCGTCGACCAGCGGCGACGAAGCCACGCCCTGGTACGGCCAATCGTTCACGCGCCCGGAAGCGAGCTTGTCGTGGACCATCTGCCACATAAACTCGCCGTCAGACTCACGGAAAGCCATCAACACGCCCTTGTCGCCGGTGATCTTCGGATCCTTCAGTCCTTCGTTGTTGGTGCCGACGAAGACCATGCCACCGGAAACGACGACGTTGCCGTAACTTTGTGAGCCGAGCTGGGCTACCCACTTCACGTTCTTTTTAGTTTTGACGTCCCAACTGGTAGGAAGACCTTTCATGTTGGAAATCATGTTGCGGTCCGGAGTGCCGCCCCACATGGGCCAATCGCCGGAGCCGGGATCCGAGGCGGAAGTCTTGGGCGCGAGAAGGTTAATGCCTACGCAGAGAATCAGGACGACGAGTAAGTATAGATTTTTAACTCTCATTTGTTCGCGTACACCTTTATGTTGTCAAAGTAGAGTTCGGCAAGGCCGTTGCCAAAGAGCCCGGGAGCGCCCTGACGGTTAGGAATCGGATCGATGCGTTCAATCATCCAGGCAGCAGGTTCCGCCTCGCCCGCAGGCCAAACTTTTCCCCGCGCGCGTGTCTTGCCGTCCGGCAAATTCTCAACCTGCAATTTCATCCGGTACCACGTATCCGGTTTCCACGCATACGGGACCGACACCGTGCGTTTGACTTCCGGTTGCCAAGGTTCGATATGCAGCGTCTGACTGTTGCCGTAGAGCGTCAGCACGTAGCGTTGCGCGATTATGCCTGCGTCGCCTTGTTGCCGGCGTTTCTGGGTTGCTGAAATATCGGCTTCGACCGTGTAGTTGGACCAGTCAGATGGTCCGATGTAGGCGCGCGCGCGGCTGAGCAATGACGAACCTTCAGTCAGCTTCGCCAGCACCTTATTGCCGTTCTGATCGCGCACGGCGAACTTCATCGTCGTGTTAACCCACGTCGGCGGAAGCGAATTGGGCGCCATCGCGTCAAAGTTTTCGCTCCACGGAAGTGGCGGAAAGACACGAACGCTGGCAGTGCCATTCAGGCCGCCGACGGTGGCTTTGACCAAACCTGCCTGCGCGATTGCGTCGGTGGACGCAGTGAACTGGCCGTTCGCGATAGTGCCCTTCAACTGATCGAGCGACCATTCAGCGGCCGGCTCTTCACGAATGAAGTTACCTTGTGCATCGAAGAGTCTGACGCGAAAGCTGACCTTGTCGCCGGGCTTCAGAATCAGTTCTGTCGGCACGACCTGCACGTGCGTCGGCGAATTCGAACTGACCGGACTTCCGGTCGCCGACACGGATTTTTGTGACGAGTTGTCGTTGCTCTTTTTGCCGATGCAGTAAAGCGCGGAGTCGCTGGCGAAAAACACGCGTCCGTTCGAGACTGCCGCGGAACCGATAATCGCTTCAGGTTTCTGCTCGGTGCCGAGTTGCTTTTCGTCGAGAACCTCAACTCCGGTCGCACTCGGTTTCAAAATGAAGAACTTTCCATTCTCAGTTCCGACGTAGAGCTTGCCATCAGCAAGCACGGGAGACGCTTTCTGAATCGTGCCAAGATTATGCAGCCAGAGTTGCTTGCCGGTGTTGATGTCGAAGGCCGCGATATTGGCGCTGTTGTCGATCTGATAAAGCCGATCGCCGTCGATGACGGGGGAAGAGAAGCCACCCTGCCAACCGTAAGTCATCCACTTGATCTGTTCCTTTTTGATTTCACCTTTGGCGGTTGCGTCGACGGCCACCATCATTCCCATTTCACTCGAATTGAGGTTTTCTTCGCTGTGCGTAAGGATAGCGGTGGTTCCTTTAACAACGACACCGGTGTTGAGCCCGCGCTTGCTGATCTCATACTTCCAGACCGGCTCGCCGGTTTGCGGCTTGATTGCATGAACGAAACCGTCACTGGAGCCTTGGATCAACAAACGTGTGCCGTTGATATTCGCGATGATTGGCGGCGCATAAGTCGTGTCGTAAGGCCGGCCACCGGGCGCACTCACATAAACCGTCTCGCCGGTCTTCTTGTCGAAGGCGATGAAACGATGAGCGCCGCGTCCGTGCTGGCCCCACTGAAAAGTCACGCCGCTGGTGATCACGAGATCGCCGTCGATGATCGGCGAGACGGTGCGCCCGCCGTGCGTCGTGAGCAGGCCGAAGTCTTCACCGAGCGAACGCTCCCAAAGCACCTTGCCGTCGCGGTTCAAGCCGATCAGGTTGCCGCCGACGCCAAACACGTAAACGTTTCCGGTCGCGGGATCGCCGACCGGTGACGCCCAGCCAACGCGATGTGGCGGCACATCGCTGAGGTAAACATTGAAGCGATGTTCCCACAGCAGCTTTCCGTTGTCGGCGTTGAAGCACATGATCCGTTCCTGCTCCGTCTCGCCTTGGCCGGAGGTGTTTTGCAGGTAGACGCGATCGCCCATGACGATCGGTGTGGAGCGGCCACCGTAAGGAGCTTTCCAGGCGAGGTGCTCGCCGGTGAGAGACCATTTCTCCGGCAGATTTTTTTCGTTTGAGATACCGTCGCGCGCAGGTCCGCGCCACTCGGCCCAATCACTCGCCGCGACGACTGAGAATGCCAGGCAGACGTTCAAAATAATGGAGATGAAGTTAATCATTTTGGGAACCCGTTACGGATCAGGATGAACTATGTTTCGCTTGCAACCCTGAAGATGTAGAATACGTAAACTCACGTTGCTGCGTTACATTATTTTCCGGTGATTCTAACAGGTTCGGCCTCATCCGTTAATCTGGCGTTGCTCGATCTTGTCAGCAGGAGAAACCATGTTGCTCCCTAAGGTCCTACTCTTTTCGCTGGTGGCGCTGCTGCCTCTGCAAACTGCGACGCAAACTACGTCGAACCCTAAACAGGAACTTAATGAGCAGCTCTTCGAAGCGGTGCGCAAAGGCGATCTCGCCGCGGCGACCACAGCGCTCGATCGCGGCGCGGACGTCAACGCGAAGTTTCGCTACGGCGCCACCGCACTTTTCAAAGCCGCGGAGCGTGGCAACGCGCCGATAGTGAAGCTGCTGTTGGACCGCGGTGCCGACGTGAAAGTGAAAGACACGTTCTACGGCGCGACGGCGATGAGCTGGGCGATCGACGGCAAACACGTGGAAGTGATCAAGCTGCTGCTGCAAAAGGATGGCGGCGATGTTGACGAAGTGCTGATTACCGGAGTGCGCGAGAGCAACGCGGAGTTGGTAAAGATCGCGCTCGACAATGGCGGCGCGACCGCACAAACACTCACCGCCGCACTGGCTTTGTCTTCGCTCGAAGAAAAGAATGCCGCGATCACGGACATGTTGAAGAAGGCCGGCGCTAAGCCGCCGATGGAAGTTGATGCGGCTACGTTGCAAACCTACGCGGGCAAGTACAGAGGCGAGCCCGGACCGGAAATCTCGGTCAACGTGAAGGACGGGACACTCTTCGCCGTTCTTGGCCGCGACTCTTACCAATTAATGGCGCTCGACAAGACGACGTTTCGGCCAATTGCGTTTGCCGGAGTCACACTCGTCTTCAACAGTGAAGCCGACAAGGTAACGAGCGCCACCCTCAGGCAGGGACCGAACTCTTCTCAACTGAAGCGGGTGGAGTGACGAAGGTTGCGCATTTCTTCTCTGTGTCTCTGTGCCTCTGTGGTTAACCTTCACCACAGAGGCACAGAGACACGGAGAAAGACGTGAACTCAAAACCGAGGTTCTTAATGAAACGACTGACACTCTCTCTAATCATCGTCGCCGTTATCGCCACCACGGCCTCAGCACAGAACTGGCCGCAGTTTCGTGGACCAGGCGCGACCGGCGTCGTTGAAAGTCCCGGACAGCCCGTGAAGTGGGACGCGACTGCATCGCAGGGCGTCCGCTGGAAACTGGAGATTCCCGGTCTGGCCCACTCGAGTCCGGTGATTTGGGGCAACAAGATCTTCGTCACCACCGCAGTCAACAGCATGAAAGACGAAACCCGTTTCGGACTCTTCGGCGAGGTCGCACCCGTCAAAGACGATCCCAAGCACACCTGGAAGGTTTACGCGATAGATAAATTGACCGGCCAGATACTCTGGGAACGAGTCGCGTATGAAGGCATTCCGAAGGTCAAACGGCATCCGAAGTCGTCACACGCCGCTTCAACGCCAGTCACTGACGGCAAGTACCTGATCGCGATGTTTGGTTCGGAAGGACTCTACGCCTACGACCTCAACGGCAAGCTGCTTTGGAAACAGGACC
>DASXRE010000057.1:0-5231 GCA_036506775.1 Pyrinomonadaceae bacterium | reverse complement strand
GAGACAACGCGGCGTAAATATGGCCCAGGTTGGTTCCACCACCTTCGGAATAGCCGCGCAGCGTCGCCTTCAACATCGCGATCGCTTTCGGATGATCGCCGTTGTAGTTGTAACCAAGACCGATTTGCACGCGGAGATGGCTGGTCGTGTGATTATCGAGTTTCGCGCGCGATTCAGGCGTTTCGTACATCGAAACTGCGGCGAGGGAGTCGCGATAGTGACCCTGTTGTTCGAGTGCAACGGAAAGTGCGCAACGCGCGAGTGCTAAAACAGACGCATGATTGCGGGCGCTGGCAATAAGAAGTGAGAGCCGCGCTTTGGCCTCGGTTGAAAGACCTTGGTCCAGCAGCGAACGAATATCGTCGAGTTCGCGCGTGAGCGATTCGGTAGTCGGCCTGACTCGCGAGCGGATCTTCACACGCGCGTCAGCGAGATCAACCACACCTCGGTCGTTAGGGGAGTTTTCCGAGTCACGCCCCAAAGGCGCGTGACCGACACGTTTGTCCATTTAGTACCTACAAAAAGTTCAATCGAGCGGACTTTTCAATACGTTTTTTGAGTGGGAGGGAACCGTCTCATCGTACTCGAGCTTTACGGTTTAGCCGCGCAAACGATTTATTCGTGGTGAATTTAACACAAGAGGCCAAAACCGTACAGTTTGTTTCCGTACAAAACGGCGAGAAACTAAATAAAACCCCAAGCGAAATCCCAGCGGTGCTGTGGTTTACGCGCCTTGACACCCCAAAACCTCGCCGCTATCATTTCCGTTTCCGTTCGCAGCGCGGACAGACGCCTAGAGTTATATGTTTGAGTCGCTCTCGGATAAATTAAAGCGCACGCTGAAGAATCTGCGGGGCGAAGGCGTTCTTACAAAGGAGCACGTTGACGCGGCGCTGCGCGAGATCCGCCTGGCCTTGTTGGAGGCCGACGTCAACTATAAAGTCGCCAAAGACTTTATCGCTTCAGTTCAGCAGAAGGCGGAAGGGCAACAGGTTTGGCAGGAACTCAAGCCGTCGGACCAAGTCGTAAAGATTGTCTTCGACGAACTGGTTGAGTTACTCGGAGGCCAATCCTCGCGCCTCGTCTTTACTAAACAGATTCCCAACACGGTGATGGTGGTCGGCCTTCAGGGCTCGGGTAAAACCACTTCCGCCGGCAAGATTGCGCGATGGTTGGCGGCGAATCAGGAACGAAAGCCGCTACTGCTTTCAGTTGACGTTTATCGTCCAGCTGCTCGCGAACAGTTGAAGGTCATCGCCAAGGCGACTGGCCAACAGATCTTTGAAGATCCCCAAACCAATGATCCGCTGACGCTCGTCCGCGGCGCACTCAAGCACGCGCAGCAAACTGGTTTTGATACGCTGCTGATCGATACCGCCGGCCGTCTGCACATCGACGATGAGTTGATGGAAGAACTGGTCACGATCAAGAACGAGACTCATCCAGTCGAAACGTTGTTTGTTGCGGACGCGATGACCGGTCAGGACGCAGTTCGATCCGCCGAAGAGTTTCACCGGCGCGTCGGCATTACGGGCGTGATTCTCACCAAGATGGATGGTGACGCACGCGGCGGTGCGGCGCTTTCGATCAAACAGGTCACTGGCCAGCCGGTGAAGTTTGTCGGTGTTGGCGAGCGTTACGACGCGCTCGAACCGTTCTATCCCGATCGGGTTGCGCAGCGCATCCTCGGCATGGGCGACGTTTTGTCGCTGATCGAGGAAGTGCAGGCGAAAGTCGATCAGACCGAAGCCGAGGCACAGCTCAAGAAGCTTCAGCAGAATGAGTTCACGCTAGACGATTTTCGATCGCAGTTGCGGCAGGTCAAGAAGCTCGGCTCTTTCTCAAAAATCATGAAGCTTCTGCCCGATCAGCTTCTCGGTGGCATGGGAATGCCACAGTTGACCGAGGAACAGTCGCAGCAGATGGAGCAGGAGCTAAAACGCACCGAGGCCATCATCGACTCGATGACCTGGGAGGAGCGCAACGATCATCGCATCCTCAACGCCAATCGCAGGCGCCGGATCGCTCGCGGATCCGGAACGTCGGTCGCGAGCGTCAATCAGCTCATCAAACAGTACGTCGAGATGCGCCAGATGATGCGACAGCTTTCCGGTTCCGGTCTCTTCGGAGGCAGTGGACTGAAAGGCAAGATGATGAGGAAGATCACGGGCATGCCGGATTTGGGAGGTCTTGGAGGCGATGGCGGCGACATGCCGGCATTGCCGTCCGCGCCGGTTGGTCCATCGAGAAAGAAACTGAAGAAGAAACGAAAGAAGCGACGACGATAAAAGCCGCGGCTCCCGCGGAAAGATCGAAGGAGGAACGATTTGTTAGCAATTAAGTTAATGCGTACCGGGGCGAAGAAGAGCCCGTCGTACCGAGTGGTTGTCAAAGAGAAGCAGTCGAAACGCGACGGCGCTTATCTCGAAAATCTCGGCACCTACAATCCGACTCGCAACCCCGCAGAGATCAAGCTGAATCTGGCGCGAGTTAACTACTGGATCGAAAAGGGCGCGCAACCGACCGACACGGTCAGCCGGCTGATCAAGGCCAGCTCCAAGGCGCAAAGCGCGGCGGCCGCCGAAGCACAAGCCTAACTTTCTCTTACTAAACGGAAACCATGCGAGACGCCATCGAGATGATCGTAAAGTCGCTGGTCGACGACAAAGAGACGGTGGATGTTCGCGAAATTGAACAACGCAATGGCGCCACGTTGATTGAAGTACGCGTGTCGCCACAGGACATCGGCAAGATTATCGGGAAACAGGGCCGCACCATACGAGCCCTTAGATCTTTGGCAAGAATCGCCGGCACGAAGCAGAATCGACGATATCTCCTGGAAATTGTGGAGTGAGTCAGATGGACCAGCCCGGCTCGGATGATTTGATAGTTATCGCTCGAGCGGTGCGAACCCACGGACTCAAAGGCGAGATCGTTGCGGAGCTTTTGACCGACTTTCCGGAGCGCTTCGAAGGCCTGAAAGAACTCATTCTGGTTTCTCCTTCTGGTGAACGAAGGCAGGTCCAACTCGAGGACTACTGGTTTCAAAAGGATCGCGTCGTATTCAAGCTCGCTGATTACGATGACGTTGATAAGGCAAAGGGGCTGGTTGGTTACGACTTCGCCGTTCCGGAAGCAGATCGAGTTCCGCTGGGAGAGGATGAGTTTTATGACTGGGAACTCGAAGGCTGTACGGTCATGGCCGGCGACAAGAACATCGGCCAGGTTCGCTCGGTAATAAGAACGGGCGCGACGGAGATTCTCGTGATTAGTGACGAAGCCGGGAAGGAGCAGTTGGTTCCGCTGGCTGAGTCAATCGTCGTCAAAATAGATCCAACAGGAAAAACCATCGTGGTTGATCCACCGGAAGGATTACTTGATTGGTAGATCTTTGATCGGCGGCAAGGATGTTACGCTTCGATATCATCACGATTTTTCCCGAGTTTTTCCGCGAAGCAATTGATTGCGGAATCGTGAGACGGGCGCGTAACGCCGGCTTGGTCCAAATAACAGCCCACGACCTGCGGCAGTGGACCACCGACAAGCATCACGTCGTTGATGATCGGCCGTTTGGCGGGGGCGACGGAATGGTGCTGAAACCGGAGCCCATATTCACGGGCGTCGAGGCACTTACCGGCGCCGGCAGACGTGAGGACCTGCCGCCGCGAACGCGCGTGGTTCTGCTGTCCGCTCAAGGTGAAGTTTTCACGCAGGCGCGGGCCCATGATCTTTCACAGGACGATACGCAGATCGTGCTGTTGTGTGGCCGCTATGAAGGAGTTGACGAAAGAGTCTCCGAGGCGTTAGTTACCGATGAGATATCGATCGGCGACTACGTGCTGTCGGGTGGCGAACCCGCCGCGATGGTAGTGATCGACGCGGTGGTGCGGTTGTTACCTGGCGCGCTGGGTAGCGAGACCTCGGCGTTGTTCGAGTCGTTTTCCGAAGGCTTGCTGGATTACCCGCAATACACCCGGCCGCCGGAGTTCCGCGGTATGAAAGTCCCGGAAGTTTTGTTGAGGGGGAATCACGCGGAGATTGCGCGCTGGCGAAGGCAGGCGGCAGTTGAAAAGACACGGCGCAAGCGCCCGGATTTATTGAATAGTTGAATTTTGGTGAACGCGGAAAGAAGGAGCATCACGATGAATCGTTTGGATAAGATTGAAGAGAGCCAGTTACGGAAGAATATTCCGGAGTTTCAGCCGGGCGACACGGTCCGCGTTCATGTCCGGATCAAGGAATCCGAGACCAAAGAGAGATTGCAGGCATTCGAAGGCGTCGTGATTGCGCGCAAGCATGGCGGAGCGCGTGAGACGATTACAGTGCGAAAGACCAGCTTCGGCGTCGGCGTTGAGAGAATTTTTCCGCTGCACGCGACGATTATCGACCACATCGATCTGGTCAAGCGCGGACGCGTTCGCCGAGCCAAGCTCTATTACTTGCGCGGACTCCGCGGTAAGGCAGCACGCATTCGCGAGCGCGATACACGCGGCCAGCAAAACGACGACGCGCAGGCTTCAGCAGCAGCAAAAGGCAAGTAAACTCGGTATACCTCTGTGTCTCTGTGGTTTTTAGTGGAACGTAAACACAAGACACGGAGAGCACAGAGGTTCACAGAAAAAAAAGCAAAACGGGAGAAACCGATTGCGGATCGCAATCGATGCTCATTCGGTTGGGGCGAAGCTTGGTGGCAACGAAAGCTACGCCGTGAACCTCATTGAAGCACTGGCGCAGATCGATCGCGCTAACGAGTACACTCTCTACGTCACAACGGCTGAAGCCCACGAACGATTCCATCAGCGTTGGCCCAACTTCAAAGTTCACACTACGCTGCCTCACACTCCGTTAATCAGAATTCCACTGACCCTAAGCGCCGAACTCCGCAAACATCCGGTTGATGTATTGCATGTGCAGTTCACCGCGCCCCCCTTTTGTCCGTGTCCGGTCGTGGTGAGCCTTCACGATCTGTCTTTCGAACATCTGCCGCAAACATTCAATCGGCGCAGCCGGACGCAGTTGCGTCTGACCGTGCGGCATTCTGCCCGACGAGCAGCGAAGATAGTGACGCTGTCAGAACATACACGTCGCGATGTCATTGAGACCTACTCGATCGCTCCAGAAAAAGTAACCGTCATTCCTCTTGCTGCGCCCGACCACTTTTGCCAAGTCACCGACGATATGGAACTTCAACGTGTGCGACACACTTACGGGATAAACGGTGACTACGTTTT
>DASXRE010000056.1:0-40805 GCA_036506775.1 Pyrinomonadaceae bacterium | reverse complement strand
GCGACTTGCGATGAGTGACTACGAGACCGCGATTTCGTTTTTCATCGCGGGCGTCGAAGATCTGCAAACGATCCCGCGCGAGTTGCTGCCGCCAGTTTTCACGTTGTGCACGCGGCAGATGATTCTTTCCACGTCGATCGGGAAAGACACGCTGCACACGCTGCCGCAGATCATCGCAGGCATTGATAACGTTGATATCGCGACCGCAGTCCTCGAAATAGCTACAGAGGTCGCGCGTCGCTCCGCAAAACACAGCGCCGAGTTTCTCAACTCAAGCACGCGTGTTTCGGAAGTGTTGAGATCATTTGGCGACACCGAAGTCACGGCGGCCGCTCTCGCCCTGGCTGGATCGTTTGCTGTTCGCGCCGGTGGCATCGCGGCCGATGCGTGGATCGCCATTCCGAACGCACTCGCAGAACTCTCATCCGCAGACGCCCAGCGACTACTTACAAGCACCAACGACTTTCTTGAACGCGGCGGTGGCGCAGCGCTGCACATTCTCCTTTCCGGTGGCGAGATCCTGCGCCGTGCGCCGGAGATCTTCGACGAGTGGATCTCGCTCTTGTGGGTGGTCGCGGCGCACGGTAACGCGAGTCTGGTCGCTTTTGTGCGCAGCAGTCCCGGCTTCTTGCGACTGCTCGGTGCGGAGATCAATCGTCAGGACGCGATCGAACTCTCACATCGTGTGCTGGCGCTGACAAAAGAAATCGCGAGCGTAGACGCAGAAGCGGCATTGGCGTGTTTTCGATCGAGTGCACGCGTGTTGCGCACGGTGTCGATCGAACAGTTTGAAGCGTGGGCGCGGCGCGGGCTTTCTTCGAGCCGGTCTGACAGCCGTGCGCGGCGCAGTTATTTTTCGCTGGAAACGCGTGGGAGTTACGAAGCACTGCATAGTGGCAGCGCCGGTCTGGCGTTGGATTCAGTGCAGCACTTGTTGCGTCTGTACGTGGAGGCATTGACGGGACGTGAGGTTGAAGTGGCGCCGTTGGCGGCGGTGCCTGACGAGGCGCGGATTGGTGATGGACGGACGATTCATCTGCCGTCACTCGTGAACGAATTTAGTGACGACGAGCTCGATTTCAAGCTCTACAAGGTGCTTGCGGCGCACGCGGCCGGGCAGATTGAGTTCGGGACTTACGAACGCGGCGGAACGCTGAACGCGGCGCACGCGTCCATTCGCGCGGCCTATTCTAAAGAGAACGTTGACGCGCTTGACGCCTTCGCGATTGCGGACGAACAGCTTTACGCCCAGGCGCAGACAACCGCGAGTCACGACCAGACGGATTTAAGGGACTATCGCGACGTTCTGAGACTGTTTCCGCTGCCCCAACTCGCACGGAGGATCTTTGCCACGCTCGAAAACGGCCGCATCGATCGCCGGTTGCGTCGAACCTACCGCGGCCTGCGTCGCGATCTGGATCTGATCCGTGAACATCTGAGCCGCAGCCGCCCTCGCATCAACGAACTTCCCGCTTTGCTGGTCCCGTTCGAACTGCTTTTTCAGATCACGATGCTCGGCGGCGCGCGTGAAGATGCGCGGCAGACTTACGGCCAGATCGTTTCTGAAGTGGAAACGATCGTCAGCGAATATCTTTCCGACGAACAAGCGACGGTGGCCGACACGTTGATGGCTACCACGCGTGTTTACGATCTGTTCAAGTCTGCCACGCCGATGGACGATTCAGTGCAACAAGTCGAAGCGCCTGAAGAACAATCCGAAACCGAAGACGACGCGGGCGCGACCGAGAGATTCAAGCAACAACAGACGCAACAGATGCCCCCACGCCGCGACGCGCGCGAACTCTTCAATGCGTGGAACGATCCCTCGCCCGAAGGAGAACCCGACGAACTCACCGGCGCGGAAGCGTGGTCGGAAACGGAAAATCCAGAACAGGTCCTGGCCGAGGGCGAAGTGGCTTACAACTACGACGAGTGGGATCGCGAGTTGACCGATCATCGCATCGGCTGGTGCCGCGTGGTTGAAAAGCGCGTGAAGCACGGCGACCGATCTTTTGTCGAGCAGACACGTGAGCGGCACAAAGGCGTCATCTCTTCGATTCGTTATCAGTTTCAACTGATGAAACCAGAAAACCTGACCCGCGTCGCGAATGAGGTTGATGGTGAGGAGTTTGATCTGAACGCCGTGATTGATTACGTCATCGATCGCCGCGCGGATGGGCAGCAGTCAGAGAGGATTTACACGAAGCGACTGCGGCGGCGCCGCGATGTTGCGGTGTCGTTCTTGCTGGATCAATCGTCTTCGACCGCTCGCACGATCGGCCGGCATCCGCTGCAGCCGTACACGCGGCCAGGAAGGCGGATTATCGAGATCGAAAAAGAAGGACTCGTGTTGATGAGCGAGGCGCTCGAGGCCGTTGGCGACGTTTATTCGATTAACGGATTTACTTCCGAAGGCCGGCGCAACGTGAAGTTTTACGTGGTGAAGGACTTCAACGAGAAGTACAGCGACGAAGTGAAGCAACGCATCGGCGGCATCAACTACCAGAACAACACGCGGCTTGGGGCTGCGATTCGACACGCCACCGCGCGTTTGGCGAAGCAGGATGCGCGGACGCGGTTGTTAATCGTGTTGTCTGACGGGCGGCCCTACGACCACGATTACGGCGATGCTCGCTACGCGCGCGAAGACACGCGTGAGGCGTTGCGGCAGGCGAAGAACGAAGGCATCACGCCGTTCTGCATCACGATCGATCGCGAATCTGAGGCCGAGTTAAAGGATTTGTACGGAGAAATCGGATATACGATCATCGACGACGTGTTGTCGTTACCGGAGCGCCTGCCAGGCATCTACCGCCGGCTGACAACCTGAAATCACTCATCAAAACCCGGATGCCTTTTTTATCGCTTCGATAGCAACAGGCACGCCCACCTTGAGCCCGATTTCCATGGCCCATTGACCGGCGTTCTTGAGATGGTCCAACACTGATTTTTCGTCACCTTTCTTCGCCGCCGATTCGGCCGCCGCGATTGCGCCGACGGCGACGTCCTGTTCGGGAGTGTCGGCCGCCTTTTTCATCTCGGCTCGTAACGTAGCCAGTTGGGCCGCGAGGGAAGGCAAATCTAACTTCTCCGAGCTTTGCACCTGTGCTATGTCAATCGAACGGAATTATTGTATATCAGAATAATATACTTGTCCAGTATATTATTGCGTGATACAGTAAATACATGGTCAAAAAAAGGGGGCGTGGGCGTCCGCCGAAAGATGCCAGCGACAAAAAAGGCGAGTCGTTATTAGTGCGGCTTGATGAATCGGAGAAAGAAGCGTTTAGGAGTGCGGCTAAGCTGGCTGGCTTACCTCTGTCTAGTTGGGTGAGGGAAAGACTCAGACAGATCGCGGCGCGAGAGTTAGGGAAAGCTGAGCGTCCGGTGGCGTTCCTGACTCAATAACTAATTTTGGTCAAAAAGGACCTTCTGATGACAAATACTTCGGTGTCGCCTGAACGGCTTGCCGACGATTTCGTGTCGGCCTTATTTGATGAGTATCAAGGTTCTCGCCATGTTAGGCGAGTAGCTTCATGGATCGGCTTCGTTGTGAAGGGCGTAGACAAGGTTGCCAGCGGTACCCTTCGACGGGAACAGAAGTGGCAGATCATGTTTGATTACAAGGAGCGACAATTCAAGGTGAAGTACAACCACAAGACTGGCTCACGGGGTGGGCTGGACATCGTTGAGGTACTTCCCGGCAGAGGCGCACCCGAAGGCGGTATGGTCGTTCAGGTAACAAATCTGTCAGAGGCTGAAGATTGCTATCTAGGCTTGAAATGGCTTCTCGACTCGTTCATCAAGCACAACTCCGCGTGAGAATTCAAATTAGAAAATCTACCTGTTTGTTTTGTTCTTGAATTTCTATTAGGTGGCGGATATAGTGAAACGCGCCATTTCAGCAACGATTGTTGTTTCACCGGAACCGTTAGCTTTCGCTAACGAGGAAACTTCAATTGCTTAGCCTCGTGTTATGAGCACTGGGCTGCTGAAATGGCGCGTATTGGTCTGGAGGCTTGGCAGAATGGGCAAATTGCATCGGGCTTAAAACCCGACAGGGTGCTGATACCACCCTCATCCGTTCGAATCGGATAGCCTCCGTTCACTTTGGCCGTTATCGGCCAAAACTTTTTCAGATAACGTATCCGCTGCGATAACGCGCTAACGTGCAAATATCAATCAATCCGCGTCGTATTACTCAATCAGCTCACTAACGAAAGTCTCTTGACTCTATTGAGTCTCTTGATTCTATAGACTCAAACCTATAGGTTTATACGCGACAAGCTATTAGTATGTCAATGTAGTAGTAATGCGCCAACGGCGCACACGTCTTAAGCCTTAGCCGCGCACCGTCGTTAGCGTTAACAAGGCGTGTTTTGTAACGCGCAAAACCATCTGCGCCGTTAAGCGCCAATGCGCGGTTTTGTGCGCCGACAGTGCAATGATTGTGTTATCGCGTTTCTTGTCAAGCATCAAAGCTCCGATTGAGCGTTTCATACACACTATATCACCCCCACTATCTCGGACTGAGATTTAAGAATTGAGCTTTCTTCCCCAACCGCCGCCACCGGGTGTCTCGATTCGAACGCGATCTCCGGCTTCAAGCTGGTGAGAGCTCTTCGCAACGATCTCACGTTCGTTGATACTGTTGCGACCGGAAGCACCACCTGAGCCACCGTGTAGACCATACGGTCGGTGTTTTCGTCGATCGGCCAGCAACGACATGCGTGCGGGCACGAGCGTTTCGATTTCGCGAATTACACCGTCACCACCGCGGTGCTTTCCTTCGCCACCCGACCCACGCCGCAAGCAATACTCACGAACCCGCAACGGATACGCATACTCGAGCGCTTCGGCAGGCGTGTTCAGACTGTTGGTCATGTGCGTGTGCACACCGCTCATCCCGTCGAGCGAAGGTCGCGCGCCCATGCCGCCCGCGACCGTTTCGTAGTAAGAAAACTCCTGACCGTTACGCGTGTCGATGCCGCCGATCGTGAGATTGTTCATCGTGCCCTGGCTCGCCGCCGGAATGCGATCGGGCAACGCTTGGGCCAATGCCTTGAACAGCACGTCGACGATCCGCTGAGACGTTTCGACGTTACCGCCTGCAACCGAAGCCGGTGGATTGGCATTGACGACCGTTCCCGCGGGCGCGATGACTTCGATCGGCTCCATCAGTCCTGCGCTCGCGGGCACTTCGCCGCCGACGAGACAACGAAAAACATACGAGACGGCCGACACGGTGATTGCCTCGACCGCGTTTATTGCTCCCGAGACCTGCGGCGCACTGCCGGTGAAATCGATGCGCGCGCGCTCCCCGCGAATGACCACGCGTACCGCGATCCGCACCGGGCTATCATTGATGCCATCATCGTCCAGCGCGTCTTCTGCTTCGTAAGTGCCGTCGGGGATGGAAGCGATCGTGTGACGCATCAGGCGTGCGGAATAGTCGATCAACTGCGCGGCGTATGTGGCTGCTTCTTTCTCGCCGCGCCGTTCGATGATTTCGAGCAGACGGACGGCGCCTGTTTTTAGTGAACCGATCTGAGCGTCGAAGTCGCCGCGGCGTTCGACGTTGCCACGCACGTTGGCGAGCAGCAGGCGCATTGTGTCGTGGTCCAACTCACCACCGCGGACCAGGCGAATCGGCGGGATGCGTATGCCTTCGCCGTAAATATCTGTCGCCAGTCCCATCGAGCCCGGCGTCGCGCCGCCGATGTCCGCGTGATGCGCCCGGTTCGCTACGTAAAACAAAATCCGTGCTCCTTTGACGACCGGCATCACCAACGTCACGTCAGGGAGATGGGTGCCGCCGGCAAACGGATCATTGACGGCCACAACATCACCCGGAATGAATTTGATCTCTTTCAACGCAGCCGCCACTGCCATTGGCATCGAGCCAAGATGCACCGGCATGTGATCACCCTGCGCGATCACGCAACCTGCAGCGTCGAAAACAGCGCACGAGTAGTCACGCCGTTCCTTGATGTTCGGCGAGAACGCGGTGCGACGCAGCGCGACGCCCATCTCTTCAGCCACCGAGGTGAAGAGCGCGCGATAAATCTCAAGCGTGGTTGGATCGAAACGAGTTTTCTTCATAACAGCTCTGTGTCTCTGTGACTCTGTGGTTATCACTCCGGATTAAAACCACGGAGACACAGAGACACAGAGGTTGCCAAATTGATCGACCCGCGCGGTCGCATCCGCAGGTATCAGTGTGGTCGCGGAGTATTCAGTGACGATGCACGGCGTCTTCAGTTTCACGCCACCACGAAGCTGATCGCGCTGGTAAACTCCGACATTCAGGTTTCGCCCGCCAAAGTACGCCATAACGTAGTCATGTGGTTTGGCAAGGCCACGGCCAGACCCGATCCTGGTGATCGGAAGTTTCTCAACTAGTCCAAACGAACGAACTCGCGCACTGACAATCTCGATCTGGCTCTTCTCCTGCGCGTAGCCGTAACGTTCACGATGCGCGTGGTGAAAACTCGCGGCGACATTGCCCGCCGTGTCTCTCACTTCCAGCTCAAACGACTGCCCGTGGTAGCGCATCGCCAGTGAACGTTCGTGACGTTGCTGTGCGCGCGAGAAGCCTTCACTGCGCAACACCACCGTCGCTTCTCGTTCCATCTCCGCGAACACTCCGCGCAAACGCGCGAGCTGTTTCGGCTCATTGGTGAACATCATCGTGCGGCTCTGGTCCTTGATCACGTCTGCCACCATCACACCGACCGCGGAAAGCGCGCCCGGCGCCTGCGGCGCGATCACAAGTGGAACGCGCAACGCGCGCGCGAGCTCAACCGCGTGCAAACCGCCCGCGCCACCAAACGGCAACAAGGCAAACTGTCGTGGATCGTGACCGCGTTCGACTGAGATGTGTCGCAGCGCGCGTTCCATGTTTGTGTTCGCAACTGACAGAACACCTTCGGCGGCAGCGACCACACTGCATCGTTTACCCGAAGCTTTGCTGATGTCGCTCGCCAACTGCTTCATCGCTTCGTGCGAGCGTGCGGCGTCGAGTTTGAATTCACCACCCAATAGACCACCGCCGCCGAAGTGGCCCAACGCCACGTGCGCATCCGTGACCGTCGGCAACAGCGAACGACCATAACAGGCTGGACCAGGATCAGCGCCGGCCGATTCTGGTCCGACACGTAACGAGCCGCCTTCATCGACACGCGCGATCGAGCCCCCGCCGGCGCCAACCGTGTGAATGTCCATGACGGAAACTGCAACCGGCAGCCCCGCCACCGTCGCTTCGTTCGTCGTGCGGATTGCGCCGCCATCGCAAAGCGCCACGTCGGTTGAGGTGCCACCCATGTCAAAGGTGATGATGTTTTGCAGTCCGGCAGCATGGGCCGCGCGGAGTGCGCCCACGACACCGCCGGATGGACCGGAGAGAATCGTGCGCACCGGTTCGGTCGCAGCCATGTCGGCTGAAATACTGCCGCCCGATGACTGCATCACGCGCAGGTTGAGCTTTGAACTCTGTGCTTTGTGCTTTGTGAGCTGATTCAGGTAGCGGCCCATCAACGGTTGCAAGTAAGCGTTGATTACGACCGTCGAGGTGCGTTCGTATTCGCGGTACTCAGGCAGGATTTGACTCGAGATCGAAAGCGGAACCGCGAGCGGCGCGAGTGCTTGCGCGATCTTCTGCTCGTGTTCGGGATGAAGGAACGAGAAGAGCAGCGACACGGCCACGGATTCTACTCTGGCCTGGTTGAGTTGTTGGACCAGTTGGTTGAGCTCGTCTTCGTCGAGCGGCTGCAACACTTGACCTGACGCGACGACACGTTCAGCGATACCAAGCCGAAGCTCGTCAACGACGAGTGGCGGCGGTTTTACCGCATTGAGGTTGTACAGTTCGGGCCGTGCCTGACGCCCGATCACGAGCACGTCTTCGAAACCTTTCGTCGTGATTAGCGCGATGCGCGCACCGCGGCGTTGCAGCAAGGCGTTCGTACCGACCGTTGTTCCGTGAACGACTTCGAACTTCAGATCTTTTTCGCCACGGATCCGGGTTAAGCCTTGTTGGATTGCCAGAGAGGGATCGGACGGAGTGGAAGGGATTTTGAAAAGTTGAATCTGGCCGTCTTGCTCAAAGACGAAATCGGTAAACGTGCCGCCGGTGTCAACACCAATGCGGATCGGCTTAGCCACTGACATCCACCCAGCAGCTACGCTCGTTTGACTCGCGCAGCGCGTCGAGGACCAGTTGCACTCGATAACCGTCCTCAAAACTGGCTGCGTCGTCTACGGTCTTTCTGTTACTGCGCATCGCGTCAACGATGCGGCACGCGAAGGCTGTGAAGCCGCGCGACCAACTACTCTCGCGCATCCCTTGGGCCATGTGGTCCTGGTCGACCTGCACGGGACGCCACGTACCCGAACCAGTTGGCGACAGCCACAACTCGCCGGTCTCTTCGACCATCAACGCGCCTTTAGTGCCGTACACCTCGAGACGATTCTCATACTTGCCTGATTCAACCACTGAGAGCGCCGCGGCGCCCGTTGCGCCTTTCGTGTGTGGACCATCAGCGAAGTGGAAGAGCAGTTTTGCTTCGTCGTCGGTCGTCACCGCGCGCGTGCCGCCGGTGGATTTATCTGGCCGTTCTTTGATGTGAGTAGTGAGCATGCCGAGAGCGCGCGCGATTTCCGTGCTCAGCATCCAGCGAAATGAATCAACCACGTGCGAACCGATCGCGCCCAACGTCCCGCCCCCCATCGCGGCGTCGGACCACCAGTCCCAACCGCGATCGGCAATACCGCGATAGTCAGAACGAAAAACGTAGTTGCAATGGCGCACAGAACCGATCGCGCCGGTTTGCAACATCCCGCGCATGGTTCGGCGGCTGTTCAGAAATCTGAGTTCGTGATCGATCAACGCCAGCACGCCGGCTGAACGCGCCTTTTCCGCCATGCGCCTCGCTTCGTTTGCATTCAGCGCCATCGGTTTCTCGCAGAGCACCGCCTTGCGCTTTTCGAGCGCTGCCAGCGTGACCTCCATGTGGATGGCGGGTGGTGTGACGATGCTGACGAGATCTACGTCATTGCGTTCGACCAGTTCTTGCCAGTCGGCGGCGACGTGTTCGATGCCAAACTCTTTTGCGACTACCGCGGCACGCTCGGGGTGACGGCTCGTAATCGCCACCACTTTCGCGCCCATGCAATCACGAAAACCCGGGATCTGCGTGGTTCGGGCAAACCCCGTCCCCACAATTCCAACTCCAACCGGTGTGGTCTTCATGCGCTATTTCTTACCATAGATCGGAGAATCGGTGGAATTAGTTTTCGCGGCCGGCGAGTCTGGCGATCATGGTGACGAGCTGGCTGGCGCCGATGGGTTTGGCGATGTGCATTTGATAACCAGCGGCGAGCGCTTGCCTGCGATCTTCTTCGCGGGCGTAGGCGGTCAGGGCGGCGGCCGGTGTGTCACCGCCGTCTTCGTGCGGCAACGATCTGACGCGGCCAATGAAACTGTAGCCGTCTTCATCCGGCATCGCGATATCGCTGAGGATCACGTCAGGCCGCCACTCGACCAACTCCGTAAGCGCCTCGCGCGCCGAGGTGCAAGCTTTCACTTCGGCTCCAGTGCGTTCGACGACCGTGCTGATGATCTCACGCGTCTCGCGCTCATCGTCGACGAGCAGCACGCGCAAACCATCAAGCGATCGGAACTCGGAAGCATGAATCTCACCGCTGTGCGTGATTGCGACCGGCCCGGCGCGGTCTGTAAGCAGCGGAAACGAGGCCGAAAAGGTTGCGCCTTTGCCGACGCCGTCGCTTTCAGCGGAAACAGTCCCGCCGTGAAGTTCAACCAGATGGCGAACGATCGCCAGGCCCAGACCGAGACCACCAAAACTTCGCGTCGTAGAACTGTCGGCCTGACGAAAACGATCGAACACGCGCGGCAGAAACTCCGGATCAATTCCCTGACCCGTGTCGCTCACCGTCACCGTCGCGTTCGATCCGTCACGTTCGACGCGCACATTGATCTTGCCGTCGTGAGGCGTGAACTTCACCGCATTCGACAACAGGTTCCAGACGATCTGCTGCAGACGAGCTGAGTCAGCCGAGATCGCGCCCAAACCGGGTTGCGCCCAGTAGTCCAATGTGATTCCCTTCGCGTCGGCAGCGGGCTGCACCACATTGATTGCTGCGCGCGTCACTGAACAGATATCGAGCGGCCTGACATCGAGATTGAGTTTGCCGGAAACAATGCGCGAAACGTCGAGCAGATCGTCGATGAGTTGAGCCTGGACATGCGCATTGCGATCGATAGCATCGAGCCCTTGCGCCAGCACTTTTTCATCCCGCCTCGATTCGCGCAGCACACTCGACCATCCAAGCAACGACGTCAACGGCGTGCGCAGTTCATGCGAAAGCGTGGCCAGGAATTCGTCCTTGATCCGATTCGCGGCTTCTGCCTCGGAACGCGCGCGTTCCGCACGCACCAACAGTTGTTCGCGAGCTTCTTCGGAACGTTGCAACTCGCTGATGTACCGCGATAATTCCTGGACGTGCAGCCGCGCTGCTTCTGTTTGGGCCACTGAAGCTTCGATGTTCTTCAAATAGGTCTGATAGGTGAAGCAGATGATCAGGATGATCGGGACCGTAGCGACGACTGCGTAAAAGCCGTAGGTCTTGATCAGAATGGCGATGATACCGGCCGCGGACGCTCCCGCAAAATAAGTGACTGAAGTCCAGAGATAATAGGTGCGCCAGGTGTGCCACGTTGACTCTTTGATCTTGGAAGCCTTTTCGATCGCGATCAAAGTCGTGTTGGCGATGTATTGCACCAGCGCCATCGTACAGACGGCGCCAAAAAACCTAGGTGAGAAGCCTGGTTCGACGACCTTCGCAGGCGGGCCAAAAAACCAGTTCAGAACGACGACCGTAAAGAAAGTTGAAGTAGCGAGGATGGCGGAATTGAAAAGAACGGTTCGCGGGCGCTTGCTGATGATCAGAGTCGCCGCCACACCTTCGAGTGCCGAAACCAGAATCGCCGCGGAGCCACCGTAAAGCAGCATGGTGAGGAAGACGAAAGTGTCGGCCACCGTGATGCGTCCGCTCACGCGCGGAATTCTGATGGCGACAAGCGAACTGGCCATCACCATCAGACAGAGAAAGATGAAACCTGCATCAAGGTTTCCGAGTGGTAATTCATAAAGTGAGCCGAGTACGATCGCTGCTCCCGCAATCACCAGCGACCACATGTACACGTACCCAAAGTTGTCTCGATTAACATTCACTTGTGCCGCACTCATTGTTACCTCGAGAGAACAATACTACTTGATTTAGTTTTTGGCTCAAGAGATATGAGCCCGCAAAAAACCGCAATGCGAGATTAATGCGGTTGGTGGTGGAACCTGGATCAGTAGTCCAGGCAATCAGAACCGTCGTCCGATGCTGCCGTCATCATCGAACTGTTGTCGCCGTTCAACATTGCTGACTGTGCGCTTGTCACCAGATCTCCGGTGATTACGCCGTCGCCAGTAATAACACCGTCACCAGTGATCACGCCATCACCTGTGATCACACCGTCCGCCAGAAGGTTTTGAAACAACAGGTTAACAGCTAGAAACGACGCGCCATCGCCAGTGATGACGCCGTAACTCGTCAGGATTTGATCGCCGGTAATTACTCCGTCTGAATAGAAGGATGGATCGAGGAGCAGAACGCCGTCACCAGTGATCACACCACTGCCGAGAAGATTTCCCTGACCATACACGAGTTGATATCGCGTGATCAGATCGAGGCCGGTCGCGTAGGTATGATTGAGAACGATACCACGCGACCAGGTAAAGGTTTGATTTGCAATGGTCGTTTGCGTTGCAGGCGGTGTGTCGACAGTAAGTAACGGCGAGCCGACAGCCGTGCTCGACGACAAATCGTTTCGCACCAAACGCGCCATCTGCACTGCGCCGGCGATGTTCAACTGACCAGCACCCTGTTCGAGCATGTTGAAACCCGCGAGAGGTTGTGCGGTGTACATCAACAACGCCTTCACGAGATTCGGCGTCAGGTTTGGATTCGCCTGAAGCATCAATGCCGCCGCTCCTGCCGCGACCGGCGTGGCCATCGACGTGCCGCTCAAATACATCATCTTGCGCTGGTCAGCGCCACTGACTCCCGCGTCTAATGAAGGATTTTGCCTAATCAGATAGTTGTCGACCGCCTCCGCTTCGATCAACTTGTTTCCCGGCGCAACGATGTCGGGCTTGATGATGTTGTCGTAATGCCGAGTGCCGTCGTCATCGGTAGTGAAGCTGCGCGTTGGCCCTCGCGAACTGAACGAAGCCATGCTGTCATCATCGCGGTTGTCTGTGCCAAACGTGTTTACGGCGCCTACAGTGATCGCAGACGGTTCGTTACCGGGAGAATGAATGTGACCGTAGAGCTTGTTTCCGTCGCTGTCTTTCCCATTGTTTCCCGCCGCAGCGAGTACAACAACGCCTGCATCGACCAACCGCCGCACCGCACGGCAGATCGGATCGTTGACATACGAATCGACAGCCGGCATGCCGAGACTCATGTTGACGACGCGGATGTTGTAGGTCGCACGATTTGAAGCTACCCAATCGAGCGCGCGCAGAACGGCTGCGGTGGTGCCGAGTCCCTCCGAATTCAAGACGCGCAGATTGATCAGGTTCGCGTTCGAGGCGATGCCGACGTATTGAGCGTTTGAGATGCGGCCGTTGCCGGCGGCCAGCGCGGCAACGTGTGTTCCGTGTCCGTATGGATCATCGGTGCGGCCTTCGCCGGTGAAGTCTTCACTGTAAACGACGCGGAGGTCGTTGGATCGATTTAGAAACGCGCGATGACTCGTGTCGACACCTGAGTCGAGAATGGCGATGCCAATGCCGGTGCCATCGAGCGAACTGCTGGTGCTGTTTGGCGTCGCTCTAACCTGATCCGCGCCGGTCGTCGACGAGAGATGACCCATCGGGCGCACGTCTCGATTCAAGGAGACGTAAGCAACGTCGCTGCGCGAAGCGAGTGTGACAGCCGTGTGCGCCGGCACAGTGATGATGCGGGTCCAAAAGCTATTGAGCTTGCGCATATTGCTGCCGGACTCTTCGAGTGTGGAATCGAGCGACAGCTCCGGTTGGCCAGCCGGTTGGATGATTATCCGGATTAGGTCTGCGCCTCTGCCGGCCGAGACCTTCTCGGCGATGTCTTTTGAGATCTTTCTTGCCAAAGGAACGTCGGAGCTGGCTTCGGCGTGAGTTCGGCGCTCAGCAACCAACAACGAAAAAAAGAGGAGCGAGACGAGACAGCTCCAAAACATCGGGTAAAGAAAACGCTTCATCCTGTTTACTCCGGGAAACCGTGGGGAGGCTCCACTTCAGGGTGTTAAGGCTTACAACTGGTGAAGGAAAATCACGGCGATTTCATTGCACCGTTGGGGCGTCTTTGTCGGGTTGGTGCAGTCTAGCAGAGAGTAAAAAGTGTTTCAACGCGCTAAATGTGAAGGTTTTGTGTCGAAAACAGCCCTTTTGCCGCAATTCGCTTTTGGGTCGTAGACACCGGCGCAAGCCGGTGAAGCGCCGAACGCCGACAGCGGCAACTGCCACGAGAAGGGCCGAGGGCGACCAGTAAGGGTGCCAAGGAAACTGCGACGCGAAGCGCCGAAGGCGCGCAATAAGGTAGCCAGGGGCAAGTGCGCAGCGCAGCGGAGCACGCCGCCCCTGGCTCAACGAGAGAACCAAACCAGCCCGGAACGGGCGATAGAGAGGTGCGCGCCACATGTTCTGTCGGCCCTCGGGGCCTGCATCGTCTTCCGACCTGATCCAGGCGCGCGCGCTTCGCGCTTGCACCTGGCTACCTTATATCCGCGCCTTCGGCGCTGCGCGTACTTGGCGCCGCCAGATCAACGAGAGAACCGAAACAGCCCGGAACAGGCGACAGAGTTGTGTGCGCCGCGCCTTCGGCGCTGTACCCACCGGGGCGCCACCAGCGAAACGTTTCGCTCATTCTTGTCATTTCTTTTGATCCACCTATTAAAAAATCAGGAGCGAAGCCATGAGCAAATCAGAGGGGCCTAAATGGACGATCATGGTTTATCTTGCGGGCGACAATGACCTGACCTCCTATTGCGTCAGCGTGTTGCAGCAATTGGAGGCCGTCAAATACGGTAAAGAGGTCTGCGTTCTTGCTTGCTTTGAGTCCAACACGCCGTGGCCTAAAGGTTCTCGTTACCTGAGGGTCAACTGCGTGCATCGTCAGGTCGAGAAAGCCTTTGACTGGGATATCCACAACGACCTGATTACGCCGAACGGCAACGGGAAAGGCAACCATCGCCTTGACTGCGATTCTCCGTTCAACGAGAGCCAAGGGTTTTCGCGGCCAGTGGTTGCCGAAGGACTGCGCCGCTTTCTCGATTGGGCGATACAAAAGCACGCCGACTCTGACAGGTTCATGCTCATTTTGTTTGGGCACGGACCGTTAGTCGCCGGCCAAACGTTTCTTGTTGCGGAGAACCCCGCCAGTTTCTTGCGGCTCGAAGATCTGCAAGACATACTCGGTGAGCACTTCGGCGAGAGCAAACGACGGCTCGATATCCTCGCGTTCCAAAACTGCGTCATGAACGGCGTCGAAACGGCTTATGAGATCCGTGACCATGCCGATTACATGATCGGCTCGCAGGGCCTCGTGCTAGCTACGGGCTGGCCCTACGACAAGATGATCGGGGAGATTGTCAAACGGCCCAGCGCGTCGCCAAAAGCTATTGCACGTAAGCTGCTCAAGGTCTGTGCGCGCAACATGCTGGATTTCACCATCATGGATCGATCGTCTGAACAGTCTGCCTGCAATCTTGAGGCACTGCGCGATTCGAGCAACATCACGGCTGCGCTCAAAAGGCTTGTAAGGGTCTTGAACAGAGCACTGAACGTTGACGTCGACAAGGAAAAGCAACAGCGGGTCCTCGTCTATCCTGCATTATGTGACGCCGTCAAACTGGCGCGACTGGAGGCGCAGAGCTATTGGAACGAGACGTTCGTCGACCTCTACGACTTCTGCGAACGGCTGATCCAGAAATGCAACGACATCGTGAAGAGATATGACAAGTTCGTAAAACAGCTTGATATCGAACGCGAAGACGAACCGGATATCAGCGACAACGCGCTAATGCTGATGGCGAAGGAAGTTATCAGCGGCTGCATCGACGTGATGAAGGAAGTGACGGAGTTGGTGCCAAGCTCACATTCCTATTACATCGGTTCAGAGCTTCAGTACTCGCACGGCATTTCGATCTACTTTCCCTGGACGTTGCCCCCGGGGCCGTATTTCTCAAAGCCGATGCGCAGCCGCAAAGAATATCGGCTGGAAACACCTTTCGAGACCTACAGCCGGTACAGCTTCGTCAGGGAGTCAGAATGGGGTGATTTTCTGAACGTATTCTTCAAAGCCACGCTGCGAAACATGCGCCGGGGAAATCGCACTTTCGCGCTCAAGAACGACATGACCTCGCTCTCCGATGGAGTGGTCCAGGAACATCATCTGCCCTTCCGGCACAATGCGTTTCTCAGCGATCTCACGAAATCCAGCCCCGACACCGCGCGCGTCGATGACTTGTCGTTCACCATCAAGAACTATCCTCGCCGGAATTACTTGTCTCCGCTCGATTGCCCGCGCAAAATAGAACATGCCAAATCTCTAGAGCCGGGCACAAAGGGGTTCGAGAACCCGAAGTCGCCACCGCCGTCAGCGCTCGGCTGGAACTTTTCAACGCTGGTGGCCGAGGTAATTCAAAAACGAACTCGCAAACGCAGAAAGCCCCCAGCGACTGCGGGTAAAGCATTAACGAAGGCGGCAGGGCGATAGGAACTCCTTCCGCGCTGCGGCCAACTAACCAGATCTTCCAGGAAGATGATCAAGCCTCCCCTGCTCTTCCGAACGCTTGTCTTGCTGGCGTGCATTCTCGCCTTCACGCCAGCTCCGACTCGCCCAACCGACGACGACCTGGTGCGAAACCTCACCACTGTCGCCGCTCGCAGGGACACGCTCACTCAACTGCTCGCGCTACGAACGCAACTCGAAGCCGCCGGTAACACGGTTGACCTGGTGCGCGTAAACAATCAGATCATTCAACTCTACCTGAAGTTATTTGATCTCGATGCTGCCGCGACCGAGACACAGCACTCGCTCAACCTCGCCGAACCACTCGCCGGGTCAAATGATGCGCCACTGTTGGTTGATACACTCGTTCTCGCAGCCCGCGTCTACATTCGTCGCAACGAAAATCAGAAAGCGCTTGATGTGCTCGATCGAGCGCTTGGCCTTAGCACCGAACTGAACTATGCCGATGGCGAAGCGCAGACGCGCGCGCAGTTCGGAGCAGTCTATTTCGAACTGGATAGACGCGACGAGGCAGAAACGATGAACAACTCGGCGCTGAATATCTGGCACGGTTCACCCAACAAAGCCGCGGAAGCGCAAACGCTCACCAACCAGGGCGAGATCTACATGGTCGCCGACCGCGCGAACGAGGCGACTTCGGCATTACAGCAAGCCGAAACTATCTGGCGTTCTCTCAACGACAACGCCGGTGTTGCCACCGCGCTGATTGACTTGGCATTTCTGGCTATACGGCAAGGACAATGGCAAACCGCACTGAGCTATTTGAATCAGGTGGAGAGTTTGAATATCGAGAAGGACGCCGAGCCATACATCGCCGGGCAAGTGGCCATCGGTTTCGGTCTGGTCTACGAAGCCTACAATCAACTGGAAAACGCACAGCGTTATCTCGAGGAGTCGTTGAGGTATTACCGCGACGGCGCGCACGACAAACGGGCCGCAGTCGATGCGCAGACCAAACTCGCGCGCGTGCAAGCTGCTCGCGGTGACTATGACGGCGCCAGACAACAGATTCAGGCGGTACTCGCGGACGCAATCGCTACCAACAACAATCTCACCATCGGATTGTCTCACGAAGATCTCGGTCGGGTGTGGCTGGAAGCTCATTCTTATGAAAACGCGCGATCAGAGTTTCTGGCAGCTATTGATTACTTCACCCGAAGCAACTCCGCGCGGCCACTGGCTCGCGCCCAGATGTACCTTGGCCAAACGGAAGATCTTCTCGGAAATCTCACCCAAGCCGCGGCAGCCTACCAAAAGGCTTTGCCCTACTTTGAAACGAATCCCGACTACACCAACGAAGCGGCGCTTCGCTTTGGTTTGGGGAAGCTGGCGTTGCAACAGGGTCGCCTCAAACAGGCCAATGAGAGTCTTGAACGTTCGATCAAGTTGACGGAACAGTTGCGGGAGAACGCGTGGAGTAAGGAGTTGCGAAGTTCGTTTCTGGCGCTGGTTCACGAGCGTTACCAGTCGTATGTGGAACTGCTGATGACTCGCAGCGCGCAGGAGCACAATCGCGAACTGGAGATTCGCGCCTTTGAGGCCAGCGAATCCGGCCGTGCGCGCGCCTTGATCGATTCACTTCACGACCTTCGGGAACTGCGACAACCCAGTGACCCGTCGTTACTGCTCAAGGAAGCACAGTTGCAAAAGGAAGAACAAAAACTGATCGACGCCCACGCGAAGCTGGTAAGTCAGTCCGTCTCTGAAGCGGAGATCGGCGAGCTCGACAAGAAGCTGCGGGAAGTTCGCGCAAACAATGAAGCACTGCAGGCCCGAATCAACGACCGCGACAAATCAAGCTATCTGCTCTGTCCCACGCCACTCACTTACGAAGAGATTCAAAACGAAGTGACGGACGCCGAGACTTCATTGCTGTCATTCTCCCTCGGTGCGAGGAAGAGTTATGCGTGGATCATCACGAAGGATGGGCCATACAGTTTTGAACTGCCGGACAAACAGACCATCAACAACGCGGCCGATCGTTTGATCCGGCTGCTGGAAGCGCCGCCGGCTGGTGCAACCCACGAAGCCGAACTGCAAAGTGCGATTAGTGACGTCAGTAGACTGGTCGTGGAACCACTCTCAGAGAAACTGCGGACGTCGCGTTTGGTCATAGTGGCTGACGGGGTCTTGCAATACGTTCCGTTTCAGATTCTCAAAACTTCAGCCGGCGCTTCCGAACCTTTGATTTCTCACTTTGATATTGTCGAGGCGCCATCCGCATCCGCGCTAGCTCTGCTCAGACGGCAACGGCTGAACGGACAACGAAACAGCACGAAACTTTTGGTTGGCTTTGGCGATGCAGTCTTTTCACCGGAGTACTTACCGGCGGGAGCAAACGCAGAGACCGGAACACAGGTAGCGGAAACCAGATCGGAAGACAGTTCAAAACTCAGCAAGTTGCCGCGCTTGTTCAATGCCAAACGCGAGTTGCTGGCCATCAGTCAACTGACCGGCAACGACTCGGCATTTTTTGTTGAATACGATGCCACTCGCGAAAATCTTCTGAGCGTTGATCTCAGTCAATATCGGATCCTGCACGTGGTGACGCACGGCATGCTCGACGCGCAGAAGCCCGAATTGTCAGGCCTCGTGCTTTCGCTCATTAACGCGAACAAACAACCGATCCCCGGCTTTGTCAGTCTGGCAGACATCTACAAACTGCGCGCTCCGGAGCTGGTGGTCCTCAGCGCTTGTTATACCGCTCTCGGGCAGGAGCAGAACGGCGAAGGATTGATTGGCGTAACGCGCGGCTTCATGCACGCGGGCGCGTCAGGAGTGGTGGCGACTTTGTGGCAAGTGAACGATCGCGCGAGTGCTGAGTTGATGAAATACTTCTACGAAAACATGCTGCAACGTAACATGAAACCAGCCGAAGCTTTGCGCGACGCGCAGAACAAGGTTCGTTCGCGGCCCGAATGGAGTTCTCCTTACTACTGGGCTGGCTTCACCTATCAGGGCGATTACGATCTGCGTATCAGCCCCGCGGCGCCAGGCACGATCAAAACCTATCGCAGACTCATCGCGGGCGGCCCGTTGCTTATTCTCTTGATAGGTGTTTGTTACTGGTATGTGAGGCGGCGGCGGCGAGCGAAGGCGAGAGTCTAGTTACTCGGTATTGAAGAGATATTCACCGGGAATGGCATGTCTGGCGCCAGCGGCGTCAATTGCTGTGAGCTTCAGTGAATACTCTCCACGCGGTATCTGATCTGCAGGAATTACAACCGAGACAGCCTCGTTATCGAATTCAACCACCTCGGATTGTTTAGTGTTAATCCGATCATCCAGTTCAGCTTCGTAGCGTGTCGCAGGGGTTGCATCCTTTGGCAGCAGCAACCGAAGCTTTAGGCTGGCAGCGTTGCGCGGGAGTTTCACTTTCTTCGGCAACGAGTTTTCAGCGCCACGTTTGATGACGTTGCTGGCTAGAGTTGGTCCGGTGAAAGTTATGCCTCCGCCGCGCGAGAACGTCCTTGTTCCCACCAGCAGGCCGATCAAAGCCACGAGAACTACAGAAGTAAGGAGTACCAATGTCCAAGGCTGGACAAGAGCTACTGAGGAACCGTTGATTACTGCCGCGGGCTCCGTTCGAAACAACGATTTGAAACGTTGAAACCAGGTGGGGCGTGGCGCCTCATTCACTTGCGCCACCGGCACGTGGAAACACTTCATCGCCAAAGCAAAAGCGCGTCTCTGTCTTCCGTCGTTTGAGACGAGAAAGTGCTCTTCCAGCCACTGCCGTTCATTCTGACTCAGTTCTCCGTCACAATAGTCCTCTATCAATTCATCCTTGGAAGCCTCGAACTCGTCAAAGAGTTCATCCTCGACCATAAGTCGTTCTTCTATCCTCTGTTGCTCTTCTTCATTGAGCTTCCCCAGAAGATATTCCCTGATTTGTGTCTGATCATGATTGCTTAGCGCCATGAGAAATAACTACTTTCCGGCCGTCGGAACACCCCCTCGTTAAGTATGGGCTCAGCGGCCAAAGCGTTTCACCAATCCAACTGCCGCAAACATTCCTCGATACAAGGCCGCAGACGTGCCTGAATGTGGCAAATCCTTATTCTAAGAGCGTTAACGGTAATTCCCAATTCCTCGGCCATTCGCTTCCGGTTCTCGATTCTTGCCCGCCCGTCGCCTTCGTGATAACGGATGACGAGGTCTCGTTCCTCCGGTGAGGCGTCGGTTTCGAGACACTTTTCGAGACAGTGACAACGACGTTCAATTTCAGTGTTGTCCGGCGGAGGGGGCGGTGAAGGAAGAGGTCTGCGCGGTCGTTGTTCCAGAAAAATCTTGTTGGCGACACCGTAGAAATAGAGCGCCGGATCGCCGACGTAGTTCTCGATCAGCCAATCGATCTTGATCGCCACCACGTTGACGGTTTGGTCCGCCAGATCCCCCTCATCGACACAACCTTTTGCCGCAAAGATACGCACCAGGCGAAGGTAGATTCGCTGATACTTCTCCGCGGCCTTGTCGCGATCCGGATCAAGCCAAGAGAGTAGCTTGTCAAAAGCTTCCTGACTGGGGGGCTCTCTTTTATTCATCGGCGAGGGGAACTATCCGCAGGTCAAACTGGCAAGCGAGAGCAGGCGCAGAGTAATGAGTTCGTGGAGAGAAGTCAATTCAGGAATAGTGGTAAGAACAGCTATTCACACGTGGACCTCATTGTAGGGGTGGCACTCTGTGTCCTTCCCCGTTTGAGATGTTAAGAGGGGCAGCCACGGAGTGCTGCCCCTACAATTTCACCCGCGATGAAAGCGCGTAGTGGTGCAGGCTAAATCTTAAGGAGACGCTTTGATCCAGCGGCTCGCGTCGGCAACGCCGCGTTGGGCGTCTTCGAGGGATATGACGTAGGCGCCTGCGGCGCCGACTCTGCGGTTTGGACCAAACGTGATTTGAGGAGTCACGCCTGTTTCAAACTCGTAGAAACCTTCAAGCGTCGTTACCAATTTATCGCGGCTCAGATCCTTGCCCGCTCGTGTCAGCGCTTCCACAAACACTTTCGCAGCCGCAAACGCTGAAAGCTGCGAAGCAGTGTGGCGCGCCGCGAACTTGTACTTCTCATGCAACGCGCGAAACTCGTCCATCCCGTCCTTGCTAATGTCGGAAGGCACGGTCGGAAACGCCAGATAAACCTTGTCTTTGAACTCCGGGCCCACCGTGGGAAGATCTTTACCGGCCATAATTCCCAGCACAAACAGATGCGGCGCCCAGCCAGTCGCCGCAGCCTCGCGCAAAAAATCCGCCGGCTCTTTTCCGGTGCCAAAGAGAAAGACGGCTGCAACGTTCTTACTCTTTAGATCCTGCACGACAGCTTTTGCGTCGAAACCATTCGACGCGAACGACTGCTTGAGCTTTACAACCCGCCCAAGCTTCTTCGCGCGATCTTCTGCGGCCGCCGCCGCAGCAGCGCTGAGCGGATTATCAGAATAGACGATCGCCAGCGACGCCTGTTGCAAATCAGATTGCGTAGCCGCGAAGTTAACCAAAGCCGCTCCCTGCTCGGCGACACCGGGAAGAAGATAGAAGAGGTAACGGTTCACCGGATTCTCGATCTGCGGCAAAAGTGTCGAAGGTCCGATGAACGGAATCTCGTCGTTACGCGCGACCGCCGCGAGCTGCTCGTCAGCTCCGGCCGACAAGCCACCAACAAACGCGAACACCTGTTCCTTCTGCGCGAAACTCTGCGCAACGCTGGCGGTGGCAGCACCACCAGCGCCCGCATCCGCAAAACGCACCTGGATCTTGCGGCTGAAAATTCCTCCACGACTGTTAACGTCGTCGAAGTACGCATTGAACACGTCTTTCATTGCCACGCTCGTATCCGCGAGCGCGCCGGCAGACGGAAGAAGCACACCAATCGTGACGCTGTTGTCAGTAAGTCCCGGATCGAGATCCGTGTCGAGCCGCTTCACGTACGCGATCAGATCGGACATGTCTTCAGCCGTGAGTTTGTAACGCGGCATCGCCACGAGCAGATTGGTGCCCGCCGGGTCGACGCCGTTCACCACCGCGCGTATGAAAGACGACTCGGTGAATGGTCCATGTTTGCGCCCCGAAGGATGCGTATGGCCATAAGGCTTGACGAGGTTGGTCCACGTGAGGTTTCCGGCTGTGACACCGCCTTCACTTTTGCCTTCGCCGCGCAAACCGTGACAACCGGCGCAAGGCACAGTCGAAGCAGGCACCTCGATCTCGCCAAGCAGCGCGGCGATCTCGCGTCCCGAGGAACTGGTCCCACGCAGATAGATCTCTTTGCCGCGACGCTCACTCGCAGTGAGTCGATTCGGTGTCTCGGAAACTGATTGCGCGCGTGACAGAGGAAGGATGGAAAGCCCGGCGGCAACAACCAGGACAGCGGCGCTGAGCTTTCCAGTCATCATTTGACGGCGATTCGATCCTTCGCGTGTAAGGTCAGATAAGGCAAGGGCCGGTACTTCACGTGTTCCGGCTCTCAGTCTAAAACGGGCGAGCGAATAATCCTACTTAATTTAAGAGAATCGATGTAAAAGTCTCGGAGAATTGGTGCAGGGCCCGGAAGGTTTCGGAACATTTTCTTGACGTGAGGCGTCGTCGATAATGAGCAATGAGAAGATGGCAGTGCGTGAATACTACAAGCGAAACGTTGTTTTCTGGGCACTGTTTGTTTCATACGTGCCGGCAATGCTGTTCATCGGGATTCCTCTGTCGCGTCTCTTTCGTTCCGAAAACGGTGCGGGGATTATCGCGACCGCTTTGTTCGCCTGTATCGTTGCAGCCGCGCTGTGGCGAATAAACTGGAGGTGTCCCCGGTGTGATGAGATGTTCTATCGTAAGTGGTGGTATTCGAATGCGTTCAGCACGAGGTGTGTGCACTGCGGATTTCGTCCCGCGAAGACGCGTTTGAATGGCTAATCGCAAGCGCTTTGCCTCAAGTGGGGCTTGTTCGATACTCGCGCGAAATCATCTTGATTCTCGGTGACTAGTTGCTAATGAAGAAAGTCGCGCTGCGCATATTCGCCGTACTGCTCCTCACCGCGCTTGTCTTTTCGGGTCTTGGTTCAGCACCAAAAAGTTCGGGCGTCGGGAAGAGCGTAGCGACCATTCCGGTCGAAGTGCCGAGTTATGGTTTGCTCTTTCTGAAGGCGCGCGTTAATGGCTCCGCTCAGAGGTGGTTTGCTCTCGATAGTGGCGCCAGTTTTCCGTTTGTCATAGATGCCCGGCTCGCCTCAACGCTGGGTCTGAAGCTGTACGGCCAGGTAACGCTTGGCGGAGGCGCCGGCTCCGGTTCGTACGAGGTTGCGCATACAAATGGCCTTTCATTCGACATTGCCGGACTGGCATTTCAGAATCAACACGCTGCTGTAATCGCACTCGATTCGCTGGAGACTCTTGCCGGACGCTCGCTCGATGGGCTCGTTGGCAGTGATCTGTTTACTCGCTATGTGGTTGAAATCGATTACGTCAGTGAAATGGTTACGCTTTACGACCCGCAAACGTATCGCTACTCCGGGCGCGGAGAGAGCGTTCCTCTGATAACGCGCGACAACTATCTCTTCGTGCGCGCAGACATCGAAGCTCCCGATGGCCGAAAACTCACGGGTCGCTTTCTTATCGATACCGGCGGCGGATTCGTATCAGCAGTACTCAACGCGCCCTTCGCACGGGCCAACAACTTTCCCGCTGCGACACAAAAGTCACTTCTGGATCGTTCACTTTCAGGCCTTGGTGGTGAAACGGCGTTATTCGTGACTCGAGCAAAATCGTTTACGCTCGGAAGCTTTGTGATTCAGGAACCGGTGATCTATGCCTCCCAGGACAAAGGCGGAGCTTTGGCAAGCTTGAGTTACGACGGCGTGATTGGCGTGGAGGTGTTGCGGCGATTCAAACTGATATTCGACGCCTCGCGACGCCGTTTGATCCTGGAACCCAATGCCCGCTTCGTTGAACGAGTTGAATATGATATGAGCGGTGTTCGCTTCCGTGCCGGCGGCGACAACTTCCGGGTATTCACGGCGTATCAAGTTCTTGAGAACTCACCTGCGGCAGAAGCCGGTCTGCGCAAAGGCGACGTACTCACCAACATCGATGGCAAAGCGACCGCTGATTTGTCGTTGGACCGACTTTACGAACTGTTGAAGCAACCCGGGCGTGAGTACAACCTGAGCATCACCCGCGCAGGCAAGCCGTTGAGTGTGAAGGTGAAGACACGGAGACTGATTTGACGTTCGCTGCAAGCGAACCCGAACAAAACACAATGACACTATCAATCGAAGACTATCGATGCTTCTACGCAGATGAGATTCGGTTCGTTGCGAACCTTGGTTCGCCGGCGCTGGTTGAGGCTTTCGCGCGCGTGCCTCGGGAGAAGTTCATCGGGCCTGGACCGTGGCAGGTTGGATCGGCTGAGGTCAGAGCACTGGCCGCGGCCGGCATGGGCAGAGCAACTTATGTCACCGTCGACGACGCGCGGCATCTCTACCACAACGTGGTCGTTGTGCTCGATCAAGCTCGCGACATCAACAACGGGCAGCCGAGCGCTTTGGCCCATTGGATAAGCGGGCTCGAACTCCAGCCTGGCAATCGCGTCTATCACCTGGGCTGTGGTGTTGGTTACTACACGGCGATCATGGCGGAAGTGGTTGGTCCAGGCGGCTCAGTTGTGGCGACTGAAATTGATCCTGATCTGGCCGCGCGGGCCCAAGAGAATCTGTCGAACTACAGTAACGTGGAAGTGCACTCGGCAGACGGCGGAGAGTTTGACCCGGGCGAGTGCGACGCGATGCTAATCAACGCGGGTGTAACGCATCCTCATCCCTTGTGGCTCGATCGGTTGCGAGAAGGCGGACGGCTCGTATTGCCGATTACTTTAGCGACGAGTGAAACATTAGGAGCAGGGTTGATGACGAAAATCGTGCGACGGTCCAACGGTTTCTCCGCGCGCGGCGTTACTCCTGTCGGGATCTACTCATGCAAGAGTGTTCGTGATCCGGAGCTGGAGCCACTCGTGCGAAGTGCTTTTACTACTCAAGCGATATTGAAGGTCCAGTCACTGCGGATCGAGCAACACGAGCAGGAAGATACGTGCATCGTGCATGGAAAAGATGTGTGCTTCAGTAGTGCAGAGCTCGCGGGAGATTGAATGGAGTAGCGAGAAGTTGGCCCTATGGACCATGTAAAAATCGAGGCGACCTGGCGAGTGAAGTCTGTGATACGCTTTTGTTGCTCTGACAAACGCCCTCGAAGGAGTGCAACGAATGAATCGCCTGTTAACGTGCACTATATGCTTCGCTGTTGCGGTCGTGATAACCGCCTGTTCGTCAAAGCAATCCCCGCCAGCCCAAACAACCAACCAATCGGCTCCAACTGAAGCCAAACAGTCATCAGCAAAGCCTGAAGCCACGCAGACTGCGCAAGCTGGCGAACTGCAGCCCGGCCAAGCGAGCGGGACCTACACGGCTAAAGGAGAAGTGGTGGAGTTGAAGTATTCCTACGCCGGTCGCGCGCAACGCTTTGGAACCGACTCGCTGGTGATCCTGGTAACTGACAAGCCGATTCCGCCTGAGGCCGTGGCAGAAGAGATCAAGTCGGCGCCACTCCTCGAGGGCGACAAGATACGTGGGTTGGAGTACGTAATTGATGACAACGGTATGTGGGTTCGTTACCACCCGAGTCAGTATCAGGAGAGCAGCAGCAACAAACTGAAGGAGTACAAAGTCGAGAACGGAATCGTCCGCGGAATTGATGAGAACAACGGCGACCTTTCGGATGGGAAGTACGCCCGCTCGGTGAAGTTTGTGGCTACGCTCGCGAAGTGAGTTTAGGTGATTGGTGCCCCCGCAGGGACTCGAACCCCGAACCAACAGATTATGAGACGGTTTGAGGGGCATTGATGAAGTTGGACCAAGCAAGATGTAACGGTATTTACCGAATCAGCAGCTGTAAAGTTAGTTACATTTTGCTCGGTCTGAGTACGCGTAGTATCGAACGAAACTACGATTAGTAATTGAACGATCTTTCGTAAAGGGTCAGATTATTCTTGAGCGCCGCCTACGTCTCGAGTAGCACTTCGGGATGGTTCTTAGCGATTGTTAACAGCTTAAGCGCTGCGTCACCGGGCTCTCGTGAGCCTTGTTCCCAAGCTTGGACTGTCTTGGGACTGATGTTCAGCATCATTGCAAACACCGCTTGCGAGCAGTTGAGCCGTTCGCGTATTCGCGCGATGTCTCTAGGCGACATTGCCTTTGGCGGGCGCGGAGCTTGAATTCGACTTACCTTTAAATCGCGACGCTTGCCACGCTCAAAAGCAAGTGCGTCTTCCATGGCTCCTTTAAGATCGGCAAACGCCTCATCGCTCATATAGTTCGTCTTATTTGTTTGCACCTTCCGAGTCTTTCCTGTTTTCATAACTTATGTTCCCTTCTAATCTGCTGGCTCAGCGCGCCGATGATGCTCGTTTGCTCCGGTGATAAGTCGGCTTGCTCACCTTTGCTGAATAGGTACAGCAAGTGAATTCTGCCGGCGTGTTCAAGGTAGAGATACAAATAACGGTAACTACCGCTCTTTCCGCGTGATGAGCCCGGGTCAGCCACTCGCGCTTTCCGAACGCCGTGCGTCCCCTTCACGATGTCGCCACGTTCCGGATTCTGGACGAGGTCGGATTGAATGTTAGTCAAGACCTCGCCTGGCAACTCGCGTACTTGTTTGGAAAAGACCTTCGATTCAACGAATTCAAACCAGACATCGTCCGTTCTTGCCATGCGTCACAACTATACCACTGAGTAGGATAGGAGTAAAACCGCAGAAAGTTTAGGATAGTGAAACCGTGCAATTCACGGCAGACGAGAACACATCCGCTCCGCTCGTGAGATTCAATCGGAGGAGCGTATCAGGTGTACGAGACCCATCCGCTACCGCGGACGGTACTGACTTCATGACTCGCGAATGGCGCGTGCCGAAAACAAGAAAGCGGCCATAAGTCGCCGCAGTGCAAGGAGAATCGCGCCAGCTTCGCCCGATAGAGCGTTGAGCAGCACTCAGTTCAAAACAACGAAGACGTAAGTTAAGAACACTCGCGCGTTGATTGGTGCCCCCGCAGGGATTCGAACCCCGAACCAACAGATTATGAGTCTGCTGCTCTAACCGTTGAGCTACAGGGGCACAAGATCAAAGGTTGTCTGATACTCACGCACATCTCGTCCCGTAAGGCCTCCCTACGCGGCAGCGCAAACGCAAGTGAGTTAGTGACTGCGTCTAACCTGTCAGATCGTCTCGACAAGTCAGCAGGTCCTGCCCCGTTTACGTGTCGACGCGTGGACGCTGTCTCAATGCTCTCCAAAACGTGACGCAAGCGTGTGACGCAGAGTGTACCACGCGCTCAATCAACAGGCAGCCAAGCCTCAGGCCTTCTCCTAAGGACCTGGCCGGAGGAACAGATGCAGTGTTTTGTTATTGACTAATTTCGCAACAGGGCGTAGGGTCATGGTCCACGCGTCAGGCGTGCCGCTCCGGCTCCTCGCTTTTCGATGTAAAAAAGGGCGGTCCCCCACTTCAACAAGGCGGTTTGTGATGTTAGCTGAAGCTGATTCCGAACAGGTGTAAGAGCTTAAAGGAGGCCTCACAGTGTCCTTAAGACTTATCAGTGTCTGAGCGCTGATCGCCGGGCTTATCGTTCTCTCCGTATTCTCCAAAAACGTACCTCGCACTCGGGCTGCTTTACCTCAAGAGCCGGCTACTCCGCGACCACATGACCAGCGAAAACTTGTCAAGACCGAGTGGCCAAACATGCCGGTCAAGGTAAACCACGGGAAGCTTAAAAAAGGGCTTGCTCAGTTCGGGCAAGCCTTTACTGACGCGGATGACGATTGGCTGGACGGCTTTACGATGAATAGTTGTACGGATTGAAACAGCTTGGCGTCACGAAACTGGAACTCGATTACAAGCTCTCAAATCGCTTTGACGAGGAAGGAAACTTCTTCCGCTTCCGCTCGAAGATCAAAGATAAGCAAAACACGCAAGCGGGCCGTTGCGCCTGGGACGTGATACTGCTGCGCGCACAGTAGCACCTGATTTAGCATCAACCCATCAACCCGCATTTGCCTTAGCCACAGCCAGTCCTTCACTGAGGATCGGCACGGGAGCGCTCGCAGCGATCGGCGCCATCTCTGGTTCGGTTATTACAACCGAAGGCGCCTGCGGTGTGATCGGCGGCATAAACTCCGGATAAGCCAGCACGCCAACCTCTGCCATGTCCAAACCTTCCAACTCAACTGCCGCGGAAACACGATTGCCGATCAAATAACCCACAGCCTTGAAGAACAGATGAAACGCCGTGAACGTGAAGGCGATGCAAACAACCGCACCAATCACTTCGGCCGTGAGCTGGCCCGAACCACCGCCGTAGAGGAGTCCACGCACGCCGCCACTCACGCCGTTCAATCCCTCACCATAAGTTCCATCCGCAAACAGACCAACCGCTATAACACCCCAGGCGCCGTTGACACCATGAACACTGATGGCTCCCACCGGATCATCAATCTTCATTCGATGCTCCACAAAGATGGTCGCGCCGACGAGCAGGACGCCGGCAATCAGACCAATGAGAACGGCGCCTGTGCTGTTAACAAAAGCACACGGCGCAGTCACCGCAACTAGTCCGGCAAGCATGCCATTGGCCATAAACGACAAATCAGGTTTGCCGCGAAGACGAGTAATCGCGATCATCGCGCTCACCGCACCAGCCGCAGAAGCCAGCATCGTATTTACCGCCACGACAGCGATGCGCAGATCACCGCCCGACAACGTCGAGCCGGCGTTGAAACCAAACCAGCCAAACGCGAGTATGAGAACGCCAAGAATCGCCATCGGCATGTCGTGACCAGGAATCGCATTTACTTTTCCGTCCGGATCATATTTGCCGATGCGCGGACCGAGAATCCTCGCGCCGGCAAACGCCGCCACACCACCAACGAGATGCACGACTGAGGAACCAGCGAAGTCGACGTGACCATGGCCCAGTCCAAACTCCTTGCCGAGTTGCGAGAGCCAACCACCACCCCAAACCCAGTTGCCGAAGATCGGGTAAATCAACATCGACATGAAGAGCGCGTAGACGACAAACGATCCCCACTTCCAGCGTTCAGCCAGCGCGCCCGTGGGAATGGTCGCGGCAGTGTCCATGAAGACCATCGAAAACATGAAAAGCGCGAAAACACCAACGTCGTAAGCTTCGCCACCCAAAAAGAAACCCATGGTGCCAAAGAGACCAAACGAATGACCGGCAATCGTGATGGTGTATTCGGAAGCTAGAGGAGCAGTCCCGCCGAGCGCCGCGACGCCACCGACGCCGCCCATCTGCAAGGCGTAGCCACACGCCCAGTAGCCAAGCAAACCAATCCCATAGACCATCACGTTCATGGCCATCGTGTGTGCGGCATTCTTCGCGCGCGTGAAACCGGTCTCGCAAAAAGCGAAACCCGCCTGCATGAACATCACGAGGAATCCCGCCAGCAACACCCAAACAAAATTGCTCGCGACCTTTGCATGTCCGACTTCGGCGGCGAGTTCTTGCAACGTCGGTGCGCCCGCAGTTGCTGCCACCACATCGGATGCCTTGCCCGTGTTGGTGCCAGTTGGATCAGCAGCGCAGGTCACAAGTGGCGCGGAGAGCAACAGCATGAAAGCGAACACCTTGAGCATGGTTTTTGACTCCTGAGGTTCCTGGTTCTATGGTTCGCGTCGCATTACAAAACGTATGCCAACAGAAAATTCCAGTTTTATTGAGTTATGAGGAGAACGAGTCCGACAACTTTGTAGGTTTGCGCATTACCACCTACAAAGATGTAAGTTGTTGTTAGCGCAGGCGTAGCTCGATAAGTTTATGCAGCTATAAATCTTTTCCTCTTGACTTGCGAAATCTTGCATTTCAAGATGCCACCTCGTTCAAGAAAAACTCGATCTCAAACCAGCAGTATGGTTACCACTGAGCGCGCCACAAAAGCATCGACTAACGGCCAACAGCCGAAGAGTCCGGAACTGATCTCACGCGAACGGCGCGAGATGAAGAAACTCGGCACGCTCCACGAAATCGGCCGCGTTCTCAATGATACTAACCACCTCAAGACTGCTTTTGCCGCCACCCTCGACCTGCTCGGACGTCACCACGGGATGGTCCGCAGTTTTGTAATGCTGCTGGATAGCGAGAGCGAGAAGATTCGTATCGAAGCGAGCTACGGCCTCAATCAAGACTCCGCTCATCGCGTCAGTTATCGCGTCGGCGAGGGCATCATCGGGCGCGTTGTACAAAGCGGCAAGCCGGTGGTCGTGCCGCAAACCAGCCACGAGCCACTGCTGCTAAACCGGCTGCGAAGTCACGAGGAGCACGCGATTCGCAAGGAGACCAGTTTCATTTGCGTGCCGATTGTGATCAGCGGAAAAGCGGCCGGAGTTATCGGCGCCGATCTGATCTACAAGGAAGAGCGCGACTACGATCGCACAACCAGATTTCTCAGTGTGATTGCGGCAATGATCGCGCAAGCGTTGCGAGTGAAACAGGCGGTTGAAGCGGAGAAGAAACGGCTGCTTGATGAGAACATCCATCTCAAACAGGAGTTGCGCGAACGCTACGACTTTAGCCAGATTGTCGGCAACTCCAACCCAATGCGCCAGGTTTATGAACAGGTGACGCAAGTTGCTCGCACAAACACGACGGTGCTGTTGCGCGGCGAGTCGGGCACCGGAAAAGAGATGATTGCGCACGCGATTCACTACAACTCGCTTCGCGCCAGCAAACCGTTCGTCAAAATCAGTTGCGCCGCACTGCCCAACACGTTGATTGAATCGGAGCTGTTTGGTTACGAAAAAGGGGCGTTTACCGGCGCGCAGGCGCGCAAGAAAGGCCGTTTCGAACTGGCGGATGGCGGCACGTTGTTTCTCGATGAGATCGGTGACCTCGATCTCGCCACTCAAGTGAAACTGCTTCGCGTGCTTCAGGAGCGTGAGTTTGAAAGGCTCGGCGGCGTCGAAACCGTCAAAGTCAACGTCCGGCTAATCGTCGCGACGAACAAGGATCTGGAAGAAGCGATCAAGCGCGGACAGTTTCGCGAGGATCTTTATTACCGGCTCAACGTTTTCACGATCTTCATGCCACCTTTGCGTGAACGCAAACCTGACATCCTCTTGCTCGCCGAACACTTCGTCGAAAAGTTTGAGCACGAACACAGCAAACGCATCAAGCGCATCTCGACACCCGCCATCGACATGCTGACGAGTTATCACTGGCCGGGGAATGTTCGTGAGCTCGAAAACGTGATCGAGCGCGCCGTGCTGGTTTGCGAGTCAAACGTCATACACGGGCATCATTTGCCGCCGTCGCTGCAAACCGCCGAGGGCTCCGACACCGTGACGCGCCTCTCGCTAATCTCCGCTGTCGAAGCTTACGAGCGCGATCTGATTCAGGATGCACTCAAGACCGCGCGCGGAAACCGCGCGAAGGCGGCAAAACTGCTCGACAGCACGGAACGGATCGTTGGCTACAAAGTAAAGAAATACGGGATCAGGTGCGAACGCTTTCGATCGTAAGCCGACCGACAATCTTGTCGGCACGGTGAGCACTTACGACAATTCTGTCGCCACCCATTTGAAAATGAAATCATGAACATGCACCAAACCACTCGGGAACTTCTACGAATAGTTCGCGCGGCCCAACCGATCCCGCGCGTTGCTGTCGCGCGTCGCCTCGGTGTTCATCGACGGCGAATCACTGTTCTGGTCAGGCCGCTGATCGACTCAGGCATCCTTCGCGAAGGCATACCGGATCCGTCAATTCGGCGTGTCGGCCGTCCGCCCATCGGATTGTCACTGCGCGCGGAAAATCACTTTCTGATCGGCGTAAACATCGGCGGCACCCAGACACAATTCGGCGCCGCTACTGTCGATGGCAAGCTGCTCTTTGAAAAGACCTTTGACACGCCGCGTGATCCGAAAACCGCAATGCTGGAAATCAGATCCGCGATTCGTCGCTGTCAGAATGAGTTACCTGAACGCGAACTGGTGGTGGTCGGCATCAGTGTCGCGGGGCCGACTGATATCGAAAAGGGACGACTGCTCTACGCTCCTCACCAGGGCTGGCGGGATGTTCCGGTCGCGCAGATGCTCGGACTGAAAATGCCGGTGCTGGTAGAGAACAATGCCACTGCTGCCGCAGTCTACGAGTCGCAACGACGGCGTAAGAACAACGCCACGCGAACTGCCGGTGACTTTGTTCTGGTCCGTGCGGGCACGGGAATCGGTGTCGGCCTGGTCGTGGCCGGAGAAGTTTTTCGAGGCGCGACCGACATCGCGGGTGAGTTTGGACACATGACGATCGTCGCTGGAGGCAAGTCGTGCCCGTGCGGCAATCTTGGTTGCTGGGAACGATATGCGTCAGCCACAAGTGCGGTCGAACTCTATCGAGGCGAAACGAATCGCGCCCGGCTCGATTCGTCGTTACGATTCACAGACGTGGTCGCACGCGCAGACGCTGGCGAACGACGAGCGCAGACCACGCTCGAACGAGTCGGCACACACCTCGGCATCGGAATCGGCAATGTGATCTGCGGCCTGGGCGTGCCTCATGTTGTACTGAGCGGCGATCTGGTCCACGGCTGGAACTTCATCGAAGCACCAGCTCGCGCGGCAATCGCCAGATCACTCGGCGGCCGCTTGTCTGATTGGTCGCTCGTCGCCGGCGAAACGCACGGCTCTGAATTGGGTGGCGCTTTGGAAGTCGCAATCGAACACTACTTGCTCACCGTGCTCGGAAGCGCGAAGGTAGCAGCCTAGACAAAATCGTTCGTAGCGGCCGAATATTTCTTCTTTCCGAAATGGCCGGCTGCCTCGAGCTTTGCTACTTCCGTTCTAATCGTCTGAATGCGGCTTTGGTAGTCTGACCCGCCAATCGTCAAAAGCTTTTCATAAGCGACCGCATCGTTGTTGTTCATCACGATGGGTTTCATTGCCGGGAACGTACCGCGACCCTGGTGAACGACGTCCATGATTACGAAGCACACCTTGTCGCTGCGTCCATCAAGGTTCATCCACTTCTGAGCCCGACGTAGTTTGTCTCTCGCGGTCTCAACGCCAATCTTGACTTGTAGCTGACGATGCGCCTGACTATGGGCGCTCCAATGAACGAATCGCGCGGCCGACAAGACCTCTCTCGGCTCAACTTCACCACCTGAAGGATTCAGATACTGCTTGAGCTTTTCAGACGAGTCAGGATTCTCCAGACGCAGCAGGCCGTTTTCGGTCCGCTGCACGATGTGACCACCATTTAACTCCAGCTCAGGGAAATAGGCCTTGTGTTCATCGAGTTGAAGCAGCGCCCTGAAGAACCTGACAAAATCACCATCGGCGACATGCGCGGCAAGCTGCATGAAGCCGAAAGTAAATCCGGCTCTGTCGTAGGTGTTGAGGCAATTGAAACGCCGATCGCTCTCCGCTCGCGCGGTCGGATAAATGAAATACGCCCAGTCGCCGAAACTTGTGAAGTACTCAGCCGGATCGTAAACCGGTCCGGTCTTGTTGTTGTCATTCTTGAGGCCGATGCGTCCCTTGTAAGGAACTCTGTTCCCGACGTAAAAACGTTCACCGGCCGTGGAAGCGAACCATTTGTTTCCCTCCTTCGACAGGTCAAATGTCAGCGGAGCGTTTCCGATTTCGACGTTTGCGGTGACTGAAATTGATGATTCGACTGCGGTAGTCTCCTCCTCAGTCTCGATTTCAGCGGAGGCCTTCATCAGCAGCTCATCGAGGCCCTTCAAGGTTGACGCGTCAAGCACTCCGGTTTCGGGTAACAGCAAGTCTTTTTGAAGCGCTTTCAACGCACGCTCAGTTTGCGGACCAAAGACGCCGCTGTTAGCTTCGTTGGGTCCAAGATTGATCGCGTATTCCTCGTGCTTGCGCGCCAGGATATTCATTGCTTGCTGCACCGTCGCGATACCGGAAACCAGTTTGTTAGTGCGACTCAACTCCAGCTTGCCGGCCGCTACCAGTTGCAAGGTTGGATCGTTGGCGAGCAGCGAATGACTCAGCACAGTCGTGATGGTTGTCTCCAGTGCGTCGATCACCGGCGGCGCGCCGTCAGTGATGCCCGAATAGCGCCTCATTGCATCGAAATCGATGCGCATAATTCTGGTGGGCTGATTTTTCCAGACTGCGGCATCTGTTTCTCTCGTCGCATCACCAAAATGAGTCCAATTGCCTTTTGAGCAGTGAATGACTCTTAACTCTCCCTGTTGATCGACTCCGGAGATCATTCCGATGTGGCCCTGTTTGTGGGGAGCGGGGTCGGGAAAGACAATCAGGTCGCCAGGTTCTGCTTCAGCGGCAGGAACTTCACGAAGCAAGGGAAAGCCGGCGGCTTTCGCGGCACCGCCGCCGCCACTCCAGTAGGCGTCGGTATCGAGCCATCTTTGCGAGCCGGGGGGAAATTCACGCGGAATGCCGATGGCCCAGGCGATGAAACCGGAACAGTCGCACTCCTTGGTTAGCATGATCGTCGGGTCGTACCCACCTCTTCCCAAAACGTACGTGATCTTTTCTTCAAGGCCGGTCCGCGCTCGTGAGAGGGATTGCGGGATGCTGGCGGTTTTCAAGAGATCTTTCCAGGTCGCCATAGGGGTCTCCTTTTCATTCTGACTCTTATGGCATTTCCGCCGAATTCGTTTCCGCGCTCAGCAGACGAAACAGACTTGCGGGTTTTGACATTGACATCAGAAATGCCAATCGAGGTAAAACGACATGCAATCCTTACAGACAATGAGCCGCAGCGCAGACGATTCGCCCATCGCTCCTCTGAACGGCTGCTTCCAAAATCTGGTGCCCGACTATGCGTTATTGTTTTTCGATCATCTCTACAGCGAATATCTGACGCTGAGGCAGACAATCGCCGATCCAGGCAGGCTGGAACTGCTCGACTCACTTCAACAGAAGCGTGCGAACAGCAAACTGACCTGGAGTGATATTTATACGTTCGATCTGGCGCTCGTTGACACGAGGCCGCTAGAGAATCTAATCAGAAAAGCCTACGACGCACGCGCCAGATATCGCAGCATCGCGGGACAGAAGGAGTATGATGAATACCTCGCCTCCAAACCTCCGGACTTAACGGCTATCTTAATCGCGCCCAACAACAGCCAGCCCGCAGGAGCCGCGGCGCCGGCGGACGCCCCCGACCCACCGCCACAGAACATGCCTCAATCCGCGCAAATTATTCAGCGAATCTTGCGCGCAGACATCCGGTATCTCCTGAGCAAGTTCTACCTCTACTATGCGATGTTGCCGATGCGTGAAGGCTTGCGCGAGCAACTCACGACGCGAGCCGTAAGAATGACCAAGTGGATACTGGGAACGATCGTGGTGCTGATGGTGCTAAGTTTTAGTGGTGGTGTGTTGTTGCGCCAGTTCACATCGTACGGAGGTTTTTTCTGGGCTATCGGTGAAACACTGGGAGCTTTTGGCCCGATGGTCGGCTCTGTTGCGTTCGCCGGTATTATCGGCGGCTGCATAAGCATGTTGCAGCGCATTCAGAGTGCGCCTAGCGAAGGTGATGCGTTGTTCAACCTCGCGGCACTCACGAATGGTTGGCGGGGACTTTCGCTTTCGCCTCTTTACGGCGGCATCTTTGCTTCGCTACTTTTCATCCTGTTCGCCGCAGGATTGCTCCAGGGATCAGCTTTTCCCAGAATCGAAACGAGAAACAGCGCGCAAGTTGCCGCCACCGAGCAGGAGAAAACAACAGACTCGGAAACTCCCGCTGCGCCGTCCAGGACTACAGTTTCCTACTGGCAACTGACCAACGTTGCTGATTCGACTCCTGCTGCCGCGGACAGCTCAACCAAGAATCCACCACACGCAGGCGTGCTCAGAATTAAAGACTTTCTTAGAGACACCGGTCCGCAAGACGGCGTGTCGTTCGCGCTGCTCATGATCTGGTCGTTCATCGCCGGATTCGCTGAACGCCTCGTCCCCGACACGCTTAACCGTCTGGTCGCGAAGAATGAAGCAATCCAGGGAACGAATACGTGAGCTTTAGTTTTTCTGGTTTCCTTCTTTATAGGACGATCCTTCCAACGACGATTGGCAATCATCCACAGATTACGTAGAGTTTTTACGTAATCTGTGGATGAATTTGGCTGTCAGTGGACTGTTTCACTCCGACCGTTCATGCCTGGCTTCAGGACAACCTTGATGCAGCCGTCCTCCTTATTCTTGAACATTTCGTAGCCCTTCGGTGCGTCCTCCAGCCTCATGGTGTGCGTCACCACGAAGCTCGGATCGATGTCGCCGTTCTCGATCATTTGCAACAGGCGCGGCATGTACCGCTGTACGTGTGCTTGTCCCGTCTTGATCGTGAGTGAGCGATTCATGACCGAGCCCATTGGAAACTTGTCGATGAATCCTCCGTAGACGCCGATCACCGAAATCGTTCCGCCGTTGCGGCAACACATGATCGCTTCACGCAAGGCGTGCGGCCGATCAGTTTCGAGCATCATTGCCTGCTTCACGCGGTCGTAAGCGAAGACGATTCCCGGCGCGTGCGCCTCCATGCCGACGTCGTCGATGCAGGCATCCGGGCCGCGGCCGCCGGTCATGTCCATCAACGCTTCGTACACGTTCTGCTCGCGATAATCGATCGTCTCAGCACCACCCTGCTGGGCCATCTGCAAACGCTCCGGCACTTCATCGATCGCAATCACTCGTTCTGCCCCAAGCAGGAATGCGCTACGAATCGAGAACTGTCCGACCGGACCGCAACCCCAGATCGCGATCGTGTCGCCCGGTTTGATGTCGCACATTTCAGCGCCCATGTAGCCGGTCGGAAAGATATCTGACAAGAAGAGCACCTGTTCATCCGCCAGATGATCCGGCACCTTGATCGGCCCCACGTCCGCGAAGGGCACGCGTGCATACTCTGCCTGACCACCGGCGTAACCTCCGGTCAGATGCGAGTACCCAAACATTCCGGCGGGCGCGTGTCCAAACATCTTCTCGGCCATCCACGCGTTCGGGTTCGAGTTTTCACAAAGCGAATACATCTCGTCTTTGCAGAAGAAACAGTTGCCGCAAGCGATCGGAAATGGCACCACGACACGATCGCCAATCCGCAAATTCGTCACTTCGCGTCCGACCTCGACGACCTCGCCCATGAACTCGTGACCAAGAACGTCGCCACGCTGCATCGTAGGAATGAAACCGTTGTAGAGGTGCAGGTCGGAACCGCAGATTGCCGTCGAGGAGATCTTCACAATCGCATCTCGCCGGTTGAGTATTTGCGGGTCCGGAACGTTTTCAACACGCGTAACGGTTTTGCCGTACCAACAATTTGCTTTCATTACATCATCCTCCCTTCCGCCGCGGTTCGATAATTGGTTCCCGTTTGACTCGGCAACGACTCCGACTCTTCGACCCTTTCCAGCTCTTCAATATCGGGAGGCTGCGCGGGCCGCTGCGCGAAATAGCCCGTACCCATCAGCGTCGCATCCGAAACAACAACTTCACCGACTTCCAGCACCTGTTTGAAGCGGCGCAGATCATCGTCGAGCTGTCGTTCGGGTTCTTCACCAAAGAGTTTCGCGACGGTCGCACCGACCGCGCCCGCGGGTGGGTTGTACTGAATGTTAACTTTGACGATCGTTCCGCGATCGCCGGGCGCTTTCTCGAAGCGGACTGCGCCCGCATTGTCGACGTCTGCATTTTCAAGTGAACGCCAGGTGATGACTTCACCCGGAACGTCCGCGATGATGGTCGCTTCCCACGCCACGGTGGTTCCCGCCGGACCTTTCGCCGTCCAGCGAGAGCGTCCATCGCCGAGGTCCCGAACGGAATCGAGATGCCTCATGAAGCGCGGCAGGTTTTCAAAGTTGCGCCAGAAGCGATAAACCTCGTCCGGCTTCCCGTTGACAATGCAGCTCGCTTTCGCGTGAATGCCCTGATTACCCGTTGTGAGCTGCTTCGCGCACATCAGATCGAGAGCGGTAACTGCCAAAACATTGGCGGTGGCAAACGCGACGCGACCGCGCTTCGCGTTTGGTGACGTGAACGCAACGCCAAGGCTCGCCAGATCCATCGCATCACCAGCGACGCGCGACCAAACTGCCTCGGTTGGTTTTTTCTGACTAAAGATTCCGATACCGGATGCTAACTCACGCAGGCCGTACAGTCGTATCAAACCCGTGTGCGTGTTTGAAACACCTGAGATCCTGGCTATTGCTCTTGGAGCGAGAAGTTCTGAGAGACCGAGACCGATGCTGAACCAACCAAGACCCTTCGCAAGTCGTTTAGCACTCGCTGAAGGCAGTCCGGGTTGCGCTCTTTCCGCGGCGTAGGTCGTTCCATCAAAATCCGGTTGTGCTGTGGCCATCATTAATGATCCCCCTTGAAGTTGATCTATACCTGGATTGGTTTTGTTCTTGGCGAAAGCTAAACAAACAGCATACCCAACGATTCGGCTTGCCGCCGGATATGAGCGGGGCTCTGCCCTGCCGTAGACCCGGTTGAGCAGTGAGCGCCGAAGGCGCGGAATAAGGTAGGCAGGGGCGAGCGAAGCGATGCCCCTGGATCGCAGCAGAAAATGTTTTGCAGGCCCCGAGGGCCGACAGAAGGCAATGCGGCCACGCGTCTGTCGCCCGTTCCGGGCTACTTCGCTTTTCTGCAGAATCCAGGGGCGGCGTGCTCGCTGCACTCGCCCTTGCCCCTGGCTACCTTATGTTCGCGCCTTCGGCGCTTCGCGTCCCTGTTTTCGTTATGATCGCGGCTTCGGCGCTTATCCGTGAATGGCATCGATCGTGGTTATATTGGAGCCTTCAGCGCTTACCTGTGAATGGCAGCGTGCGCTTATGTCGGCGGCCTTCGGCGCTTACTTGTGCGCTTACTTGAGAACGGCGGCTTGGGCGCTGAGGTTTAGGAGGTGCCAGCGCTGAAAAGTGTTGATCGTTTCGCTGGACATCACGCGCACGTACGCGGTCTTGAAGTAAAGCGTCTCTGGTGATGGCCACTCGAGTCTGACGATCGGATTGAACGAAGGCGGCACAGTTGAAGACGAGGATGAAGCCGGTGTGGCAGACGCTCCAGGCTTTGCACTAGCATTCGCGGCGGAGTTTTTCTTCGCATTCTCTTCGTAACTGACCGAGGCCGCGATCAGTTGTTCACCAAGCGGGATGCGTCCCTGCGTGGGCGTGGCGCCACCAGCATCGTAGATCGCCACATCTGTATCGAACGCAGTCGCGATCTTCGACGCGTCAGAACACCACACGGGCAGCGCGTCGGTAAGATTATCGTCGAGCAATCGCTCACTGCCGTCGGGCATGAGCAAACGCGGTCTGCCGGCCGGGAGTCTGGATTCGCGCTCGCGGGCATTCCACTCATCTTCCTTGCACGCCAGGGCCACCATCGCGTGGCTGTCCGGCGCCCACGCGAAATAAAAATAGATCAGTCCTTCCCGCGTCGTGAGCGGCTTCAGATCGTAACCGTCCCGATTGCAGATATAGATCTGTTCCGTATAGAAAGTCGTCACTGGCGCAAACAGCGGCGAGACGGAAGGTGTCGGAGCCGGAGAACCGGTCGGCAATTCTTCAGGCCCCGGTTCGTTTGGCGGCGTAGGTGTCGGACTCGGCGTCTCGCGCCGTCGTGCGATGAAGTTGATGAAACGTCCATCCGGTGACCACGCGACCGTCTCAGGAAAAACACAAGCGAGGTCCGGCGGTATCAGGTTTCGTAGAAACTGGCCGTCAGAGTTGTAGAGATCGATATGAAAAGTGGAAGGCGGCTCATTCGCAGTTCCGTAAAGAGCTAGCACGCGGCTGCCGTCCGGCGAGGCGATCGTCCGCAGCAAGGCATCGTCCTTACGCTTGCCGGCGAATTCATTTACGACGTTAACGTTCTTGTCGGCCAAGTCTTCGTTGTTGAGATTGCTCGGCAGCGCCACGTCGGGCGAGAGTCGAAACGCGAGATTACGCGCCGGCACGTCGCGCAAAATTCGCGGCCGCACATCCTGCCTTTCGATTACAGACTTGCACCCGGCAGCGACTAAGAACGTAATGAGAAGTGGAAGGATTGAAAGGGTGGGAGTTCGTCGGCTCACTTTCGCCCTCTAGAATTTGCGGGGTGTTCGATCCTCGCGGTCGTTGATCAGTTCATTCACGAGCACCGGATTCAACGCCAGCAACGCGCGAATCGTATTACGCGGCGACAGGTGATCGTCGTCACCTTCATCCTGCTCAACGCAATTGTGCTGAATCGAACGCGCCAAACGCCGCGTGATCGACTCGTAGCCCGGCGTGCTCGCAACGTAAGCTCGCGCCGCCATCGCCCCAATCAAATCGCAGGCGATTTCTTCACCGCGCTGGCCGTGAATATCCAGACCAGTCAGATCCGAAGCTTTGTTTCCCACCGCGGAGACCAACGGCCGCAAGCTGTCGTTATCGCCGTCGGCGATGTGCATTAGTTCGTGGGCCAATACGCTGATCATTCCCTCGTCGGAACGAAGACCCGCGAGAAAGATCGTGCCGAAAGTTATCATGTGCGGCTTGCTCAAATAGACTGAGGCGTTGTCGCGCGACTCCATATCGGGTCGCACCCTTTTCACCGCATTCACACGCGCGATCGCCTGGCGCAGACGTGTTTCAAATCTTGGTGATTTATTCATACCGTATTCAACGGTGAGCTTGCGCAACGAGTTGATCATTAAAGTCTTCGCCATTGGCAACAATCGTTGCGCACGCTCGGCGCCGGCCTGTGCTTCCGGACTTTGCAGCGGCAGCGAAGGGCGCGCCTGCATTTCGTCGATGGCGATACTGCTTTGCGGATCCAGTTTCGCTTGCGTACAGACGATGCTGATCGCGTTATCGACGAGAGCTTTGGTTTCGGGCGGCATCGAGGCGTGACCGCGATTCGTATGCGAGCCCGACTTCTGCCCGAGA
>DASXRE010000055.1:0-7556 GCA_036506775.1 Pyrinomonadaceae bacterium | reverse complement strand
ATCTGCCGCCAGTCGGTCGCAGCCACGGATTCCGCCTCCGCATGAACGGCCGCAATCGCAGCCTGCAGTGTGTAAGAGCCGAAGCGGCGGGACTTCAGCGCTTGCTCCAGCAATGCCAACCCTTCAGCGATCTGTTCTCGGGTCCAGAGCGAGCGATCCTGGTTCTCCAGCAAAATCAGCTCTCCGGTCGGAGAGGTTCTCGCGGCGTGACGGGATTCCTGTAGCAACATCAGGGAAAGCAGCCCAATGACTTCCGGCTCTGGCTGGAGTTCGGTGAGCAACCGGCCCAGTCGAATCGCCTCGCCGGTTAGCTCGGCCCGCGTTACCTCGGCTCCAGCCGCAGCCGAATAACCCTCGTTAAAGACGAGATAGATGACCTGAAGCACCGCGCCCAGTCGCTCCGGCAATTCCTGCGGCGTCGGCACCACGTACGGAATCGGTGTCTCTCGAATCTTTGCCTTTGCGCGCACAATGCGTTGCGCCAGTGTGCGCGGAGTGGTAAGGAAGGCCTTTGCGATCTCCTCGGTGGTTAGTCCGCACACCTCACGCAACGTGAGTGCAACGTGCGCCTCCGGAGCTAGTGATGGATGACAGCAAGTAAAAATCAGTCGCAGCCGATCGTCCTCAAGGTAGTCCTCTTCGTTGGACTTTGCATCTGCATTGGACCTTTCGGGCGAACTCCATTGCTCTTCGAGATATCGCGCGAGCTCGTCTTGAGACGCATCAAATCTTGCCCGTCGACGCAGTGTATTAATGGCTTTGAATCGGGCCGTCGAAATCAACCATGGTCGCGGGTTGCGGGGTACTCCACTCTGAGGCCACAGGCTCAGCGCAGCAGCGAAGGCTTCGTGCATCGCCTCCTCAGCAAGATCAAAATCACCGAGCAAGCGGATCAGAGTTGCCAGGATTCGTCCCGAATCCACGCGATAAAGGGAGTCGAGCAATTCGCATATCTGCTCGGTGGAACGCTCGGACATGACCTCGGACATGATGATGACCGTAGCAAACCAGCAAACCCGAATCAATTTGGCAAACGGCGGATCGATGCAAAGTGCCCAGGTCGTGACGCTGAAATCTGGACAACAGAACGCTTCCTCGGTTGACTCAAAATCGCCAATGCACTCATTTGAGCTTCGTACAAGCTCAACACTACGGCGATGCTCTCGAGTCACGAGCAATCCGGAAGTTGAACCACAAAAGCGAGATGGTCAGAATCAGGCTTCGGGGACTCGAGGCATTTATGAGATGGGTTGTAGTGTGTGTCCTTCCGTTGGCGTTTGGGGCGGCCACGGAGTGCCGCCCCTACAAATATGTCGACCGAAAGAGCTGCTCGATGGCCTCGCGGCGGATGGCGCCCTCGCGAAGCACGCGCGGCGGTGAAGTGGTCGCGTCCAAAACTGTCGACGGCTCGGTAACGCTCACTTGCCCTGCGTCAACAATCAGATCCAATCCGTGTGGAAAATAGCTCGCAACCTCGGACGCCGAGCGTGCCGGCTCGCTTCCGGAAGGATTCGCGCTGGTCGCCGTCAGGACGCCGCCACACTCGCGAACCAACTCGCGCACACTCTGGCCGGCCGGAAGTCTAACACCGACCGTGCCCGTTCCGGCCGTGATTTCAGGCGGCAACGCGGCCACTGCACGACCAATAATCGTTAGCGGTCCAGGCCAGAAATTCTCGCCCGCACGCACAAATGCATCTGATCGTTCAGCGATCAACCGCTCGATCTGCTCAGAACCAGAAATCAACAGCAGTATCGGCTTGTTCTCTTCCCGGCCTTTCAACTCCCGAATGCGAGCGACCGCCGCGACGTTAAAAGGATCGGCGCCGAGACCATAAAACGTGTCGGTGCGAAACGCGATCACGCCGCCGTTCGCAATCACTTCTGAAGCCTTCAACGCTTTTGCTCACTCCAGTTCGTATCGAGACGCGTGCGCTTCAACGACGGCACGTCCAGCACGTTCAAATCAAAACCCGAAACATACGGCTTCACGAGTGAGTACGAGGAGGCGAAGTAGATCGGCATTACTTTCAGTTCTTTTAAAGCCTGCGCTTCGGTGTCGATCGAAGCTGGTGCGGGTTCGGGCGTGGGCGTGTGGGCCAACACTTCCAGACCACTCGTTTGCGCCGGCGCTGTGTGTGAGTCGCGTGCAAATAACATCGCGATGTTCGTCGGTTCACTCGGCGTTTGCATCACCAGACCGCGCCGCACCACGTCGTAATCGCCGGCTTTTATACTAGCTTCGTATTCTTCCCAACCTTTGATCACGATTTCGGTCTGAACGTTCAGCGCGGTGCGCCACATCGCCGCGACGGACTGCGCGACGATCCGCTGTTGTTCGTTGCGATTGATTAGCAACCTGACAACGGGAAATCCTTCACCGTTCTCATAGCCTGCTTCGGCGAGTAACTCTCTCGCCTTGTTGACGTCGTGATCGAGCAGTTCGGTCTTCTCAACCACGGGCTTCTCGCCCGACATGGCGTCGGGCAGAAACCTGCCCGCGGGTTCGGTTGCGCCGCCCAGATCGACGCGGCTGATGCGTTCGCGATCGATGGCGAGGGCGAGTGCTTCACGCACGCGAACATCGTCGAACGGCTGACGACTGATATTGAAGGCGTAGTAAGTCAACGCGCCAAAGGTTGAGCGGCGGAAGTCTTTGTAAGGGGCGAGCAGCTTGAGCGCGAGTGGTTCAAAGGCTGCGTTCGTGACCGCGTCGATCTCTCCTGCGTGATAAGCCGAGAGCGCGTCTTCGGGATTCGGAGCGTTAACAAACGTGACTTGGTCGAGTGAAACGGAGTCGCCGTCCCAGTAAGTGTGCGCGCGTTCGAGGCGCACACGATCCACTTCGGTCGCGGAGAGTAGAAACGCGCCGTTCGAGATCAGATCGTGCGATTCGATTGGTTTGGTACGATCCGCGTCGGAGACCTTCACGGGGCGAAAAACCGGATGGGCCACGAGGGCCGGAAAACTGCTGTCGGCGTGTTGCAGAGTCACTTGCAGAACGTGCTCGTTGATCGCTTTCGCGCCGAAATGCGGAGCCGATTCAGTCGATTCGGTTGGCGGTGTAGTTGCGGTCGCGCCTTCGATGTTGTTGAGGAGTTCCGTGTGTGGCGCGAGTGCACCGATCTTCAAGGTGCGTTCCCAGGAGCGAACGAAATCCGCCGCGGTAACTCTTTCGCCGTTAGACCAACGCGCGTTGTCACGCAGATAAAACGTCCAGACGCGGCCATCGTGCGACGACTCCCAACGCGTGGCGACGCCGGGCACCGGCGCGAGAGTTTGCGGATCGTAGTCGGTTAGTCCTTCGAAGAGTGCGCGGACGGCGTCGGTGTCCGGCGGCGCGGCAGCAAAGGCTGGATCGAAAGTCTGCGGCAGTCCACCGTCGCTCCAGCGAAACTCCTGCGCGCGCGGCATCGTGACCTTGCCGTAGTAAGTCGAAGGCTCTTCGTTGAAACACCCAGTCAAGAGTAAACAGCCCACGAGCATCAGGGCATAAACTCTCGCCCAACGGAAGCCACAAAGAGGCACAAGACGCACAAAACTCTTCTTGTGTCCTCTTGTGCCTCTTTGTGTCTCCGCTTTGTTCTTCATCTCAACTACGCGCAACCCGTCGCAGCTCGTTATAAACCTCAACGGTCCGCTTTCTCGCGGGCTCAAACCCGTCCGACGTGTCGATCAAATAATCCGCAAACTTCTGTTTCTCATCTTGCGGCATCTGCGAATCAATCCGTTGCTGCGCTTCCTCGCCCGAGATTCCGTTGCGCAACATCAGACGCTCAAGCTGCACTTCGGGCCGGCAGTGGACCACGATCAACTTGTCGAACCGGCGATAACCGCCCGACTCGATCATCAGCGCCGCGTCGACGATGCCGATACCGTCAGGATCTTCTTTTTCCCACTCTCGCAGAATCTCGTCTTGGCGCGCGATTATGAACGGATGAAGAATGTGATTTAACTGCTGGCGCTTCGCTTCGTCTGCAAAAACGACTGCGGCCATCTGCTGCCGGTTCAGTGTTCCGTCCGCGTTAAGAATCTCTTCGCCAAACACCTTTGCGACAGATCGCAGGCCTGGGGAGCCCGGCAGCACGACTTCGCGCGCGGTTTGATCGGCGTCCAGTATGTGGCAACCGAGTTCGGCGAAGACGGAAGCGACATAGGACTTACCGACGGCGATCGATCCTGTTAGCCCAACGCGCAGCATCGAATGGTTACGGATTAAGCTGGCGGCGTAACTTCGCTGCTTTCAGGGTGTTCTTCATCAGCATCGCGACTGTAAGCAGACCAACGCCGCCCGGAACGGGCGTCAACATACCAGCCACCTCTGCGGCTTCGGCTGGATTGACGTCGCCGACAAGGGTGTAGCCCCGTTTGGCGACAACTTCCAGTCTCTTCTCCGCGGCGTCGCCAAACAACGCGCGCACTTCGCTCTCCTCAGAAACCTTATTCATCCCGACGTCGATTACGATTGCGCCGGGCTTGATATGGTCGCGGCCGATCATGCCCGCGCGGCCGATCGCCACGACGAGCAAATTGGCCTGGCGCGTCACGGCGGCGAGATCACGCGTGCGCGAATGGCAGATCGTTACGGTCGCGTCGCGCTGCAAAAGCAGTTGAGCCATCGGGCGGCCCACGATCTGACTGCGCCCGACAACACACGCGTTCATTCCGCGAATCTCGATGCCGTTGTAATCGAGCAGTTCGATGATTCCCAACGGTGTGCAGGGCACGAAGACTGGACGGCCCATCGCCAGCTTGCCCACGCTAATCGGATGAAATCCGTCAATATCCTTGCCGGGATCGATCGCTTCGATGATCGTGGTCTCGTCGATCCCGCGCGGCAAAGGAAGCTGCGTCAATATACCGTCAACATCGTCACGAGCATTCAACGAACTGATTAGGCCGAGCAGTTCACCGGTGCTTGTCGACTCCGGCAACGCGTGATGCTCTGATCGAATCCCGACCTCTTCTGACGCCTTGATCTTGTTGCGCACGTACACAGCCGACGCCGGATCATCACCGACGCGCACCGCAGCCAGACACGGCCGGTACCCGTGCGCCTGGACCATCTGTTCCACTTCGGCCCGCACTTCTTGTTTGATCTGCGTGGCTACAACGGCGCCGTCAAGCGGCCGCGCTTTTGTTTTTTCGGTAATCATTGGCCCCAATAGTATACACAGATTGCAGCGATTATAATTCCGCCCATGCTTCTCGCCAGACTGCTCCTTTTAACAGTGTGCTGGGTTTCGGTTGGCGTGGCCCAGGCGCAAAGCAATCAAGACTACCTGCTCGGACGCAAAGCTGAAGCTTCGGGCGACATTGCAACCGCGACTGCCAATTATCAGGCCGTCGTCTCGCGCAACTCGATTCTCAAAGAGTACGCGCTCTGGCGCCTTGCGAGAATCGCACGCGCGACTGGCGATCTCCTGCTCGAGCGTGAACGTTTGCAACAGCTCATCGCCACCGCGCCTAACAGTCTGTTGTACGAAACGGCAGCCTTGAGACTAAGCGAGAGTTTCTTTGAAAGCAGTGATTTCGTGGCAGCGGCGAATAACGCCAGGGCGCTCAGTCAGTCGAAAAACGTTCCCGTCGCTCGGGAGGCCGCGGCATTGATGGGAACGGCGTATGTTCGCGCTGGAAAGGTGATCGAAGCCCGCGACACGTTTACGAAGCTCGTGATGCAGATGCCGGATGCGTCGCGGCCTGACGACTTTGCGTTAATCGCGGTGCGCGAGCTCGACGCGTTGGAAAAATCTGCGAACGCGCCGGCGCTTTCCGAAGCGGAGCACCTGCTGCGGGCTTCCGTCTACCAGTTCAATCGCGATTTCGCCGGCGCCCGCGCGCATTATCAGGCACTCATCAACCAGTATCCACAAAGTGGCACGTTGCCCAACGCTATCTTGCAACTCGGTCGCGGCTACTATCTCGAAAACAAATACGACGATGCTGTCAAAGCTTTTCAGAAAGTGGTTGACGCCTATCCGCAAAATGACGCCGCTCGCGACGCGCTTGGCTTTCTTGGTTCAACCTATCTTCGCACGAAGCGCACGGACGATGCGATCACGGCTTACAAGCTCCTCAGCGATCGTTTTCCCAATTCGCCCACGCCTGAACGACCGTTTCTGAACATCATCGATGCCCTGCATGAAGCGGGTCGTTACGCGGAGGCTTTGAATTGGGTGCAGCAAACGCGCGCGCGCTTCAAGAGCGACATCGGCGGCGCGCTCGCGCTGTTTGCGCAACTGCGAATTCATCTCGCACAGGCGAGCTGGGCGGCGGCAGTGCGCGACGCGGAGGAGCTGGCGAAGTTTTCTGATCTTGGCGGCACGCGTGTGCCGGGCGGTACGAATCCGACCGAAGTCTCTTTCCTGCGCGCCTATGCATTGGAACAGTTGGGCCGAACGGAAGATGCTGTTGCCGCTTACCTGGCGATTCCGGACGGGCGCAATGAGTATTACGGCGCGCGCGCCACGCAGCGTTTGCTGGGGCTGGCGAAGGGCGACAAGTCGCGTGCGCTGGTGCAGATGCGGCTCAATGCGTTGATGAACGAAGCGAAAGTGGCGAGTGCAGCCGGGCAGTGGGAACAGGCACGCATCGCCGGGCAAATCGCTTTGAGACTAACCACAGATGGTGCAACTCGTGCTGCGGCTCTGAAGTACCTGTCAAACGCCTACCAGGCTTTGCCTGCGTACCGCCTGCCGAAGTTCAACAAGATTTCGCCTACTGCAACAAGCGAGTCCGATCCGCAGCCAACACACGAAGCGCTTGCGGATGCTTTGCTGGCTCTCGGGCTTTACGATGAGGCACTGCCGGAGTTTCTTGCGAGTACTGCGGCAAAAACCACCACGCCAGCTTCGGATCAAGCCTACACGATTGCGATGCTCTCGTTGCAAGCCGGTCTACCAAACCGTGCCGTTCGCTTTGCGGAGCAACTTTGGAAAGGGATGCCCGCGGATTATGTAATCGATCTGGCGCCCCGCGATTTGGTCGAGTTGTTGTATCCAGCGCCGTTTCGCGAATCACTTTTGCAGCACGCGACCAGCAGAAGCGTCGATCCACGTTTTGTGTTGTCGATCGCGCGGCAGGAGTCGCGGTTTCAGGCTGAGGCGAAGTCTGCGGCGGCGGCGCGCGGCATGATGCAGTTCATTCCCTCGACCGCGAACGACACTGCGGCGGAGTTGAAGCTGGCGAAATTTGAACAGGATGATCTCTACAACGCCGACACGGCGCTACTCTTCGGCGCGCAGTACCTTTCGAACCTGTTCAAACAGTTTCCCGATCAGCCGCAGGCAGTGGCCGGCGCCTACAATGGTGGCGCCGACAACCTCGCGCGCTGGATCGCACGCTCCCGCTCGAACGAAGCCGATCGCTACGTGTCCGAGATTGGTTTTTCGCAAACCAAGGATTACGTTTACAAGGTGATGACCAACTTCTGGAACTATCAGCGCCTCTACGATGCACAACTCCAGCCAATCAGCGGTGCAGCGAAATGACTAATTCCGCCCGCCTGATCGTTTTGATCCTGCTCGTACTGACGGCCGCTTCAAGCGGCTGCCGCCG
>DASXRE010000054.1:0-15407 GCA_036506775.1 Pyrinomonadaceae bacterium | reverse complement strand
CGACTCGTCGCCGCTTTGGCCTCCCTTTCGGAAGCAAAGACAAAAGCGGCGACGAGTCGCCGCACTCCAAGGGAGAACCAAAAAATTCCTCTTGACACAGCTACGTCAATAAATTAAATACTGTTTGTCTCTGTTAGTTCTCTTACAGAGGCGGTTCACTGCGACGCTTTCCTTCCCCGATGTTCTAAAAACAGAAGCATCGAGCCCCAAAAACTTAGACTTGAGGTGTATCAAATGTCCTTCCCTCTGCTTTCAGGACTGCGCTCGAACGACTTGGCTATCGATCTCGGCACCGCCAACACGCTGGTTTACGCCAAAGGCCGCGGCGTCGTGCTCAGCGAACCCTCAATCGTGGCTATCAATAAAGTAACCAACAACGTGGAGGCGGTCGGTAAGGACGCGAAGGAGATGCTTGGCCGCACGCCCGGCAACATCGTGGCCATCCGGCCGATGCGCGACGGCGTCATCGCCAACTTCGAGGTGACCGAGAAGATGCTCCAGCACTTCATCCGCAAGGCGCACAACGGCCGCACGTGGGTGAGCCCGCGGGTCGTGATCGGCATTCCGAGCGAGATTACCCAGGTTGAGCGGCGCGCGGTCGAGGACTCCGCGTATCGCGCGAAGGCGTCGGAAGTTTACCTGGTTGAAGAAGCGGTTGCGGCGGCAATCGGCGCGGGCCTGCCCATTACCGAACCGCAGGGCAACATCGTCGTCGATATCGGCGGCGGCACAACCGACATCGCAGTGATCAGTTTGGGTGGGATCGTTTATGCGCGCGCGGTTCGGACTGCCGGCGACGCCATGGACAACGCGGTCGCGGAATACGTAAAACGCAAATACAATTTACTGATTGGCGAGCGCACGGCGGAAGAGATCAAGATTCATCTCGGCAGTGCGTTTCCGTTAGACGACCCGTTGAGCATGGAGGTGCGCGGACGCAATCTCGTCGAAGGCATTCCCCAAACGATTACCGTCACTGATGACGAGATTCGTCAGGCGCTTGATCCGGCTGTGACTGCAATCGTCGATGCCGTGCGCGTGGCGCTGGAGCGCACGCCGCCCGAACTCTCGGCTGATATTATCGATCGCGGCGTGGTACTGACCGGTGGTGGCGCGTTGCTCGCTAACCTCGACAAGCGTTTGCGAACTGAAACCGGATTGCCGGTGTTTGTCGCCGACGATCCGCTTACGTCGGTGGTCCTGGGTGCGGGCAAGATGCTTTCCGATTTTGCGTTGTTGAAGCGAGTGAAATGGGAGAACACGCTTCAGTACTAGACAGCGCCAACTGATTAGCAAGGCCCATGTTTGAGTCAGAGGAGCAAAAACAGCGTGCTGAGCGCATTGTCATGCTGCTCGCGAAGCTCTACGTCCTGCTCGAGCTTTCGCTCGATACGTGCGCTGTTTGCCACAAAGCTTTAACTCACGACGACGAGTGTCCCATTTCCCTTGCCTGGTCGCTGCTCACTCCCCAACAGCAACACGACGCGCGCGCCGCAATCCGTGCTCTCGCCTTGAGTATCGGCAACTAGGAAACCATCGTCGATCCGCTGGTGCATTAACCCGTTACTGCCTGGTCCGTAATCTCCAGTCCGCGATCGATAATCGAAAACGCTTCGCGCAGTTCTGTTTCAGTGATGCATAGTGGCGGATTCGTGAAGAACGTGTTCCAGCGCACTAACGTATAGAGTCCTTCCTGGCGGAAAAACTTGCCCAGCGCTTGCATCTCCGGCGCGGTGCCGTTGAAAGGCGCCATCGGCTCGCGTGTCTCACGATTGCGGATCAGCTCGACAATTCCGAACAGCCCAATGTTGCGCGTCGCGCCAACTGACGGATGGCGACTCTGTAAATCTTCAAACAAACTGCGCATCAACTGTCCCATCCGGCGCGCGTTCTCAATCAGATTGTCTTCCTCGTAAACGGAGATTGTCGCAATTGCGGCGGCGCAAGCCAGCGGATGACTGTTATAAGTCAGACCGCCATAAAAAAAGTTCTTCTGGAAGTGCTCAGCGATCTCGCGTCGCATGCCGACTGCGCCCAACTGCACGTACGCACTTGTCAGTCCCTTCGCCATCGAGATCAAGTCCGGTTTGACTTTCCAGTGGTCTATCGAGAACCACTCACCCGTGCGTCCAAATCCCGCCATCACCTCATCGGCGATCAACAGAATGCCGTGCTTGTCGCAGATCTCACGCAGACCCTGCATGTAACCATCCGGCGGAATCAGAATGCCGTTGGTACCAACAACCGGCTCAACGATGATCGCGGCGATTGTTTTTGGGCCTTCGAGTTCGATGATTTCTGCCGTGCGTGCCAGCACTTCTTCAGTCGTGTCGTAGCCTTTTTGAATGCCGTGGTAGAAATCCGGAATGCGAAACACGCCTGGAATGCCGGGCTCGGCGCCCCAACGCCGCGGGTCACCAGTCAGCGTCAACACTCCCGCGGTGCCTCCGTGATAGGAACGATAACGCGCACCAATCTTGTGACGTCCGGTGAACAGTCGCGCGATGCGAATCGCGTTCTCGTTGGCTTCGGCTCCGCCGTTGGTGAAGAAGAAAGTATCGATATCGCCGGGCGTGATCTCGGCAAGTTTCGCCGCCAAACGAGCGCGCACTTCAGTCGCCATAAACGGATTGGCGTACGAGAGTGTCGCCGCTTGTTGCTGAATCGCGCGAACGACACGTTCATCGCCGTGCCCGATATTGACGCACATCAATTGGCTGTTGAAGTCGATGAAGCGCTTCCCTTCCGGCGTGTAGAAATAGATGCCTTTCGCATGCGAGACAGGGATCGGATCGACTGCTGATTGGACGGACCACTCGAAGAGAGTATGACGGCGCGAAAGTTCGACTATCTCTTCGCCGCTCATCTTTTGAAGTTTTGTAGCCATGGCTCGCGATGCTACTCAAATCGCGAAGGATTGACAACATTGTAACGTTTACACAATCATCCGTGCAGGGATGAGATTTGTGAGCAAGACAGCGGCGTTCATGGGCATGGGTTCGCTTCGGAACCTCGTTTCCGATTCCATCGCTATCGATATGGGCTCGGGCGCCACGATTATTTATGTACGCGGGCGCGGCGTGGTGGTCGATGAACCGTCACTGGTCGCGGTCAACAGCATCTCGGGCGAAATCATCGCTGTTGGTAACGAAGCGCGCCAGATGTACGGGCGCGAGGCGCGCGACATCACCGTCGTCGCACCGCTGCTCAACGGCGTAGTCGCAGACTTTGAAAGAACGCGCGAGATGCTGGCCCACTTCGTCCGCGAGGCGCGTAGTGGAATCTCTTTCTTCAGCCGGCGCGCGCTGATGAGTGTGTATCCGGGCGTGACGCACGTCGAGCGCCGCGCGTTGCTGACCGCCGCGGAACATGCACGCATCGGTCGCGTGATGATGATGGACGAGGGTCTGGCGGCGGCCTTTGGCGCAGGCGTGAAACTCGACGATACGCGCGCCTCCGCAGTCGTTGACATTGGTAGCGGAACTACAAACGTTGCGATTGTCGGTAACGGAGCGATCATTCATTCGCGTTCGGAGCGGATCGGAAGTGCGGACATCAACACGGCGATCATCAACCACGTGCGTCGTCACCGCGGCCTCGCGATTGGTCCGCCGTCGGCCGAACGGCTCAAGCTTGAGCTTGCTTCAGCGACTCTGCCTGACGAACTCGGCCGGGAGTTGACCATAAGAGGACGTGACGTTGTCACTGGAAGCCCCGGAGCAATCCACATCACGGCCGGTGAGATCTATCCTGTAGCGCAGTATGTGGTTGGGAAGATGGTGGACTGCGTAACTATTACACTTGCCGAACTGTCGCCGGAGGTAGCGGGAGACATTTACGATCGTGGCATTATTCTTACCGGAGGCGGCGCACTATTCAACGGCATCGACGCTCACATGCGTGAACAAACAAAACTCACCGTGCGCATCGCCGACGAACCGCGCTACGCGATCCTTCGCGGTCTGGCGCACATGTTCGAAGAGCCGCTACTCCTGCGACGCATAGTGCGCAGCGAGGCCTCGCCACTGCTGGATGAGGAAAGCGAAGCCTACTCGATGTAACCGCACGCCTGTGGATCTTCCTAAAACTGCTCGTCGGCGGTTGGACCGTAAGAACCGGGCACGGGCACGTTAAGCAATCGCAAATAAACCGAGAACTGTCCGCGATGATGGATAATGTGACTCAACGTGAAGTCGCGGAACACGTCGATTCGAGGCCGTTCAAAAAGCGGCTGACCGTTGAATTTCAAACTCCATAACTGCATAGAAGCTTCCTCGTCAACTCCCACAAGCACGCGTTTGCCATCCGCTACGGACTTCTCAAAAGCCTCGAGCAGTTCAGCCGTTGAAGTAGCCAGGTATGGTTTGTAGGTCGCGGGATCGAAATTAACTTCGTTCTTCGTGAAGATGTCGGTAGTCCAGTTCAGGCATTCGACAATGTGTGAAGCAAGTGCCGCTGCTGTATACGACTTCTCGTGAGGTCGCCAGTCGAGCTTGTCGTCGGGCAAGCGTTCCAAATGACGGCGAGTCGTTTTTGTCTCGTGATCAAACTGCTGAGCCAACCAGTCGATGACTTTCATCTGCTCTGCTCCTTCGTCTGTATGGATGGCACAGATTACTGGAGTCAGTGCAGTTTCGCAAAACGATCTCATCTCTGTGTCTCTGTGTCTCTGTGGTTTCCTTCAACACAGAGGCACGGAGAAGAAGTCGGCTTAGGCCTGCACTCAGCGACCGCGAACTGGCTCAACGCCGGAAAGAGTTGCGTCGGATTTCGGTGGTGCCCCTGTCGGAGACATGGTGTTCGGTGCTTCACGGCGCAGCTCACGCTGAGAGCGCAGCCACGCGTACGCCTCCACGTCGTCTTGACGGCGTGTTACCGGATCGTTGAATCGATTGTAGAAAGGGTTCTGGAAGGGATTGTTTGGTACTGGCATTGTCGCTACTCCTCTTGTTGCTGCGTGGCTGAAGGGCGTCAGCCTCGTTGAAAACTGGCTGGAGCAACAGTTATGCCGATAGGGGATGAGACGTTCCGGGCGTAGTTTTTTGCGTTACGGGTGACGATGTGCGGCGCAATTGGGTCAGTGGTTACACGAAGTGGTGAGGCAAACGAGTTGCGGCAGAATGACCCAGAGTCCGCGGAGCAGATCTGGGCTTCCGACATCCGCGGACTCTTTGGCCCCCTTCACAGGGCCAACCTGATTGCGATTTTTCTGTTTACGGCAGGCGCCTTGTCGTTTTACGATAAAGCCGTCTTTGACAACTCAGCAACGGCCATATGCGCGGCTCAACATCCCACATTAAAGAGTGATGAGCATCGCCGTTGAGCATGAAAGGTTCATACTCACGGCGACAAACAACAGCGAACGCATATTACTCCCAAGTGCGAGTAGATGCAAGAGAGACGTTTATCAGGTCCACGCCAGCGACAGGACCGCATGGACCATACCCGCCGCAGCGCAGCTTCTGAGTCTCCTCTCGAGAGGAGGCGGCGCCTGATGGGCAATCCGCGTCCGAAGCCATTACGTCTCGCTGAAAAGCTGCTCCAGATTCGCAAAGGCCTGGGTTTGTCGCAGACACAGATGCTCACGCGAATGGGCCTCGAAGAGACCATGCACTACGGACGCATCTCGGAATACGAGCAAGGCAAACGCGAGCCGACACTGATGACTCTGCTCGCCTACGCGCGCGCCGCGAGTGTGCATCTCGAAGATATTGTCGACGACGACCTCGAACTGCCGCGCAAACTTCCAGGAAATGTCAACTATCGCGGCATCTCACGCAAATCTTCCGTCCGCCGCCGTTAAGCCACGAATCAACACCGATGACACAAATCAGGTTTTGTGTGAACGGTTGTTTTGTGTGAATCCGTGGCTCGCGTTAATATCTGGTCCACGGGCGCATGCAAGTTTTCTACACACCTCGTTATTACGCCGACATCGGCCAAGGCCACATTTTTCCCATTCGCAAGTTTCAACTCGTTCGCGATCGACTCCTCGCGGAAGGAACACTGCTTCCCGACGAACTGCTCGAGCCACAGCCGGCGACACTCGAAGACGTGCTACTCGTCCACACTGACGACTACATTTCACGCTTGTGCGGCGGTGCGTTGACCGCCAAGGAGCTCCGTCGACTCGGACTGCCCTGGTCTGAATCGCTCGTGCGCCGCTCTTTTTACGCCACCGGCGGCACGATTGCCGCTGCGCGTGCAGCTCTGCTCGCAGGCTACGGCTCCAATCTCGCCGGTGGTACTCATCACTCATTCGCCGATCGCGGAGAAGGCTTCTGTGTGCTCAACGACGTCGCCGTCGCAATTCGTGTTTTGAAAAAAGAAGGACGGATCCAGCGCGCCGCCATCATCGACTGCGACGTTCATCAAGGTAACGGCACCGCAACGATTTTCGCGGACGACCACGACACGTTCTCCTTCTCCATCCACGGCGCAAACAACTATCCGCTCTTCAAAGCACGTTCGACTCTGGATGTTGAACTTCCTGACGGCACCACCGATGACGCATATCTCGACTGCTTGAACAATCATCTGCCCGCAGTCTTCGCCGCTGATCCGGAAATCGTCTTCTATCTGGCTGGCGCCGATCCGTACGCGGGAGACAAACTGGGCCGGCTCGCGTTGACGATCGACGGGCTGCGCCGGCGCGACGTCCGCGTCTCGCGCGAGTGTTACGAACGCGAGGTGCCGATAGTCACAGTGATGTCCGGCGGCTATGGCAAAGACATAAACGACACGATCGAGATCCATTGCAACACGATCCGCATCGTCAAAGAGGTATTTGAATTTCCAGCCGCAGTTCGACGGCTCGCCTGAAACGCATGCGCAGAATTCTTCGCTGGATTTTCCTGGGAGTGTTGGGCGTCGTCGCGGGCGTCGTTCTTTATGAAGGCGTGCTTTTGTCGCGTGTTGTTTGGTTGCGCAGCAGTAATCCTTCGTCTACGTCTTTGATCGACACACGCGCCTACGAAGCTCTTTCCAAGGGTCAACAGCCGCGGCATGAACAGGTGTGGGTATCGCTCGATCGAATCTCACCAAATCTTCAGCGCGCCGTGCTGGCAGGCGAAGACACCAACTTCGTCACTCATCACGGTTTCGACTACGAGGCGATTCAGAAAGCCTGGGAACAGGCGCAACGCGAGGCCGCGCGCGAAGCCAAGCGTGAGGGCGAAGATGACGACTGGCTGCCAAACTTTCCGGACTTCAAACGCGGCGCGTCGACGATCTCGCAGCAACTGGCAAAAAATCTTTACCTCTCGTCACAACGGTCATTTCTGCGCAAAGGGCAGGAAGCTTTGGTGACGATCATGCTCGAACGCTTGCTGACGAAGCGCCGCATTCTGGAGATCTATCTGAATGTGATCGAGTGGGGCGACGGAGTTTACGGAGCGGAAGCCGCTTCGCAAAAATACTTTCACAAGCCGGCAGCAGCATTAAGTACCAACGAAGCAGCATTTCTCTCGGCGGTGATTCCGAACCCGCGCACAGTCTTCAACCCCCAGGTAAACCCACGTCGCATCGCTCGCCGCCAGCGGATCATCCTCCGCGGCATGCCCTACGTGCGGTTACCTTGAGTCAGTGGCCGGATCTTGCACGGGAGCGCTTTGCGTTAACGGCTGAGGTGCCCACAGTGAAGGACTGCATGAATCGTGAGATGTTTTCATCGTCCGCTGATGCGTAGAACACCGCGCCCAGGTACATTTGCCGATCGGCGCCGACAACTCGGGTAAAGGCGCGCAGTTTGGCCGGAACGGTACAGGTACTTAGATCATACTCGCTGACGCTGTATCCAGCCGCTGAAAAACTTCGATCCTCGCCTAACTCACACGAGAACGCACTGTTATTCCGACGCTGATAACCGTCACCAAAACCTCTCATAAATGCGCGCAGCGTTCCGTCAATTGCCACCTTGTCCGACTCACCGTTTGATGGTGCAGTGACCCACATCAGTGCATAGAAGGCCCAACCGTCACGCGCCGCGTAGACGTTGATGTCGACTACTCGATTCCCTATTGGAACCGTAATCGTTTTTTGTTGACCGTCGTCAGGAACCAGTGCGGAAAAGCTCTGGCCAGCAGGTTTGAACCGTTGCCAGTTCTTACGAGCACTACTAGATGCCCAGGCAAGGTCCGGATCATTCACACTCGGTGCAGCTCCGGCTGTTACCCGTTCCGTTAAGAGTGTCAGGTTCGTCAATTCAGGAGTAGGACGGTTGGCCCGGATGCCGGCCGCCGGCAAAATCGAATTTAAACTCGCAGCCGGATTTCGGCGGAGAGCTTGAGCCCTGACAAACTCCCACGGCGCGATCGGATTCTCTGCCTGCCACAAGCCGCGTCGTTCAGCTCGCGCAGCCTGCTCGGACTGTTGATAAACCTCGCGATCCACAACACTCAAACGTCCCTGATTGCTCGTATCAAACCAGGCGGCGCCATCGCGAATCATCTGCGCGCCGACGTCGGCGCTGTTCAGCGTGACGCGTCCGACGAGACTACCGTCCGCAGCAATGCCCCAATACTCAACCAAAACAGACTTGTCGTAAACGAGATCGGAAAGGTGCTTGCGCGCCACGTCGCCAAACGGCTGACCAGCCTCCGGCGCATCAACCGCCAGCAGCTTGATCCGCACCGGACGATTCAGATTAAAAACAGTAATGACGTCGCCATCGTTGATCTCAATGACGCGTCCAAACAGAGTTGAAGCTTCTGCGTGGCGGGAAAGAAAAGTCAGGAGGAGAAAAGCCAGTAAAAAATAGCGCGGCTTCATAAATCTCTCAAACAGAGCCGTCTAGACAGCAAACTCTTTCGCCAGTTTCAATTCGGCTTTTCGCAGTTCGAAGCGGCCGCGGCCCAGGTTCCCTTCGGAGTTCAACGCCAGCACGACGAAGTAATCCTTGCTGAGCAACCGCATCAGCATCAGCGCGCCTTCGAGCGAGACCACGAGCTCGCGTAGCCCGCCAAGTCCGGTATCCACACCCGCTCGCTGAGCGCTGCGCACGAGCGAGGTAAACTCCGCGGCGGCGACGTCGAGGTTCGCTTCCATGCCGGCCTGGCCCAGGACCTTTTCAACGGCAATTCCGTCTGTTCCCATTATGAGCGCACCGAGGCTGCCCTCGGTGCGTTCGATAATGGACTCAAGCATCTCCTTGAACATATGCGCCTCCAATTACGGACGTTGACCGCTCAACGTGCCGGGCCGTGCTGTGGTCGTACCGGCCGGGCTGTTGGCGGTGGGAGCACCCAGCATTTGTGGCTGAGTTGTTGGTGTCGTTTGAGGCTGAGGCTGTTGCAACTGAGTCGGAGTCGGCGTGTTGCTCGGCGGGTTTCCAAGTGGAACCGGCTGAGGAATCGTTACGTTGTTCCGTGGTTGACCATTGCCGACTGAGCTTGTCGTCGGACGTCCTTGATAGTCCGGACGGTAAATGTGCGGCGTGATGAAGAAGAGGATTTCACTGTTCTGCCGCGTCGTCAGTTTGCGTTTGAAAAGATTGCCAACGATCGGAATCGAAGCGAGTCCCGGGGTGCGTTGTTGAACTTCACCTTCGTTGTCGGCCAGCACGCCACCCATGACCGTGGTGCCACCATCTGGAACCAGCACTTCCGACTGCATGCGCTGGGTATCGATACCCGGCACGCCGCCGACTGCGATACCAGTGTTGATGGTGTTGTTTTCGATCGTGACTCGCAGCACAACGGTGCCCGCGTCCGTGATCTGCGGCGTGATAGAGAGACGCAGCGGAACGGAGACGAAGGTCGTGGTCACGACAGCGGTGCCACTCGCAGCCTGCGTTGTTTGAACAGGAATCTGCGAACCACTTTCGATCTGCGCTGGACGGTTGTTGAGTGCGGTGACGCGTGGCGTCGCCACAGTCTTGGCCTGGCCGCGCGATTCAGCGAGCGACAGCATCGCGCTGATCTGGGCGGTGCCGAACAGACCGGTCGTCAAACCGATCACGGTATTGGCCGCTGCGGCGGCGAGTGAATTAAGCGGTTGCGCTGTGCCGGCCAAACCACCAAACACGCCTAGTGGATTTGGACCAGACTGCACACCCTGGTTGCCTGAACCGCCCGAACCAGAACCTGATCCGCCACCCGAACCGCCGCTTCCGCCTTGACCGCTGTTATTGGTGCTCTGTGCGGGAAGAGTGGTGAAGCTGCCCAAGCCGGCGCGATTCAAACTGATTACGCCTGCGGACAACTGGGCGCCGAGGTCGCGGCTGAAGTTGCGTTGCGCGATGACGATGCGCGTTTCGATTTCAACCTGCGGCTCAGGTTGGTCCAGAATCGCCACTAACTGTCGAATCGAATCGATGTTCTCTTTAACGTCCGTGATGATGAGCGTGTTGCTGCGGCCGTCGACTTCAATTGAACCACGACGGGAAAGCCGGCGCGAGATGATCGGCAGCAAGCCTTGATCGCCACTGCCACCAGTGGCATCGCCACCAGCACCGCCACTGAAACTGAGATTGGTCGAGCCACCCGAGAATGCCCCCGTCGAACCGGCTGCCTGGGCCAGCGTACCCGAAGCGCGCGCGTAGTTTAGCCGAATGAATTCCGTGACGAGGGGCGACGCATCGAGCCGCGAGTCGTTGATCACCTTCTGCGTTTCTGCTTCCTTGGCCAGAACGTCCGTCGTCGCAACGCGCAGGATGTTGCCGTTGACTTCGATTCCCAACCGGTTCGCCTTGAGCACCGCGTCGAGAGCAACGTTCCAGGGAACGTCCTGCACGTTAACGGTAACCGGCACTGCATTAACCGAAGCATCGATGACGAAGTTCACGCCATACTGCTCGGTGATGTAGTTGAGAATGTCGCGGACGTCGGCATTGACGACGTTCAGATTGATCGGCTCGCCGACGAATCCTGGCTGTCCGTACTGTCGACCCTGATCCGACTGCTTGTCAGCTGCGCGCGACATGCCAACGGAAGGAGTCGGGGTCGGCGCCGCGGCGAGATTCTGCTGGGCTGAACTCGGGTCGTCGGCACGAGTGACGACGTCTGCAAACGTGGAGGCAGCCGAAGCACTCGTAGCGAACAGAGCTACAAGCACCAGGACGAGCGTGGTCCAGATGGCTGATCTGACTCGAGGCTGATAAGACATCATTCCCTCCTTAGGGGGATTTCAGAACCGCGCCGCCACGCACTACGCTCGATTTGCCGGGGCAACTAAAGCGCGCGCCGCACTGAACGCGGTCAGTTCTGGTTGTCAAAATAGCGCTGGTGTTTTCGCTGTGAAGAACACCGGCGTGTTAACGGTTTGGCCAGCAAAACCAAACCAGAAGTTGTTAAGGTTTCGCAGTCGCAACTGACTGAGTGGTGGCGGCTGCGCCGGGCGCAGGCATGGCATTCACCGGGCTTGGTTGTCGCAGCGGTTTGTACTCGACTGCTCGTTCGCGACGGCCATCGGTGAATACAGTTTCACGACGGAATACCAGGCGGTTGTCTTCAATCGCGACCAACTGGCCGTCGTAAAACGGCTCGCCTGGATAGATCACGTAGGAAAGTTTGATTGGTGTTGCTTCGATGATAGCGGCGTAGCCGCGCGGCGTGCGCGAGATACCGATCACCTGGATTTCGCTGAGCAACAGAGCGGTGGTGGGTTTTGGCGCCGGCATGCGCGCGGTCATTGCGGCTGCTTTCTGCGCTTTGTAGCGGCTGATTCGTTCCTGAATCGAGGGCACGGGCGATTGATCGGCGAACCTCTTCATCGTGGGCCGCGGTGGTTCATATTTCTTGAACGGATCGCGACCACCGGAGGTCACGCGCTTCGTCGCCGGCTTTTGCGTCTGCGATTCATCCTGGGCCACGGCGGTAACGACCAGACCACCAGTAACCAACATCACTGCGCCAAGCAGCGAAGCCGCAAATCGAACTCCCGATGTTTTCTTGTCGTGCGTCATGATGATTCTCTCGATTATTTTGCGGTTTGAGCAGCAGCAGCGGCGGCAGCGGCAGCAGCCGGAGGCGGAACAGAAGTAGCGCCACCCGATGCGCCCTTCGCGTTGGCGGCCTGCGGTTGACCTTGCAGGCGTTCGGAAGAAACGTAGAAGGCCGTCAGATCGAAACGCGCATCGACGGTTTTGTTTGCCGTCTGCTTATCGATTTGTTTCAGTTCGAAGTTGGTGATCGAGACGATCCGTTGATAGTGGGCCAACTGTTCGAAGAATGCGCGCAGGCCGGCAAAGCCACTCACGACGCTGACTTCGATTTTCTTGCCGTTGTAGTTGTCCTGCTGGATGTCTTCCTTGGGATTGAACCGGCTAAGCACCAGACCGTTGCTGCGCGCGCGATCCTGAATTCCCTGCAACACCATCGTCAGCTCGCGTTGTTCGGGCAGCAGCGCTTTCAACTCAGCGTATTCCTCTTCACGCGCCTTGTAGACAGCCTTGAAGTTGTTCAGGTTCTGCGAAACGATCTGCGCCTGAGCATTCAATGGCCGCAAGCGCGCGATCTCGGTTTCCATCTCTTTCGTTGCCTTGCGCGTGCCACTCGTAACGAAGTACCAGAACGCTGCGTACACGACGCCGCCGACCATCAGGAAGGCGACCACTCGCAGGTACCAGGGAAGGGTTGGAAGCTTGCCGAGTTTCATTTCATTGATCCTTTAGTCTCAGAAGATCAGCGAGGCAGGTTAACTACTTCTTCATCGCGACCTGGCTCGCGGGCGCGGATGCTGACTGCGATGGCTGCGGCGCTTTCGGTGGGCCAAAGCTTGCTTTGACCGTGAAGACCACGACTTCGGGCTTCACGATTTCAGCATCCTTTGGTGCATTCGTGGTTGGTGCCGCTGCAGCAGGTGCACTGTCCTTCGCGAACTCCCGTTGCGTCTCGATGTTGAGATTACTGAACAGTCCGCCGGAAAATTCGAGGCTCTGACCAAACTTCGTCACGGAGTATTCGTTGGGCGACTCACCCTTGATCGTTACTTCGCCGTCTTTCTGTTCGATACTGGTGAGATACAGGCTAGGAACAGCGTCGAACCGCGCTTTGATCTCTTGCAGTATCGCGCTTGGGCCTTGCTGCGACTCGCGCAGTTTCTTGATGGCGTCGATACGCGCCTTGATCTCTTCGCTCTTCTTCTCGAGTTCCTTCTGCTCTTTCTGGACCGCGATCATCTGCTGATTGATTCGCGTCTGGTTGTCGAGTTCTTTCTGCGCGGCGGTCTGGGCCATGTTCGCGCTGACGTAGTCGTAACCCATTGCCAGCACCATCAAACCGAACACGGTCATCGCGAGCAGCAACGTCTGGATGCGCGGGCTAGCGACCTTGTCTTCAACCAGCGCAACTCCCTGTGGCCGATCCGTGACTGACTCGAGTAGGTTTATCTTGATCATGCTTCAACTCCTCTCAGCGCGAGACCAACAGCCACGGCCATCTCTGGCACGATCTCGCGCATGTAGTCCGGATCAAACTTTCTCGCGTCGACTTCGATTTGCCGGAACGGATCGAACACCTCAACCGGAATCTCAAACTTCTTCGCCAGGAAGTCAGCCAAACCAGGAAGCTTGGAGCCGCCACCAGCGAGCAGAATCTTCTGAATCGCCACGTCGCCCTCGTGAGCAGTCGCGCGATAGAAATCGACCGTCTTCTTAACTTCGAGTGCCAATGCTTCGGAAACTGTCTCGATGATCGGCTGAATTGGCCGCGGCTCGACGCTGTCCGGCAACGCCATACCGCGTTTCACACCTTCAGCCTGTTCGAAACTGAGACCGAGCTCTTTTTGAAGCAGACTCGTGTACTGGCTGCCACCAACAGACGCGTCGCGCGCGAAAATCGATCGCATGCCATTCATGATGTTGATGTTCATCGTCGCCGCGCCGATATTCAGCAGCGCCACGATCTCGCCGGCCCTGGGCCGGTAGTTCACCTCGTAACAGTTTTGCAGTGCGAACGCATCGACATCGATGATCACGGGCTGCTTGCCGGCAAGCTGAATTGCCTGCTTCACGTTCGCAATCTTGTCGCTCTTGCACGCGGCCATGAGTACGTGCAAGGCATCCTGCGAACGATTGGTCAATTCGTAATCGAGATTAACGTCGGCAATGTCGAAAGGAATGTGCTCTTCCGCATGCCAGCTAAACGATTCCTGGAGCTCTTCCTGGCTCATCTGGGGCAGCACTATGTTCTTCACAATCACTGAGTGACCACTCACACCAGCGGCAACACGCGTGGTGCGAATCTGATGCTCGCTGAAGATCTGGGCGATCACGTTGGAGACGTTGTTGAGCTCCATGATCTGACCATCAACAATCGTGTCGGTCTGGAGGTTCTCGAAACCCAGATTGAGGAGCTGTAATGCTGCTCCCTTCTTGCCCAGCTCTACTGCCTTGACGGAACTGGAGCCGATGTCGAGACCGACGAGGTTCTTTTTGCCGGAGCCTTTTTTGAACATGGTTAGTTGGTCCTCACTGCAGTAGCGCGTTGTTTATTTTGCTGGCGAAGGCGGACACGAGCCTTTCGCGCGCGCGGCAGTTGTCGTTTGACGACGAGTTTTGTCGGGGCGGAAGAGTTTCTCTGCATCAAGGTTATGGTCCCTTTGTCGGTAAGGTTGTTAATCACGGCTCTAACCTGGGCGGAAAGAGTGCCGGCGGGTGTCAACAGAGGGCTGTTGCGGATATCAGGTACGGCAGGAATGAAGCTCATCGGAAACCCAGCCAAGTTGGTTTTATTCCCAACTTCCGTAGGCTTTGCGACCTCCGCTCACGCGAAGTGTGCCCTTATCGTGCTCCGTGAATACGCGGGACTTAACCGCTGTTGAACCAGGCAGGCACCCGGGTAACGGCAAGCTTATGCCGTCAACCTGAGTGAGAGTACATTAACGGGCCAAACAATGTCAATTGCTATTTTTCATCGTTTAACTTCATAACCTGCCAGAGTTTAACTGCTCCAACGAGACCTTTGAAAGCTGAATTTCTGGAACCGAAAGGCGTTTATTCCAGTTTTGAAGAGGGTGCTTCTGATTCTTTAATCTTGACGGTTTTGGCGGGAATGCCGACCACGATGTGATTGGGTTCTACGTTGCGCGTGACGACCGCGCCAGTGCCGATCATGGCGCCATCTCCAACCTCCACACCGGCCACAACAGTGGCGTGATAAGTAATGCGGACGCCGTTGCCGATACGCGTTTGTGGCGTATTGACCTTGTGAATGTCGTAAATGTCGTGGCTGTGAGAATAGAGGTTGACGTAATCGGAGATGGAGACGTCGTTGCCGATCTCGATGCCACCACGATCGTCAAGAAGCACGTAACGATGCACGACGACGTTGGTGCCAAACGAGAGGTTATAGCCAAACGACCACTCGACGAACTGCCAGCATTTGAAGTTGGCGCCGACGCTGCGAAAGATCATTGGCGCGAGCATTTGGCGAAAGCGATGGCCGAGCAGCGCGTTCTGTCCCAGCGGC
>DASXRE010000053.1:0-10745 GCA_036506775.1 Pyrinomonadaceae bacterium | reverse complement strand
CCGCCGATGCCATTCGTCTCGAGCCATTCGCGTGACATCGCCGTTTCGAGATTTCGGCAACTCTCTCGGCCTATCTCAATCATTGCTTACCCCAACTCTGCGACTTCGCAAAAGACTTTGATGGCGCCGTTCGGATTTGTGAGCTTCGCGAACAGTTCCGCATAGTTCTCCAGGCCTTTGACCGGATGTGTCAGCAGACGCGACAGCCAGCCGGGATATTCAGCTTCGGCTTGCGCCAAATCCTTCACGCCCATTTCAAAGTATTCACGATTCGCGTTGACCGTGCCGACCATTACCTTGTTGCCAAGGACGAATTGCAGATTGATCTTGTCCGCCGGCACTTCGACTTTGCGATCGCCGCCAGTCACACTTGAGAGAACTAGCACGCCGTTCTTGCCGAGTGCTTGCATGCTGTCGAACACGACGGGTGAAAAACCGGTCGCTTCGAAGATCAGGTCGAATGGACCGTACTTCTTCGCGCCTTCGAGAATTGATAGTTCGTCCGTCGATTGATAGGTCGCGCCGATCGCTTCTATCAAATCGGAATTCAAATAAGGCTTCGGCGTCTTGCCAAAAGTTACTACCTGCAATCCCTTCAAACGCAGCACCAGAGTCGCGAGCAAGCCGATCGTACCGGCGCCCATTACCGCGGCGCGTTTCGGTTTCCAAACCCGAAGCCGACGTTGAATCTCGTAGGCTTGCGTGATGCCCTTCTCGACGACTGTAGTCGGTTCAAGCAAAACGCCTACTTCTTTGAGCCCCTGTGGAATCTTGACGATGAACTCGGCATCATCGACGTAGTACTGGCTCATGTAGCCGTGGCGCAGATTGATGCCGCGCTCGAAATACGTATCGTCCGTTGTCATGTCGTTGGTGCCGATCAGGTCGTAGATGCTTGACCCCGGACGGCGCACTGTCGCAACGACATAATCGCCCGGTTTCACTTCCGTCACGTTCGGACCGACAGTTTCAACCTGGCCAAATCCTTCATGACCGATCACCAGAAAATCGTAACCCTCCGGCGCCTGGCCATACTCAGCCGCATTGATCTCTTTATCGGTGCCATCAACACCAACACGCAACACGCGCACCAGCACGCCGCGCCCATTGGCGACGTCGGTGATTTTCGGTGCAGGTAATTCAGTTAGATGAACTGAATTTGGTACTCCCGGTTTGACTGCAATTGCTTTCATGATTACTCCTCGAACTCGGTTCAGGTTTCAGGTCTTTAACTCGCTGACAGCGCCATTTGTGCTTGCACTCCGATGCGGCCGAGTGTTGACAACACACGCGCGGGCTCGCCGAGATCACTCCAGCCGACATCACCAACTCTCATTACCGTGAGATCCTCGGCACGCGCCGCCAAAACTTCGTGGGAAAAATTACTCTCCTGAATCTTCGAATATAGTTGGTGCAGGGAATTGCGCTCAGTTCGGGTTTCAAACGAAGGCATGATCGACGCGAACTGCGAGTACATTTCCGGTAAAGCTCTGCGCGTCATTTTCAATAGCGCATCGACACGGCCGACCATTACAAAGCTGTTCCAGAGACAACCATTGTTCATCAACATGCGCGCCGTGTCTGAGTTTGGTTTTTCCCAAAAGCGACTCACGCGAGTGATCGAGAGTGGCATCGTTCCCAATATCGATTGCTGCGGTTCGATCCAGCCGTATTCGGTTTCGGGGCTAGTGGGCGTTATACCGAGTAAAGTGATCGTCGCCGGGTGAGCTTGCACGGCGTCGAAAGCCGCATCGACATGCGACATGAAAGCGGCGTCATCGGCAAAGTAGTGGTCCGACGGGAACAGCGCAACGATCGCCTTCGGCGACTTTGCTGCCACGCGCAACAGCGCATAAAGAATTGCCGGCGCAGTTCCTTTATTCGCCGGCTGCTCAAGCAAAACACTTGGTGACACGCTGTCCGTCATGGAACGATAAAAACGTTGGTGCTTCTCAGTAACGACAAACAACGTCTGTCCGGGCAAGATTGATTGCGCGACTCGTCGTCGCGTCTGTTCAAGCAAGGTGCTGCCGCCGATGAGCGGGACAAACTGTTTCGGCCGATCGTCTCCGGTGATGCTGCGCGTCATCGCCTGCAAGCGCGTGCCGTCGCCGCCCGCGAGGATAACCGCCCAGCGCTCGCTGCGGCGCAAGTGCCTCGCTGTTCTGCGAATCGAGAGTTTTTGCGAAAATCGGTGCTGGGATGAAATCGCGCTCATGAATGTTAAGGTTCCTTGTTCTGGATTCGGCGAACAATCATGAGTCGAATTGAAAAGTGATTCCTTACAGGTCCCAGTTTGGTTTTCTCTGTGCAATCTCTGTGTTCTCTGTGTCTCTGTGGTTATCGATTGCCAACATAAACACCACAGAGGCACAGAGAACACAGAGGTTGCACAGAGAAGAATCTAGATTAGGGCGAGACGTGTGGTGGTGCAGTGCTTACTCCGCGAGTGTTATTCGCCGCTCTGCTGGAGCAGCTTTGCGACCAGTCCGGTCCAGCCCGTCTGATGACTCGCGCCGACGCCCGAGCCGTTATCGCCATGAAAGTATTCGTGGAAGGGAATCAGATCGCGCCAATTTGGATCGCTCTGAAACTTTTCTATCCCACCGAACACTGGACGCCGCTGATCCGTATCGCGCAGGAAGATTCGCGAAAGACGCTTCGATATTTCGCCCGCCACTTCCCAGAGCGTCAACATCTGACCTGAGCCGGTCGGACATTCGACCTTGAAATCTTCGCCCAAATAGTGATGAAACCTTTGCAGCGACTCGATCAGTAGATAATTCAGCGGAAACCAGATCGGCCCACGCCAATTCGAATTACCACCAAACAATCCGGTGCTCGACTCGGCCGGCTCGTAATCAACGCGATGTTCCGTGCCGTTCACTTGCAGCACGTACGGATGGTCCTTGTGGAAGCGTGAAATCGCGCGGATGCCATAGGGCGAAAGAAACTCATTTTCATCCAGCATGTACCGCAGCACACTGCGCAATTGATCCTGGCTGACGATTGAGAGCAAACGCCGCTCAGCATTCCCCGGTGTGCGCATGCAGGCCACGTTTTGGGTTAAGTCAGGACGATTACTGATGAACCATTCCATCCGTCGTTTGAAGTCCGGCAAATGTTCGAGCAGGTCGGGCTCCAATGTTTCGACCGCAAACAGCGGAATCAAACCGACCATCGAACGAACTCTCATCGGGTACGGCTTACCTTGCGGCAGATGCAACACGTCATAAAAGAATCCATCCTGCTCGTCCCACAATCTAATCTCGTCGTCGCCGCGGTTGTTCATTGCGTGCGCGATGTAAAGAAAGTGTTCCCAGAACTTGCTGGCCACGTCTTCGTAAGATGGATCGTCCTTTGCCAACTCCATCGCGATCGCCAGCAGGTTGAGCGCGTACATTGCCATCCAGCTCGTGCCATCTGATTGTGCGATGTGACCGCCGGTCGGCAGTGGTGCACTGCGATCAAACACACCGATGTTGTCGAGTCCGAGAAAGCCACCCTGGAAGATGTTCATGCCATCGGCGTCTTTGCGATTGACCCACCAGGTGAAATTCAAGAGCAGTTTCTGAAAGACTCGCTTGAGAAAAACTTTGTCGCCCACGCCGCGCCGCTTCTTCTCAATCTTGTAAACGCGCCACGTGGCCCACGCATGCACCGGCGGGTTCACGTCGCCGAAGGCCCACTCGTAAGCCGGCAGTTGTCCGTTGGGATGCATGTACCATTCGCGCAGCATCAACACGAGTTGCTCTTTCGCGAACTCAGAATCGACCAGGGCCAGCGGCACGCAATGAAAGGCCAGGTCCCACGCGGCATACCACGGATACTCCCATTTGTCCGGCATTGAAATGACGTCGGCGTTGTAGAGATGCTTCCATTCATGATTGCGACCGTGAACGCGTTCTGCTGGAGGCTTCGGCGTTGCTGGATCGCCATGCAGCCACTGATCGATGACGTAATGGTAGAACTGCTTGGACCAGAGCAAGCCGCCCAGCGATTGACGCATAACCGTCCTTGCGTCGTGCGAAAGATCTTCAGGGATTACGGTTTGATAGAACTCGTCGGCCTCGCGAAGTCGCGCGGCAAACGTCTTGTCGAAGTCAACGAACGCATCTGCCTTCGTCTTCAGAGACTTGTCTGTCAGCCGCAAACGAATCGTCTCAGTCTCACCGGCCGCTACGGTCAACTTGTAATTAGCAGCAGCCTTCGTTCCGACGTGTTCCGGATTCACCGCCTCATGATTTCCGTGAACGATGTAATCGTTGATTCCGTCTTTTACAAAAGGCGAATTATTGGTCGAGTTGAAGAGACGCTGGAGGTTGGTATCGTTGTCGGTGAAAAGTAATTCCGCCGGATCGTCGCAGAACAACCAGCGTTTGCCGAGCTCGCTCACCTCGAGTTCGATCGTGCCTTCCTTAACTTTTTTCAGACGTGGTTTCGCTGTTCCGTTCTGATTCCATGACCAGGTGTTGCGAAACCAGATAGTCGGCAGAAGATTCAGTGATGCGGTTTCCGGTCCATGATTAGTCGCACTGATCTTAATTAGGATGTCTTCGACGTCAGCCTTGGCATATTCAACGACTACATCGAAGTAACGGTTTTCATTGAAAATACCAGTGTCGATCAGTTCGAATTCGGAAGCGAGCTTGCCGCGTCGACGGTTTTCCTCGACTAGCGGGCCGTAAGGAAATTCGGTCTGCGGATACTTGTACAAGTACTTCATGTACGAGTGCGTCGGCGTCGAATCGAGATAGAAATAATATTCCTTTGCATCCTCGCCGTGATTGCCTTCGCTGCCGGTGAGACCAAAGATGCGCTCCTTCAAAATTGGATCGCGGCCGTTCCATAGTGCCAGCGCGAAACAGATTATCTGATGACGATCACAGATGCCCGCGAGACCGTCTTCGTTCCAACGATAGGCGCGCGACCGTGCGTGATCGTGTGGGAAATAGTCCCAGGCCGTCCCATACGGACTGTAGTCTTCACGCACGGTGCCCCACGCGCGCTCGCTGAGATAAGGGCCCCAGCGTTTCCAATGCTTCGTTCGCCGGCGCGCTTCTTCCAGGCGCTGCTCTTCGGCCGTGAGCTTCTGTTTTTTGCGTGGGTCTTTCGTCATGCGTTTTAGTTAGGCTGCTCGTAATTCAGCTCGCCCGCAGTCGGGACAAGCGTGCACCTCTTTCACCACGCCGCCAAGCACTGCATCCACAACTGCGGGATCGTCCACGCCGTAATCGATCTTCATCGCGTGATGATTCATCTCAGCGCCACAGTCCGGGCAAATCAGTTTGGGTTTCGACACGCGCTGGATCTCCTATTGGTCTGAGCTGATCAGCTTTTCAAGCTGATGTTGAAAATACCCTCGCCAGCTTTCCGGCAAGGCTTCCACTTCAATCGCCCGACGAAGCAACTCCGCATTGTGCTTCTCTCGTGTATATAGTCGCGTGATATCTCTGACCCTTACATCGTGTGCATCGCTAGTCATCGGTTCGAACTCATCGCCGGCGCCGACTTCGCCCTCTTTCAAAACCGCGAGATAGAATCCAGTGCGCTCGCTTTGCAAAAATCTTTTGATGATGTCCGAGCGGCCAAACTTCAAAGCGAGCTTGTAACAAGGCATCCGCGGTTGGGTAACCATCACCTCCGCGGCGCCGATGCGAAACATGTCACCGATGTTGATTTCTGTTTCGAGTAATCCAGTGGTCGTAAAGTTCTCGCCGAACATGCCCCACGGCAGATCCTTCCCCGGCAACTCGCGCTTCCAAAACTCGTAGTGCTCCGCCGGATAGATATAGACGGCCTTGCTCGGCCCTCCATGAACAGACAAGTCGGCTTGGCGATCGCCGTCGAGATTCAGCGTCCGCATCATCACACGCCCGGAGATTGGTTCCTTGAAGATGCCCGTCGATACCGGCTCGCCGTCACGCAAGACCAGGCGCGGCAAACCAACATTTAGTGAAATAATTTTCATAATGTTCAGATCGAAACGCTTTCGCGACCATATCGCAGCACCTTGCTCATCCAGATCAATTCGGCGAGAAACTTATCGATGCGCTTGACGTGCGTCGCTTCATCCAGAATTTTCCCATGTTCATCGAACATCTTTTGCGCGCCGGAGAAATTGCCGTCCCAGAAGATTGTAACCAGCCCGAGTTCTCGGAACACCGGCAGCAACGCCTCGATCACACGCGTACCGCCAAAACCGCCGGCCGAGACACCACAAACTCCCACCGCCTTGTGTATGTACTCTTTCAGGTTTGAATCGAGCACGTGCTTCAGGATACCCGGATAGCCGTGGTTATATTCCGGAGTTACGATGACAAAACCGTCTGCGCGCTCGCACGTTTCTGAAAAAGTTTTGTTCTTGATCTGTTCGCCGGCATCGTCGGCAGGAAAGTTTAGCTCGCTAAGATCGATCAGCTCAGTTTCGACGCCTTCGCGCTTTTGGACTTCGCTGCAGACGAATTTTGCAACGCCCTCGCTGACGCGACCTTTCCGTACGGTACCGAGAATCACCGGGATGAAGAGTGGTCGAGTGTTCATAGTCGCAGTGTTAGCTGGCGCCTTTGTGGCTGAAATCATCTTTCGATCAGGGCCATCACATGCCCATCGGGATCGCGTGCGAGCAAGCCCTTGCTGAACCCGAGTCGCCCATCGCTGATTGCCACTACGCCGGGCGAAACAAAACGAAAGTTCTCAGCCAGCAGATGCTGCGCAAACGTGTCGGTCGCATTAACAACGAGTGTCGTCTGCCAGTGAAACAGGTCGCTAGCTCGTTCGTCAGCCGGAGCGGGACGGCCGTCGCGCGGCGTCAGGTATTCGAGAAACTCGATCCCCGGCCCGCTGTTACCTGCTCGAAGACTCGTAATGCGTAACCTTGCGCCAAAGACGTTGTTCAAGTGTTCCTGTTCTGTGCCGTAATTCTCACTCGTACCGGCGATGCGCAGACCCAGCACGTCGCGATAAAACTTCAAACTCGCTTCGGTGTTGCTGACGACAATCGCCGTATGATCGATGCCGAGAAACAGTCGATCCTTTCGCTGCCATTTCGCATCGCCCTTACCTTCAGGAAACTGAAGAATCTCGAGCCAGTGTTTATCAGGATCCCGAAAATAAAAGGCCTTGATGCCGCCGGCATTCTTGTTCCAGTCAGGCAAACGCTGGGGACCAGTCGAGGCGTGCTCGACTTTGTTTTGGCGCAGCAAAGCGTAGGCTTTGTCCATGTCGCTGGTGATAATCGCGATGTGCTGGAACCAGCGATCATTGCTGCGTGAGTCAACCGGAACTGGACGCCCTTTGGGCGCGAGGTACTCCGTTAATTCAATGAGCTCATCACCCAGGCGCATCCGCACCACGCGCATGCGCAGGCCAAAGACGCCTTGCAGTCGTTCGTAATCCTCACCGCTCACTTCCACGTCTGACAGTTTTTCGAATGACAGGATTCTCGAATAGAAATCAATCGCCGCGTCCATGTCAGAGACTGTCATGCCAATCGCACCGACCTGTTCAACCAAAGGAACCGTCTTTGGTTTGTCGGCAGCGCGGAGGAAGGGGACGCGCGTGCCGTTGAGAGCGCGCGCGTCCGTCGGCAGGTACTGAGCTGTCGTCGGTTGAACTAAGACACTCAGCGCAAGCAGTAAGCCAAGAACGAAGACCTTGAATTGCTTCATTTCATTCGCTCCAACAAGTGATCGCCAACGCGTAGCGCATTGGCCATGATCGTGAGTGCCGGATTCACCGCACCGCTCGATGGGAAAAAGCTCGCATCGACAATGTAGAGATTGTCGACTTCATGAGCCTTGCAATTGCGATCGAGTGCGGACGTCTTCGGATCATCGCCAAAGCGAACTGTGCCGTTCTGGTGGGCCACGGCCGCCAAAGGTAGACGCTGACCAAGATAAAGATTCCGCGCAAACAATCCCTGGTGACAATCGTGCCCGTGAATATCGCAGTTGGTTTGCTTCATCGCTTTTTGCAACTGCGCCTTCAGGCGATCGTGCCCTTCGACATTGTTAAGTTTGTAGCTCACGCGGATCTCGCCATCGCGATCGACGGTCACTCGATTCTGCGGATCAGGTAAGTCTTCTGAAGTCAGCCAGAAATCCAGACTATGCTTGGCCATCAAATCCAGAGTCCAACCGGGAGCGATCGCCGGCGCGCCTGCCTTCAGCGTGTCCGCATCCAGCTTGCCTACGAATGAGATGTGGCCCATCGGATAGTCCCAATCCTTCGAGCCAAGGTAGAAATCGTTGATGGCGAGCGTTTTCTGAAAGATGGTTGGGTTCGGGCACTTCGAAAGCGCCATCAAAACCGAATTAATGTGGCCCATGTAGTGGCGACCGACGACATCCGAACCATTAGCGAGTCCATTTGGGTGATTGTCGTTCGCCGATCGCAGCAACAACGCTGCTGAGTTAACTGCGCCGCATGAAACCACGACGATGTCGCCGGAATATTCTTCGCGTGCGCCGTTGCGCTCGACGACGACCTTGCTTACCTGACGCGCGTTGCCGTTGGTTTCGAGGCGCATCACTTTGGCGTTTGTGACGAGCGAAACGTTTTCATGCTGAAGCGCGGGATCGACGCAGATGGTTTGTGCGTCGGACTTGGCATTTATCAGGCACGGATGACCGTCACAGGTGTTGCAGCGAATGCAGGCGCTGGTGCGCGGGTTCTTTTCATCTATGCGAATTCCGAGCGGTACGTGAAATGGCTTCAGCCCGGCGCGCTCAAGATCGTCGTGCAGATGCTGAATGCGCTGCTCGTGACTGACCGCTGGATATTTGTAGGGCGCACTCGCGTATGGCTCTGTGGGATCTTCACCGCGGTTGCCGTGCACCTGGTAGAGGTGTTCAGCCTTGGTGTAATAGGGTTCCAGCTCCTCGTAGCTAATCGGCCACGCCGGTGAGATACCGCCGTGATGACGAATCTCGCCAAAGTCTTGCTTGCGCAAACGAAACAGCGCCGCGCCGTAGAATTTCGTGTTGCCACCCACGTAATAATTCGTATGTGGGTGAAGCTCTTTGCCGTCAACATCGCGCCAGGCCTCTTTGGTGTTGTACTTGGCGTCGAGGTTGACGGCGCGCGTGCTCCAGTTGTCCTTCTCACGCGGCACGTAATCGCCCCGCTCGAGGAGCAGAATCTTTTTACCGGAGGGCGCGAGTTTGTAGGCGAGCGTGCCGCCACCCGCGCCCGTCCCGATAATGACTAGGTCGTAGTGGTTGTTATTCGTCATGATTTGCTCCGTCTACTTGCGAAGTTGATGGAGGCTGCCTGCGAGCCACAGGACAATTAGTGATTCATCGACTGCATCGACTGGTCCATCAACGGCGCGGTGCCGAAGTTGACGCTGAACCGGACGCACCAAATCGTCGCGGCGCGATACTTCGCCAGATCAACATTTGCAGGAACGTCGTAGTTCTGGTCGCCGATGTTTCCTTTCAACGAGCCCAGATCAACGAAGCCGGCGTTCTTCACGGTGTCGTTGTCTTTTGCATCCGCGGCGGCCACAAGATACACGTGCACGTCTGGACCATTCGAGGTTGCAAAATCGGTCAGCCGCAGCATTTTCTTGCCATCGGCAAGTTGAAACACTGTGGCGGTCCCTTTGGTTTCGTGCGCGCCGCTATGAAACTGACCCGATGCGAGTTTGTTGCTTGCCGCGGATGCGGTCGGAAACTGTTCGTTTACTCTTTGATTGATGAACAGCCGCTCGGGCCGAAACGCATACCACGCAGCGGCGCCAAAAACGACGAAAGCCAACAGGGCAACTAATCTCCTGGACATAATGAAAGTCTCCTTTGCAGAATTCCGTAATTAGAAAATGAACACACTTGCAGCTCAGGATTCGCGAACGACTCCCTTGATCCGATTCGGTTATTTGAGGTTGTTTAGATTCGGTGCGGTATGAACTTCCGTTAGCCTCTGGCCGCCCGATAACCCCCAACGCATATTGGTCGCAGGGGAAATCAAATCCTTACACAGCAGGTTCAGGCAGCGGCAGCGCGATAGTTGAACTTCGATCGAACCGTGGTCAGCTCCAGCGGAGTTTGCTTGAGATTCTTCCTTCCGCTCGTTGGCGCAGGGTTGTGGCCGCAAAACCATTCAGTTTCCAGAAAGTGCCTGAGCTTGGCGCGCCCGCGATGCAAAATCACCCAGAGGTTATTTGGCGTCACGTCAAGGATTTCGCAAATCTCCTCGCTGCTTAGACCATCGATCTCGCGCAGCGTGAACGCAATGGCCATTTGCGGTGAAAGCAGCGCCAAACCACGATCGAAGATCTCCCAGAACTCGCGGGATTCCAGGAGTTTCACAGCATCGACCGGCCACCTTATGGGCGCCTGATCTTCGCGCCAATGTCCGCGCCATGGACCTTGGTTCTCAAACCAATCCAGGTCATCACGGCCCGCTTCATTCGACATTTGGAACTCAGGCGTCCGCGCGAGCCGGCGAAAGTAATCGACCACCTTGTGTCTCATTATTCCTATTAACCAGGTCCGTTCCGAGCTTCGTCCTTCGTGAGCTTGATATGAACCCATTGCCGCCAGCAGAGTTTCCTGAAGTAGATCTTCAGCCGCAGCCGTGTCGCGCACTCGCATCAGCGCGTAGCGGTAAAGATAGTCACCATGTTCGCCCAACCAATCAGTTGGATCGAGACATGGCCGAATGTCAGGACTGGTTGTCATTGCATCAACTCCGCCGGTTGTGGCGTTTGAAATCCGAGAGCTGTATTGAATCGGTTTTAA
>DASXRE010000052.1:0-5176 GCA_036506775.1 Pyrinomonadaceae bacterium | reverse complement strand
CGTCGACTGCGGTGCGCAGCCACACGTCCTTTTCCTGAAAGCCGTCGGGGCCCATCTCGCGCCACCAGTCGAGATAGTTTGGCAGCCACTGTTCGAGCGCTCGCTGAAGCTTTTTGTCTTCGGAGAGATTTACGTTGTTAGGAATGCGGTCGTAAAGATTCATATTCGTTGCCAATTTGCGATTGCCGATTGTCAATTTTACCAACTGCCTCAAATCGGCAATTGGCAATTGGAATTCGGCAGTGTCTCAGGTTCTCTTGTAGTCAAAGTGCGCCCGCGTTGGCTTACCGTAGTTGGTCAGCGCACCTTCCGGTCCAACGGCGTTCGCGCGTTGGAAGATCCAGTTTTGCCACGCCGTCAGGCGGCCGTAAATTTTTGTATCGAGTGTTTCCGGTCCGGCGAAGCGGAGCGACGCTTCCATGCCGGTCAGCGCGTCCGGCGACAGCGACGTGCGCTCTTCGATCGCGACGCGGATCTCGTCTTCCCAATCGAGATCGTCGGGCGCGAACGTGATCAATCCGAGTTCTTCTGCTTCTTCGGTGTCGAAGGTGTTTTTGTCGCCGAAGAGTTGATCGACTTTGTCTGGTTCGGCGAGAAAACGTGACTGCAAACGTGTTAGTCCGTTGCTCATGGGAAACGCGCCCGCGTTCAACTCTGAAATGGCGACGGAGTTGCCATCCTCCATCAACATGTAGCTGCGATCAGAGGCGAGTAACAGTTCGAGCAGATTTCCGGCGAAGCAAGATCGGGGTTCCACGATCGCGAAGAAACTCTTCGCCGTCAGATCGAGCCGGCGCAGCACACGCGCCATGTTCAGGATGATCTCTCGCATGAGCCAGTGATCGCGCGCCGCGAGCGTCTGGTCCACGGATAACACCGATTCGATATTTCCTTCGGTGCGAAGGCAAACGAGGCCGATTTCGGGTTCGTTCACACGGAGGTGAAGCAGCGCGTCGTCGAGTTCGCGATACGCTTGCAACGGCCAGTAAGCGTCGCCGAGTTCCTGGATCTCTTCGACGGTTGTTGGTTGCGCGCCTTCGGGGCCGAGGATGGTTAAGTCTGCATAGCGCTGCTCGCGATGCAGCGCGAGCTTGACGTATTTGTAGTTGCGAGAATCAGAGGTCGACGCGATCTCGAGTGAGTTGAGTTTGATGCCCGGGCCGGTTTTCGATCCAGCGACGGCAACGACCTGTTGAACTCTCGCGTTCACGCCCTCCTGAAACTTACTGGTAGGGAAGAAGCCATCGATAAGGCGCCACTCCTTGGCGCGTTTACCTTTCAACCCCTCGGCCAACGTCGAAAACACATCCGCCCGATCGCGCCTGACCTTTCTTTTATCGACCAACCGCGTCAAGCCACCGGTTCCTGGCAGCACGCCAAGCAACGGAACTTCCGGCAGCGAAACCGCAGAGTTGCCGTCATCGACGAGGTAGATCTCGTCGCAGGCAATCGCGAGTTCGTAGCCGCCGCCTGACGCCGTGCCGTTCAAAGCTGCGAGGTAACGCCGGCCGGAGTGTTTCGAGTCGTCTTCAAGCGCGCAACGCGTCTCGTTGGTGAACTTGCAGAAGTTGACCTTGAACGCGTGTGACGATGTACCAAGCATGTAAATATTCGCGCCCGCGCAAAATATCCTTGGTTTGAGACTGGTTATGACGACCGCCGCGACCTCCGGATGTTCGAAGCGGATGCGCTGGACAGCATCGGCAAGCTCGATGTCGACGCCGAGGTCGTAGGAGTTGAGTTTGAGTTTGTATCCCTCCGCCAGCGTCTGGTCTTCCTGGACATCCATTGAGAGCGTAGCCACTGGGCCCGAGATCTCGAGTTTCCAGTGCTGATAGCGGTCGGGCGACGTTTGAAAGTTGATCATAGACAGTGCAGAATGAACAAGATTGTCAGTTCGAACGTTCGTTCGGGAGTCTAAGCCGCGACGGTGAGAAAGTCAAACGGCCAGTCTCGATAATTCTGCCGTCCTGTCCAAGGTTAACTTGACAGTGCTGGGCAGGGCGCGTAGGGTTTGTGGCCTCGCGGGAGGCGAATCTGTTCTGGTGAATGGCGCGGTCTTCAAAACCGTTAGTGAGATCGCGAGAGCGGGCTCAGGTAGGTTCGATTCCTACACGCCTCCGCCACGTAAGCGGCTGCGCGACAGCTCTTTACACGTATGAAAGACTCGCAATAGCGAAGCTCAGAAAAAGGACATCCTCACATGATCAGAGATTGGGTTGAGCTCAATATGACGCCGGGCATCGGACCTCGCGCCGCTGCCAAACTTCTGGAGCGCTTCGGTTCGGCCGAGGCCGTTTACAACGCCACTCGGACCGAACTCGAACACTTGCGGCTCGCACCCGAGGCAGTCGACAGCATAATTGGCCGGGATTTACGCTCTATTGCTGAAGCCGAGATAGTGGCGGTCCGGAAGCTCGGCGGCGAGATACTCCTGCTGGACGACGGGGTTTATCCCTCATCCTTACGTGAGATTTACGACCCGCCCATTGTTCTCTATGTAAAAGGCGCGTGGTCAGAATGTTTGGATCAACCCTGCATTGGTGTGGTAGGGTCACGTAAGTGTTCGACCTATGGTCAGAACTCAGCCCTGATGCTGGCACGTGACCTGGCGCAGCGGGGAATGACCGTGGTTTCGGGCTTTGCTCGTGGAATTGACGCCGCCGCACATCGCGGCGCACTTGAGGCGGGCGGCCGCACAGTCGCGGTTTTGGGCACGGGCATCGACGAGGTTTACCCTCGCGATCACAAGAAGTTAGCGGAAGAAATACTGGCCAAGGGCGGCGCGCTCGTGAGCCAGTTCCCGCTCGGCACGCCGCCGGTTTCGGAAAACTTTCCGTACCGAAACCGCATCATTAGCGGACTGAGTTTGGGCATCGTGGTCGTGGAAGCGGCCGAGAATTCAGGCTCTTTGATAACTGCGCGACTGGCAATCGAGCAAAACCGCGAGGTATTCGCGGTGCCGGGAAATATCACTTCGCGAAACTCGTTCGGCACGAATTACCTGATCAAGGGCGCGGGCGCGAAGCTGGTGCAACAGTGGCAAGACATCGCCGCCGAGCTGCCGCCGCAACTTGCGGCCAACCTGTTGCCGCCGCCGTTCACGGAGACGCGAGGGCAACCGTCGCTGGCGGACAAGCTGGCACTCGTCCCGGAAGGATTGTCGCAAACAGAGTCATCTGTGTTTCGCTTGTTGACCCACGACAGTCCGGCGCACGTCGATTGGCTCATTGACAAGAGCAAGCTTCCAATTTCGGAATTGACGGCGGCGTTGCTGGAATTAGAGATGCGAGAGCTGGTGCGCGCACTGCCGGGAAGATGTTTTGTCCGGCGCATGTAAGGCATTGGAAATGAATAGATGGCAAAGAATCTGGTAATCGTTGAATCGCCCGCAAAGGCGAAGACAATTAACAAGTATTTAGGAAAAGACTATCTCGTTAAGGCCTCAATAGGTCACATAAAAGATCTGCCTTCAAAAGGACTGGGCGTCGACGTCGAGCACGACTTCGAACCGACGTATGAACTCATTCCCGACTCCAAGAAACGCAACAACAAAAAGATCGTCGCGGAACTAAAAAAGGCTGCTAAAGAAGCCGAAGCAATCTATCTCGCTGCTGACCCTGATCGCGAAGGCGAAGCGATCTGCCAGCACCTCGCGGAAGAGATCGTGCCCAAACGGCCACCGAAGCCGGCGTATCGCGTGATGTTCAACGAGATCACGAAGCGCGCGGTCAATGCCGCGTTCGAACATCCGCGGCAGATCGACGAACACCTCGTCGCGGCGCAACAAGCACGACGCGTACTAGACCGGCTCGTAGGTTACAAAGTTTCGCCCCTGTTGTGTCGCACCATTGGCGGTCGTTTGAGTGCGGGACGCGTGCAGTCAGTCGCGCTCCGAATGGTTGTTGAGCGCGAACGCGAGATCGAGCAGTTCGTCAAGACTGAATACTGGACCATCGGCGCGAATCTCAGCGCCAAGTTGCCGCCCGCCTTTGACGCGCGGCTGTTCAAAGTCGGCGAGCAGACGGTCAAAACAAGCGGCTTCGATCAGGACCTCAAAAAGAGCGAGATCCTGATTCAGGATCAAACGCAAGCCGACGAGTTTGTTGCGGAAGCTCAGCAACAGTCGTTTGTTGTCACTGACGTCACCACGAAAGAGCGGAAACGGAATCCGGTTCCGCCGTTCATCACGTCGAAGTTGCAACAAGAGGCATCGCGCAAGCTCGGTTTTGCTGTCAAGAGGACGATGATGGTGGCGCAGAAGCTGTATGAGGGCGTCGAGCTCGGCTCCGAAGGATCAGTCGGTCTCATCACTTACATGCGTACCGACTCGACGCGCGTTTCGGATGCGGCTCTCGGCGAAGTGCGCGACTTCATCACTCAGCAATACGGCGACAATTACCTGCCCGAAAACGCGGTGCACTATCGCTCGAAGAAAGACGCCCAGGATGCGCACGAAGCGATCCGTCCGACAGAAGTTGCCCGCACGCCCGACTCGCTGGCGAAGTTTCTCAAACCGGAAGAACTAAAACTCTATCGCTTAATCTGGCAGCGCTTCGTCGCGTCGCAAATGACCGCGGCGATCTTCGACCAGACCACGATCGACATTCAGGCCGGACGTCTTATCTTTCGCGCGACCGGTTCAGTGCAGAAGTTTGACGGCTTTCTGAAGATCTACCAGGAGGGCCGCGACGAAAAGACTGACGACGATGACGAAGCAGAACGCCGCCTGCCGCTCGTCGAAACAGGCGAGACGCTGAAGCTCAACTCGATCACGCCGGAGCAACACTTCACTGAACCACCGCCGCGCTACACCGAAGCAACGCTCGTCAAAGCGCTTGAGGAGAAAGGAATCGGACGTCCGTCAACCTACGCGGCAATTATGTCGACGATTCAGGAGCGCGAGTACGTTGAAAAGCTTCAGGGACGTTTTCATCCGACGGCGCTCGGCAAGACCGTCAATGACCTCTTGATCGAAGGCGGTTTCGACGATCTCTTCAACGAGACTTACACGGCGCGCATGGAAGAAGAGCTCGACGAGATTGAGGAAGGCAAGCTCCAGTGGACCAAGGCACTGCGCGAGTTCTACAAGAAGTTTGAAGGCGACCTGAAAGAGTTTCAGCGCTACATCAAAGACATCAAAGAGAAGAGCGTGCCGACTGAAGAAGTGTGTTTG
>DASXRE010000051.1:0-20240 GCA_036506775.1 Pyrinomonadaceae bacterium | reverse complement strand
AAGGAGGCGTCCAGTTGAGACTGACGGATTACCTCCCTAAGTTTGAAGTTAGAGCCCGCCTTGGAGTGCGGGGACTTGTCACCGCCTTGGCCAAAGCGCCGCCAAGTCGGCGCACTCCAAGGAAGCGTCCAGTTGAGACTGACCGATTACCTCCCTAAGTTTGAAGTTAGAGCCCGCCTTGGAGTGCGGGGACTTGTCACCGCCTTGGCCAAAGCGCCGCCAAGTCGGCGCACTCCAAGGAGGCGTCCAGTCTGTGGCGGAAAATTACGGACGGGGACGGAAGCCCTGATTTGCGGGGACGCGTGGGTTATTCATTCGTTGTGGGGACATCACGTCGCGGACCTGCAAGCGCAGTCGGCGCAGCGTCGCTAACTGTTCCGGCCGGAGTACGCGACGGATCTTCATCTCAGAGTGGATTCTCAGGCGCAACTGAGCTGCCTGTGCAGTGGTGAGTTCACTGATTCGCTGTTCGATGAGGTTCTCGTCAGTAGGTTCGGCATCCAGCGCCTGATCGAGTGCGACGTTCGCTTCACGCAAACGCCGGTTGGTGATCTGCCGTTCGTCCTTACCTTCAGCCACGATCTGGCGAATCGCCTGCCGTTGCTCAGGCGTCAAACGCAGTTGCTCGATCGGATCCGGCGCGACTGCAGGATCCTGTTGGGCGGCCGGCTGTTGCGCGACTGCGAAAGTCGCTGCCGCGAGGAGAAGTAACAAAGCCGTCAATAGTCTCATCATCAACCTCATCAATCCTTACTTATCAACCAACTCCAGATCGTTTTCCTCTGACGTTGAAAGCAGTCTCAACTCCGCCGCCAGTTGATCGCGCTCAGCTCGCGAAAACGGCCGCCGCGACTGCGGCAGGCGCGGGGCCTTGGCGATATTTGAGTCTTTCGGTGACGAAGGTTTCATCAGCTTTACTGGTCCAGACGCCTCGACAACTTGCTCCCGCTCCTGCTTCGCGAGCGCCTGCTGAACAATTCGTTGCACGTCTTGCTCGGTATAGACTGCGTCAGGATTTGTCGTTGCCACTCGCGGCACTTCCGCAGTCGACTGAAAACGGCCCACCGCCAGCGCCACCAGCACACAGAAAACCACGGCGGCAAAACCAACCGCAGCCTTCATCCACAACGGCGACAGATCAAAAAACTGCCGCAAGGCCGCCACCGCCGACTTTCTTGCCGGCACTACCGCAGCAGACGAAGACACAAATCCGCCCAAGGCCTGGTCGCGCCATTCGCCAATCGATTCACGCAGCCCCGCAAACGCCGCAAACTCCGCGCGGCAGCTCCCGCACTGCTTCAAGTGAACTTCAAACTCACGCTTCTCAGGTTCGCTCGCTTCACCATAAAGCACCGAAACCAGATCGCCGGTGCGTTCACAAGTTGAGGAATTATCTCTCTCGAAATTCATCATCGTTCCAATCTCTCAAGTCACTTCCGGATCGAATTTCGCCAAACGCATTTGCAGTTGCTTCAGTCCAGTGTAGAGCCTGCTCTTGACCGTGCTTAGCGGTAGTTCGAGCGCGTCTGCAATCTCGCGAAAAGTGAGTTCTTCAAACTCCTTCATCACCACCACCTGCCGCAACTCCAGCGGCAAGCCATTGAGCGCACGCCGCACCGCAGCTCTCCGCTGCCGGCTCTCCGCGACGTTGGCCGGCGAGTAGTCGCGTGATGCCGCAAAACCGCTCGACTGTTCGGCTTCATCCTCCAGCGCCGACTCGTTACGGACCTTGGCGCGCCGTTGCCGCGTGATGCACTGGTTTACGGCGATGCGATGGAGCCACGAGGAAACTTTCGCGTCGCCCCGAAACCCGCGCAGGTTGCGAAAGGCCGCCAGGAAAGTTTCCTGCGTCGCGTCACGCGCGTCCTCCTCACGGCCGAGCATGCCGTAACTAAGCGCGAAAATGCGCCGCTCCCAGCGCCGCACGATCTCGCCGAAAGCCTCGGCATCTCCTGTGAGAGCGCGCTCCACGATGATCTCGTCCGGGCCCAAAGTTTCCATGGCGCTCAAGTTTTTAGACGCAGCCGCCCATCGGGCAGCCGATAAATCCGCCGGCGACGTGTGCCTCGCTAGAACCAACGCCAAAGGCGTTAACCAGTTCCAGCCCCAGCTCGGAACCCTTGGCCGGCCCGGAACCCTCGCATTCACCCCGCGTTCAACGACGGCAAATCTCGTTGACACGCAAGCAGTTGCTCGACAATAATAGCTCCCGTTGAGCGGTGTGCTCGCGTTCTAACCTAAACCTGCCACGACCAACACCTGCCGCGATTGTAACGCCCGACCTACAAATGCTCGAAAAACTCGGACGAATCCGTCTCCTTTACATCGTGCTCGGGGTCCTGCTCCTCGTCGGCCTGCTCCCGCTGACGTTCACCGGCGTGCTCCTGTCGGGCCGCAGCGCCGACGAACTACGCTCGGTCGAAGGACGTTACCAGGCTCAGCTCGTGCAGGACAAAGCCCGCCAAATCGAACTCTACGGCCAGCGCTACCGTGACGTGGTCACCGGCCTCGCCCGCGCCTTCGAGATCGCCGGCGGCATTCAGAACTTTAGCGACAGTGGCTACGATCAACGTCTGCAAAAAACTCTTCAGGAAGACCCAAACCTCATCGCCCTCGCGCTCTGGCCTGTCGACGGCACGCTCCACCGCGCCTTCCAACCCGACGTGATCAAGCTGGAAGAGGTCGACGCCCGCGTCAGCGAAGTGCTGGCCCACATGAACGGCCGTGGCGTGGTGGTTAGCCGTCCACAAGTGATCCGCTCAGGACAGGAGATGGCCCTGACCATCGCCGAACCCGTACTGGGTGGCAACAACAATCGGGACGTCGTCGCCGCAGTCGTCGCCATCGTGTCGTTTCAGGAAGTGTTTGACGCCGTGCAGCAACCGACGTCGAAGAGTGAACGAGAACTGCTGAACGCCGGTTTGCCGGTCGTGTTCGTGGTGGATCAAAACGGACGCGCCGTTGCCCATCCGGAACCGAGCGTGGCGTTCTCCGAAAGAGCGATGACGGATCTGAAAGTCGTGCAGGATTGGCAGGAGTCCGGCGCGCAGGTCCAATCCGCACTCGCGCCCTTCTCAGCGACGCGCGACGGCAAAACCGTTGAAATGCTGGGCTCGTACGCCACCGCCGAACTCGACAAAAACTCGCGCCTTGGCGTCATCGCCATTCAGGACGAAGCCGCTGCGCTCGCGTCAGTCTCCGACATGCGCTGGCAAGTATTGTGGATCAGTCTGGGCGCCGGATTGCTCACGATTCTGATCGGACTCTTCTTTGCCAACAAGCTCACGCATCCCGTAAGTGAGTTGGCAAGCGGCGCGCACCGCATCGCCTCCGGCGACTTCTCCAAACGCATCTCCGTCACTAGTCGCACTGAACTCGGCGATCTCGGCAACTCGTTCAACCTTATGACTGACCAGATCGAGAAGTTCATCAGCGATCTCCAGCACTCGGCCGAGGAAAACCGCCAACTGTTTATCGGCACAGTGAAAGGACTCGCCGCGGCAATCGATGGCAAGGACCCGTACACACGCGGACACTCCGAACGTGTCTCTCGTTTCTCGATGGCGATCGCGCAGCGCCTCGGTCTGTCTGACGAAGAGACGGAAAAGATTCGCATCAGCGCACTGCTGCACGACGTCGGCAAAATCGCGATTGACGACAACATTCTCAAGAAGCCCGCGGCGCTGACCGATGAAGAGTATGAAATCATGAAGAAGCACCCTCAGAAGGGCTACAAGATCATGTCGCAGATTCCGGCGATGAAGGAGTTTCTGGCCGGAATGTACATGCACCACGAGATGGTGAACGGCATGGGCTACCCGCAAGGTTTGAAGGGTGATGAGATTCCGTTGATGGGCAAGATCGTCGCCGTGGCTGACACTTTCGACGCGATGACGACTGATCGTCCATATCAAAAGGCGATGAAGTTTGAAGACGCACTCGCGCGCATCGAGAGCTTTGTCGGCACGCGCTACGATCCGGCTGTTGTTGCCGCACTCTCAGAAGCCTGTCGCGAAGGTCAGATCCGGCCGGGTGTTGTTAAACTAAAGAAGCCACAACAACCTGCACCACTAAAGCCGCCGTCAGAACCACAGATGACACAGATTGGTCAAATTTGAATCTGTGTAATCTGCGGCTATAATCCTCGGCTTCATGGGACTGTTTTGGCGCCGAAAGAAGGAAGATGAGTTTGTCTCGCTCCGTTTGAATGAACCCGCGGTTAAGGAGGAAGCTCCTCCGGCCGCTACTGCTCCTCCTCCATCTCCACCTCCGAAGCCGGAACCCGAGCCGCCTGCAAACGTAGCGGAGCCTGCGGCGATACCGGCAGAGCCGCCCGTAAAAGTGGCGGAACCACCTGCAAAAGTCGCGGAGCCGAAGCCGGTTCCGGCTCGTTCGACGTTCAGCTCGTCTATCCTCGGTCTCGATCGTTCGATCGAAGAACTGCAAGCACAGGAGGCTGCACTCGAGCAGGAGTTGTCCGCCCGGTTCCGCCGCGCCGTTGCGGCCACACGCGAATCGCTCTCGGAAAAACTCGATACAGTCTTTGCCGGCCGCAAGCAGATCGATGACGAGTTGTTGGACCAGCTCGAAGAAGTTTTGATAGCGGCTGACATCGGCGTCCCGACCACGCTGGAGATACTCGAGACCGTACGCCGCGGCATCGCGCGCAAACAGATCAACGATCTCGAAGCACTGAAGCAGGCGATCAAGGACGAACTGTTGAAGATCCTGCAAGCTTCCGAACGGCAGGGAGTGGCGTCGGAGACAACCGTGCCGGAGAGCGTGGCGCCATACGTGATGATGATCGTCGGCGTCAACGGTGTCGGCAAGACAACGACGATCGGCAAGCTCGCGCAACGGATCAAAGCGGAAGGCAACGACGTGTTAATCTGCGCGGCTGACACTTTCCGCGCCGCCGCATCGGATCAGCTCGCGATCTGGGCCGAACGCACCGGCGTCCCGTTGATTCAACAGAAGCAGGGAACTGACCCGGCTGCGGTGCTGTTCGATTCTCTGAAAGCAGCCAAGGCGCGCGGCTCTGACGTGTTGATTGTCGACACCGCCGGCCGCTTGCACACGAAGTCGAACCTGATGGCGGAGCTGGAAAAGATGAAACGCGTGGCGGGTCGCGAAGTCGAAGGCGCGCCCCACGAGACGCTGCTGGTCCTTGATGCGGTCACTGGTCAGAATGGGCTCGAGCAGGCTCGGCAGTTTTTGCGAGTCGCGGGAGTGACCGGAATCGTGCTGACCAAACTCGACGGCACCGCGAAAGGCGGCATCGCTGTCGCGATCGCGAAAGAATTGAACTTGCCGATTCGTTACGCCGGCATTGGTGAGAAGGTCGATGATCTGGTGGTCTTCGATCCTCATCAATACGTAAACAGCTTGTTTGGTAATTGATGACCGAAACTGATCGTCGCATGATGGCGCAGGCGCTTGAGTTGGCGAAGAAAGGCGTGGGCCAAGTCAGTCCTGGACCACTGGTCGGCTGCGTGATCGTCAGTCCGGCGGGCGAGGTCGCCGGCGAAGGCTACTACGTTTTCGAAGAACTGAATCACGCCGAAACCATCGCGCTGGCCGCGGCGGGCGAAAGGGCGCGCGGCGGCACTGCTTACGTCTCACTCGAACCACACGCATATCATGGCCGCACGCCGCCCTGCACTGATGCTTTAATCGCTGCGGGTATCAAACGCGTCGTAGCGCCGATTGAAGATCTCAATCCCAAAGTTTCCGGCAAAGGCTTCGCCCACTTACGGGCGGCGGGTCTCGAAGTCGAGACGGGCTTGCTGGCGGAAGAAGCGTCGCAGATCAATGAAGCGTATCTGCACTACATGCGCACCGGCCTGCCGTTTGTGCATTTGAAACTGGCAGTTTCGCTGGATGGAAAGATCGCAACACGCACTGGTGATTCACATTGGGTGACCGGGCCGGAATCGCGTTGCCGCGCTCATGAGTTACGTCATGCGTACGATGCGATACTCGTTGGTGTGGGAACCGTCGCGACAGACGATCCGTTGTTGACTGATCGTGCGGGCTTGCCGCGAAGAAGGCCTCTGGTGCGAGTGGTACTGGATGAAAGAGTGAGACTTTCGCCGAGCTCGAAGTTGGCGACGACGACCTCCGAAGCTCCGGTGGTCCTGTTTGGCAGGTCAGAGGGTAGTGATTTGGTTAATAAGGGCGTTGAGCTCGTGAACACAGATCCAAGGGATCTGCGTTTGGTGTTGCAAGAGCTAGGTCGTCGCTCTATTCAAAGCGTCCTCGTCGAGGGCGGCGCCAGAGTGGCTGGAGCCTTCATCGATGCGAAACTCGTCAACAAGATAACCTTCTTCATCGCGCCCAAGATCGTCGGCGGTACTGAGGCCCCGAGCGCGGTCGGCGGCTCCGGCGTTGAGCGAATGACTGAAGCACTCCAGCTCGAACGCGTCGAGGTCACGCAGCGCGGCCGCGACATCGAAGTAACCGGTTATCCCGCAGGACAAACCACGTGAGCGCCGATCAGCCTTTTCCCTCCAAACGTTTCGGCCAGCACTTCCTCAAAGACAAGAGAACAGCTCAACGCATAATCAACGCGCTCTCGCCGCAACGAGACGAGACGATCGTCGAGATTGGACCAGGCACCGGCGCGCTCACCGCGGAGTTGATCGAACTTGCAGGCCGGGTTATCGCGGTTGAGTTTGACAACAAACTCACCCCGCTGCTAAACGAGCAATTTGGTGACTCTCCAAACTTCAAGCTGATCATGGGCGACGCGCTCGCGACGGATTTCTGTCGCGAGATCCTGCCGGCCCACCACGCCAGACTAGTAGCGAATCTTCCGTACAACATTTCGACGGCGATCCTGCAACGACTGATCGAGCAGCGCGCGTGTGTGACGGAGATGGTGTTGATGCTGCAACGCGAAGTGGTCGAGCGAATCATGGCGCCTGCCGGATCGAGTGAGCGGGGTTTTCTCTCGGTGCTGGTGGAAGCATATTGCGAGACAGAGAAGCTGTTTGATGTTGGACCAGGCGCGTTTCGGCCGCCGCCAAAGGTTTGGAGCAGTGTCATCCGGGTGACGTTCAGGCCACAGACTCTGGTTTTCAATGAAGATCTTTTCTGGAAAACGGTCAGCGGCGGCTTCGCCCAAAAACGCAAGACAATTCTTAACAACCTGCGTCATGTATCCGGCCACCTGGCGGAAGTGTTGAAACGCAACGGGGGCGCCAGCATCGTGTTGTGCAAGGCCGGAGTTGAATTGCAGCGCCGCGCCGAGACCTTAACTATCGAGGAGTGGGGCCGCCTCGTGCGCGCGATGGAGTAACTTCACCTTGATTCCATTCTTCGGGCGCAGCGTAAGCGACGGTAGCGCTTCCACCGGCTCGAGCAGCGAAAACCTGAAGCGCTGCCCGATCGTCGCGAGCAATAAGACAATCTCCATCATCGCGAAGTAGTTGCCGATGCACTGGCGTGGCCCACCGCCAAACGGAAAGTAGGCGTACTTCGGCAGCCGCTGAATATCCTCGCTGGCCCAACGCTCAGGCACAAAATCATCCGGGCGCTCGAAGAAGCGAGGATCTCGATGCGTCATCCACTGAAACGCAAAAAGCTGTGTCCCGCGCGGCACACTGTAACCACCGATCTCTGTGTCTTCGATCGCTTCGCGTCCAACTGCATAAGCCGGCGGATACAAACGCATCGCTTCCTTCGCAATCATTTCCGTGTACTTCAGTCGCGGCAGATCCGAGACCTCCGGCGCGCGTCCACCTAACACCTCATCCAGCTCAGCATGAAACTTCTTTTCCGCTTCCGGATGCGTAGCGAGCAGATACCAGCTCCACGACAGAGTGACCGCCGTCGTTTCGTGGCCTGCGATAAACAGCGTCATGACTTCATCACGCAGTTGCGCGTCGCTCATCTGGCTGCCGTCTTCGTCCTGTGCCTGCAACATCATCGACAACAGGTCGCCTTCGTCCGATCCGCTGGCGCGGCGTTCGGCGATAATACGAAACACAATCTTGTCGATCTGGCTCACGGAGTTGAAGAAGCGATAGTGGTCGGGAGTCGGCAAACGATTGTCGGCGATCCACTTGAGTGTGGCTTGAGAAGCAAACGGTTTCACGATCTGCGACAGGATCGCGCCGACGTGATCCGCGTCGTTGGAAACATCGGAATTGAAGAGCGTCTTCACGACGATCTCGAGCGTCAGACGCGTCACGTCTTTCGCAAGGTCGCGTTGTTCGCCATCACGCCAGTTCGCGATTGCGCGGAGTGCGTACTGGACCATGATGTCGCCGTAAGCACTGATTCGCTGGCGGTGAAAGGCCGGTTGGGCCAGACGGCGTTGCCGCCGCCAAAAATCTCCTTCGCTGGTTACGAGTCCGTTTCCTCCGAGACGCTGAAAGAAAGGGGATCGCAGCGACCGCGCTTTGCGATAGCTTTTCGCGTTCGTGCTGAGGAGCACTTCGATGTCCGCCGGATTGTAAAGAAAATAAACGTGAAGGTAGAGGAAACGCGAGCGCACGACGTCGCCGTACTCGCGGTGGCAACGCGCGATAAAGCCGAGCATGTCGCGATTGAACTCGCGCATCACGCCCGTGACGAGTTTGCCCGTTGGTCCCGGCGGCAGCGAGGTCATTGCTTGCTCTTCAACAGATCGGTGTAGATGCCGGGTTCGCTGTCCGGGATGACGATCGCGCCGACTGTCTTTTGGTAAAAACGAACCGGGCCGGCGGCTCCGATGATTGTGTACACGTAACCCATCTCTCTCAACGCCCACAGCGAGGCGATCAGTAACGCCTTACCCACGCCCTTGGCCTGCGCTGTATCCGCAACGCCCATTGGACCAAAGAAACCGCGGCGTGTGCATTCATAAGCGGCGAAGCCGACGAGTTCGCGATCGATTGTAGCGACAAAAACGGAAACGGGTTGGCGCGTGAAGCCGATCGAGATCTCATCAGCCCACCGCGGCGAAAAGTTCTCCGCCACGAACGAGCGCACGATGCTGAGTTCAAACGGTTGCGGCCGGTGCACGAGGAATCCTTGGCCCTCACTCTCCGGCGCCGGGAGCTTCAACAGATTTACCAGTAAATCAGGCATTTTCTGGATGTCTGACCCTTCTTCTCTGTGCAACCTCCGTGTTCTCTGTGCCTCTGTGGTTTTTTGCGACCAGTCATGACACAGAGACACAGAGAACACGGAGGTCGCACAGAGAAGGAGATCACAACATTGTTCCTTTCTTTTTCGACGGAATAATTCCGACGCGTTCGCCTCTCGCTGAGCTCGCGATCAGTTGCTGCAACCGCCGGATCCGTGTTTCTTCTCTCTTCGCTCCCATCACCCAAAACGAGACAGTCCTTTTATAGCCCGGCGGCTGGGACTCGAAAAACTGCCACGCCGTCTTGTTCTTCCCAAACTCGTTCTGATAATCCGGCGAGAGCTCGCGGGGCCGATTTTCAAATGAGTAAATCCCGGTTCGTTTCGGGTCGCGCTGCGCGAACGTTGCCAGTCCAGCAGCGTGCATCCGTCCGTCTTTTTGCAGCCGCTCAACGTGCCTCACGTTAACCAGACTCCAGATGCTCCTTGGCTTTCGTGGCGTGAAGCGAATCGTGTAACTCGTTTCGTCAAGGTTGCGGCGAACGCCGTCAATCCAGCCAAAACAGAGCGCCTCATCGAGCGCTTCGGGATAGGTGATGCTCTTCTTTCCCGATCCTTTTTTGTGAAAGCCGACGAGAAGCTCTGTCGCGCTCGAGTGGTTCTTCTCGAGCCATTGCCGGAACTGTTCCTGCGAAGTGAAAAACTTCGGCTTCATATCGTTAACGCGTGGGTGCCTTGCCCGGCAGCCACGAAGGACGAAAGCGCGAATTACTCAACCACTGAATCGGCCTCACCATCGAGTTGATCGACCGCGTCATGAACGGAAAATCGATCTTGCTGACCTCATCGCTGGGCCGGTGATAATCCATGTGCAACCCGAAACTCGAAACCGTCTGCGCCACCACGCCGCGCAGGGCCAGCGAGTAATTATCGGAACGTTGAAAGAAGTTCTGCTCGGGATGCGGATCAGCAACCAACGCCGCTCCCTGACGCACCAGCTCCGGACCAAGCGTCGAACGTTCAAAACCAGTCAACCATAACTTGCCCGGCGGCACTTTCGCATCAGGCCGGCCGAGCATTTCAAAGTTGAAATCGGCCACGATCTTTTCAAGTGGCACTGGTGAGTTTGAAATAAAGTAGCGCGAGCCGTAACCACCGCGTTCCTCGCTGCCGAAGCAAACGAAATAGATCGTGCGGCGCGGCTTCGGTCCCGCCGCGAGAACGCGCGCCAACTCCATCACAGCCACACAACCCGAAGCATCGTCGTCAGCGCCGTTGAAAATCTTGTCGCCGGTGAGCGACTCGTTCACGCCGAGATGATCGAGATGTGCACTCAACATGATCGCTTCGCCACTCGCATCGGAACCGCGCAACACGCCGACGGCGTTCCACGTTGCACTCGCCTCTGATTGTTCAGTGGCGCCGGAGAATTCCGCTTGGGCACCGGCGGGCAACGAGGTCAAGGTTTCGAGTGCATCTTTCTTCAACGAGATAACGACAAACTGCGCGTCCGCACTCGTCTCGCCCGCAATCCGGCCAGACAAGCTGGGCAATTTCGCCTCGCCGGCTTCGCGAGTCTTCTTGTTCGCTTCAGTTTCAAGCATCACCACGCCCGCGGCTTGCGCACCGCGGGCTTTGCGAACCACGTCCTGACGTTGCTGTTGATCCGCTGCTTCGGATAACTTCACGACGGCGATCGCGCCTTTCGCCGGTGTCGCCGAAGCTTCAATCACTTGCAGTTCGCCACTGATTCGCGGGGCGCGCAAAAACGAAACAACGAAGTCGCGGCCGTACTGCCACTTGTGCGTGTTGCTACCCGAAGTGACAGTAAGAACCGGTGGCTCAGTAAACTTCACTGACTGGAGCGGCACGCGTTGCACGAAGCTTTTGTTTCCCGCATTGTCTGCATCGCCACCGGGCTCGAGACCAAATTGCCCGAACTGCGAACCGATGTATTCAGCGGCGACGCGTTCGTAATTAGTGCCGCTGCCGCGTCCCTGCATTGCATCGCTCGCGAGAAAACCCAACTCGGCGCGAATGTTTCTTTCAAGTATTGGTGCGCTGTTCCTCGCGGCTCTCCTTGTGACTTGAGCCGATGAAGGATTCGCTGCGAGCAGCAGCGACAGCAACAGCGCCAAAGTGAAACTTCGACGGACCATCCGTGTCTCCTGAAAAGATGATTTACTTACTGAGCGTAATAGCCGGGTCGCGTGTGGGCCGTCAAATCAGGCCGGTTAACAATTGACACCTGAACCCAGCGCCAGGTTCCGTCACGCGCAGAGTTCGCTGGTTTGTAGCCCAAACTGTAGACCTTCCCGAGATCATTAATGACTTGCTCATAGACACCATTCAAGTCTGACAACTTGCGCGCCTGGTAATAAGAGCCGCCGCTCTCCTGCGCAAGCAGATTAAGCGTGCGGCGAGCGTTCTCATATTCTTCCTTGGCAAAACCGTAAACAGATTCCTCGGTGTCCAGATAGATCGGCACGATCAGCGTATCGGTCCCGCGTACCTTTTCCAGCAGGTCAGCAAAGGTCGTAGTTGAGCCTCGCAATGGTCCGTAGCGCGCCAGGGCGCCGTCAACGCCGTCGCTCATAAGCACCACCGCGCGACGCCTTTCGAGTGTCTTTGGTCCAATGACGTTTTCGAGTGCGAACTTCATCGCGTCCCAGACATTCGAACCGCCGACGCCTTCCATGTTCTTGACGCTCTCAGCGAGTTGCGTGCGGTCGAGAGTGAGCGGCGAGATGACTGTCGGATTATCCGAGAAGGTCACGATCGCGAGACGATCCGTAGGCCGAGCCGCTTCGATAAACCGCAAGGTCGATTTCTTGATCAGGTCTCGCTTGTCAGACGTTGAGCCAGACAAGTCAACCAGCAGCACGAGGTCGAAGGGAACGTCGGTGGACGCAAAATACGTGACCGTTTGTTCCTTGCCGTCTTCGAGGACCTTGAAGTCATCTTTCGTTAGCGAACCAACAAACAGCTTGTTTTTGTTGTTGAAGACGCTGACGTTGAGATTCGCGAGACTCGTCTCGACTTTGATCACGTCACCCGGATCGACGTAATTTGGATCGAGGTCGGCTGAATCGATTGCTTTGGCGATGGAGTCGGTCAGTTGCTTCGAGAGCTGACTGGTCGGCGGCTGGCGTGCTTTCACCAGCGGCTTGCCGTAAGTGCGTTCGAGATCTCTGATGTTCAGCTCCATTTTCGGCAGGCCAAACTCCGCGCGCATCGAATCGAGTTTGGTCTGGTCCTCGACGGGGTAAAGAACCAGAAAGCCGCCCATGCTGACGGCCTGCGTGCCGAAGAGCTGCTTCATGCCGGCACTCACGCGAAGCCGATCGAACAGACCAGCAAACTCCGGCCTCTGACTCGGGTCTTTTTTCAGAGAAGCCAGGATGACGGGCAGCAGATCCCGCTGGAGTTCGTAGGTGGCGGCGTTTTTGAGAATCTGGAAGGCGGCGAAAACGCCATCGCGATCGACCATGGCGGCGGTGGGCCAACCGACACTCTTCAGGATCTCACAGAATTTGCCGGTGTTGCTGTCGTAAAGCTTGTGTAGTTTCTCTCTGTCCGACTGCTTCGTTTGGTCCTTCTGGACCACGTTCAGCAACAACTCGCGTTGCTTCGCGTCCATCTTGAGCAGCTCTTCACGAAGCTTCTTGTCGATTTTGGCGGGCGGTGGAGACTCCAGGCGCGCGAGCATCTGCTTCACGTCATCCTGCGTGACGCACGACTGCGCGCGGGTGGTCACCGAACCACCGGCAAGCAACACCACCGCGAGTAAAACAAGCTTCATCAACTTCAAGGCCACCAGCGCGCCGGTGGTTGTTCATACCTGACCTATCTCGCTGTCGAGGTGCTCGGTGCGCCCGCTGCTTTCTTTACGTACTTGTCGTACCACGCCAGGTACCGCTCCATGCGATCGCGCTGATAGCTCGGTCGTTGGATGCCGTGATTCTCGTTCGGGTAAATGATCAGTTGCGTGTCGATCCCAAGACTACGCAACGCCTGATACATCTGCTGGCTTCCTTGCACCGGCACGTTGAAATCACGTTCACCACCGAGAAACAGCGTTGGTGTTTGAATGCGATCGGCATGCAGGAACGGATACGAGATCTTCACGTACGTGTCCCACGCCCGCGGATTCCACGGTGGCCCAATCTCGTAGTCATACTGAATGATGTACTGATCCGTGCCATAGAAAGCGACAGTGAAAGCGGTGCCCGCACCACTTGTCGCGGCTTTGAACCGAGCGTCACTCGCAATCAGGTAGTCCGTCAGAATGCCGCCGTAGCTCCAGCCGCCAACACCAAGTTTGTCAGGATCCGCAACGCCCATCTTGATCACGTGATCGACACCAGCGAGCAAGTCCTGCACTTCGTAGTTGCCCCAATCGGCAAAGATCGATCGGGAAAACTTCTGCCCGCGGCCGGCACTGCCGCGATAGTTCACTGCCAGCACTGCGTAACCATTCGCCGCAAACACTTGCCGCTCGACACTGAGCGAATGCTGGTCCTGACCGTTTGGTCCACCATGAATTCTCAACAGCAGCGGGACCTTCGTGCCTTTCACATAGCCGACCGGATAGGTGAGCAGTCCGTTAACCTGCGTGCCATCCTTGCTCTTGAAATTAACTTCCTCCGTCGCTCCGAGTTCCAGTTCAGCCATCAGCGCATCGTTCTGATGTGTGAGCTGGCGCAGTGCGTTTTCTTCCCAAACGTAAAGCTCATTCGCTTTGGAATCTCCGCCGGAGATCACGACCGTGCGTTCGGCGACGGTGTTCCAGGTTGAAAGGACCACTGGCGGTGACAGCAAACGTTCGGCAGCACCACCGGCGAGGTTCGCTTTCATCGGATAGACTGATCGATCGTCAGTGACAAGAAAACGGATCGACTTGCCGTCAGCGCTGAAACGTGGCGAAGAGACACCGCGATCAAGATCCTCAGCGGGTTTGAAATGGGTCGGAGCACTGCTGCCGTCTGCCGCAACCAGTGCCAACCGGTCCATGCTGTACGCGCCATACTTCTTCTCGTCACCTTCGAGAAATGCGAGCCATTTGCCATCCGGGCTCCACTCCGGACGCGAACGTCCAGCGCGCGTCGTCGCGAGCGTCAATTGCTTCTCAGTCGACTCCGGTTTTGCGTCCGCCGCGAAGAGCTGTGCAGCCGGATCGCGATCCGGATCATCCGAGTGGTTGCTCATGAAAGCGATGCGTGTACTGTCAGGCGACCAGGCCGGCGAACTCTCGTCCCACTTGCTCTTCGTGAGTCGCTCCAGCTTCTTCGTCGCTAAATCGTAGAGATAGATGTAAGTGTGGCGGCCCGAGAGCAAGTAACCCTGACCGTCCTGTTTGTAGCGATACCGATCGATCACGATCGGCTTCGGCACTCGCGGCGTGGCGCCCGGTTGCGGTGATGGTCCAGGTTCCGCATCGGGATCGGGATCGCCGATCAGGAGCGCGAGCCGTTTCGAATCAGGCGACCACTCGTAGCCCTGAAGACGACCCTTGAGCTCGGTCAACTGCATTGCCTCGCCGCCATTTCGATCCAGGAGCCAGACTTGATTGCCGCGTGCCTTGCCCGGACGTGATGAAGTGAACGACAAGTACTTCCCGTCGGGACTCCAGCGCGGCGAGCCCTCGCTTTCCTGACTGAACGTGATCTGCCTGTCGTTACTGCCATCGATGCCGACCATCCAGATGTGCGAGTTGGATTTGTCTTCCTTGGTGTCGGTAGTACCGACGACATAAGCAACGAGTTTGCCGTCGGGTGAAAGCTGCGGATCATTGACGTTGCGAAAACGCGCGAGGTCGTCAAGTTTCATCGGACGTCGCGCCGTTTGCGCCACGAGCGAAAAGGCACACGCTAGAACGAGTAGCAGGGAGAGAGACGACAGGCGTCTTCGGTACATGGGGTCTGGCCTCCTGAGAAAAAGACTGAATTGGCGTAATGCGATTGCAGCAGCGCAGAGTGAGGAGTTTAAACCACGGCTTACACGGATTACAACGAATCCGTGCAAGCCGGTAACGGGTTCGTTTGAATGGACGCCTCCCTGGAGTGCGCGGACTCGTCACCGTTTTGGCCAAAGCGCCGACTAGTCGGCACACTCCAGGGAGTAGCGCAACTCAAACTGCCTTAATACCCTTTAACCATGTGCGCTTGCCTTTAGAGCGCGTAGTTGATGCGGCGAAGTTCATTAATGCGTCCCTCATCGACTCTGCCTTCGACGAGTTCATAACCAAGCAGCGCAAACATTCGTCCGCGCAAGAACAGCGGCCGCGCGTTTCCATACCAGTCAACACACGACGCGCGACACTTGTCGTCAACTGCTTGATCCGGTTGTGCTCCAAGTTCACCGATGGGACGAAACTGAAGTCCCTCGTTGCGTAAAAACAGAATCGCAGCAGAAGACTCAAACAAGTGGCGGTAGCCGGGCCGGCCCGGTACGCTGATCGGCAAACCAAGCGTGCCTGAGTTGTCGTCTTCCGGTTTGTAAAAGAAACCGTGGCTGCGCAGTTCACCCTGCGATGCCGCCGGACGTGTGTAACGCGACGCGATCTCGGGCTGAGATCCGAGACGAATCGCGGTGAAGTGGAGATCCTTTCCGTCGGTGCCTACGACAACGGCATCCGAACCCATCTGCTCGATGCGATCGACGCCGTGCGGCAGTGTGAGCTGATGCGAGTTGCCATTCGACCAGTTCACCAGAAAGAGATCTTTCGGCTTTTTGGTCTCCTGCTGATATCCCCAGCCACTGCCGGTGCCGTAAATCAGGTAGTCACCCACGAAACGATTCTGAAAGTCGTAGCCTTCGGGTTTGATCAGGGGCCGGTAACTGTCTTTCGGCACCACTCCACTGCCATCGGAAAAACTCGCGAGCGGAATGCGCATTAATGCAACGTCGCCAGCCGCACCTTCCGCTGACCACATCGCATCACCGTTCGACGCTGAACGCACAAGCACGTTCAGGTGCTGATCTTCGCTTTGCAGGAACGAGAACTGATCTACTGGACTCCCGGAGACGCGCAAGGCAGTTGGACCAGAACCGTCAAGCGGCATGCGAAAGAGGAGCGATTGCGCCGGGTCGCTGTAGAAAGACCACGAGGTAGCCCAGACGTAAACGGAGTCAGGAGAAACATAAAAGACACGACCCGCTGGTCCAATTACACTCGTTGCCTGACAGTCGAAGCCGCCGTTGGCAAGATCGCAGACAGTCACAGTGTGCAACGCCACGTTGTTGTAATCGATGTTGAGTTCCCCTTCAGGGTGGTAGACGCGAGTGGCAGGTACAATGCGGCGAAACTCTTTTTGAGTCGCACCCTTGTGCCATTTGCGGACCGCGGGAAAGGAATCGAATGGTTCCTCATTGCCGAGATAGCAATAAAGCGGACTGTAAAAGATCAGCTTGCTGCCGATTAGCCGGCTGGCGTAATTGCGTGATGAGTAATAGTCATTCGAACGCAGGTGATATGTCGATCGATAACTCAGTTGACCCTCGGCATCGATATTGAAGAGGCCAACCTCGGTGCCGCCGCGTTCGTAGCCGTAGCCAATGACCACGATTGTGTCTGTGGAGACGAGCATCTCGTCGTACCAGGTGTTGCGAGGATCGATATCCGGTCCAAACGCATTGGCCCTTGAAATGGGCTTCAACTGGTCATCGCCGATGGCGACAGTGAAGAGGCGGCCCCGGCGAAGAATCACCAGGTGATCGCCGTGAAGTTTAACGATATCGCCTTCATCGACGCCCGTGTGCTGCGTGTTGGTGATGGACTCACTCTCCGCAGGCGCTGGCGCTTCGGCCTTGAGCGCAACGCTGTCCGAGAGGACGCCTCCGGCGACTGATTTTCGGTGGACGGTTGGTCTGTTTCTTTTGGCCAGCTCGCGAAAATACTGTCGGAGTTCCTCGTCTGACTTAAACGCCTTCATCGACTTACCGGCCGGCGGACTGCCCAACGCGGGAGGCGTGCTGCCGGTCGTTAATACGGTACAGGCTGAAAGGGCGACAAAGGTGGTGGTGGCGGCGATGGCTAACAGGAGTGTCTTCATGGCTGAAAGAACGAATCGAGGATTTGGAACTTGCAGCAGTTTGGACACCGATCAGCCTGTCAGTGTTCCCGGATTGAGAGTCGTGTCGATTAGTTCCAGCCGTTCGGCTTCAACCTCACGAGGCAGGTCTTCGTGAGTGAGACATTGCGCGGGATTTGGACCAGGGAGGCGCGCCGAAGGCGCGAGGATAAGGTAGCCAGAGGCAAGTGCGAAGCGAAGCGCAGCACGCGGCCCCTGGTAACCCATGATCATGGCGAGCAGCCCCGCAGGGGCGACAGCCACGTCGCCGTGTGTCGTTCTGTCGGCCCGATGGGCCTTGAATCTTTTCCTCTGCTGATCCAGAGGCAGCGCGCTTCGCGCTCGCCTCTGGCTACCTTATGCCGCGCCTCCGGCGCGTTGTGTTCGGCTCGCGTTGTCTGCTGCACGATCCGCTGAGGCGGAGCCTCGCAAACACTTCCGGCGGCAGAGCCACAGAGTGTTAGGCTTGGCGGCACTATGACAACATCTCCGCGACCAGGCGGTCGACGTGGATGCGCGTGGTGTCGAGGAGTGGCAGGCCGTTGTGTGTTTCGTCGCGCAGGAGCAACGGTAGTTCAGTGCCGCCGAGGATCACGGCTTCGATGCCATCGCGGGCTTTCATCGCATCCGCAATCGCGAGGAGGTTGGTGCGCGTTTCAGGCAGGAAGACATCCTTGAGCAGTTCGCCGAGATAGATCTCGTGAATGTAGTTCTGCTCTTCGTCGTTTGGCACGACAAGTTTCACATCTGAGCGCGAAAAGACCGCCGGGTAAAACGGCGCCTGCATCGTGAACAGCGTGCCGAAGAGTCCGACCCTCTTCAAACCCAGCGACTGCGCCTTGTCACAAGTCGCTTCGACAATGCTGATCAACGGCAGCGCCGTTCGTTGTTGCAGTTCGTCAAAAACGATGTGCGGAGTGTTTGCGGTAAGCGCGGCCAGGTCCGCGCCCGCCTTCGCGAGTTGTTCGAACGCCGCGGACAGGTAATCAGCGACGCGCCCGAGTTCGCCGGCGGTCATCCACTCGATCATCAGCTTTAGATTGACGCTGTTGATGATTAACGACGGAGAATTACCGTCTGCCTGCTCGCGATACTTCGCAACCAGCAGACGGTAATAATCGATCGTCGATTCCGGACCAGTGCCGCCGATAAGGCCGAGAGTTTTAGCCACAGATGAACACCGATTTTATTGTTGAGTGGTGGTAGCGCGACTTGGTTCGCCGATGTCGTACTCCGGCTTGGCCATGCCCAGCAACCACTTGTCAAACCAGCCGACGATGTGTTGCAGACGCTCGACACGATGCCACGGCTGACCGGAACGCGAGAGTTCGTGCGACTCGTTCGGGAAGCGGACCATTACCGTGGGAATGTGGCGATACTTCAGCGCGCGAAACATCGCTTCGCCGCCTGGACCAGTCGGCGTGCGATAGTCGGCCTCGCCGAGAATCAACATCAACGGCGTCTGGATCTTGTTGACGTAGGTTATCGGCGAACGCCGCCGGTAATCCTCGGGGTCTTCAAACGGTGGCGCCTTGAACCACGAAGGCTGAAAGAGCGTGAAGTCGGCGGTGTACCACCAGTCGGCCCAGTCGGCGATGTCACGCTGCGACACGGCCGCGGCGAAGCGCGTGGTCTGTCCGACGGTCCAGTTCGTCAACAGGCCGCCGCCGCTGCCACCCGTGACGCCCATCTTCTTCTCGTCGATGTAACCCCGCTTGATCAACTCATCGACACCGGCCATGAGGTCCTTGTAATCGTCACCGGGATAGTTGTGCTGAATGATGTTGCCAAACTCCTGGCCGTAGCTGGTGCTGCCGCGCGGATTCGGATAGAGCACGACGTAACCCTTCGCCGCCATCCACTGAAACTCGTGGTCGAAGATGAAGCCATAGGCCGCGTGTGGTCCGCCGTGAATGTTGAGAATCAACGGATACTTCTTGTTCGGATCGAAGTTAGGCGGTTTCTGCACCCACGCCTGAATCTTGCGGCCGTCGAAGCTGGTGTGCCAGATCTCCTCCGGTTCGGTGAGATTCAGTTTCGAAAAGAGTTCGTCGTTGATGTGGGTGAGCTGTTTTGGTTGACTGTTGGCTTTGTCGAGCCAGTAGAGATCGCCGACGTGCGTGGGCGTGGAGATCAGCAGCACAAACCTGGACGCATCCGGTACGGTGCGGAAGCTGACCACGGCCTGATTGCCGGTCGTCACATCGGAAAGACGCCCGCTCGCGACCGCAAACGAACCGACGTTTGCTCTACCTTCCTTGACGTAGACCGTGTTGATGCTGCGTCCGTCCGCCGACCACACCGGCGGATTGCCACCACCTGCGCGCGGTGCGACGCTGTCGCCAGTCAATCCGCCGCCGATATCGAAGTCGAAATTCGCCGTGAGATTGCGCGGCTTTGCCCCCGGCGTCATGTCCATCACCCACAGATCCGGTTGTGAATACGAACGAACCGGCTCGCTGGCGGAAGCGATGAAAGCGAGCTGCTTGCCGTCGGGACTGAGCGTAAACGCGCCCGCGCCCATGTTGAAGGAAACGAACTTCACGGGTTCGCCACCGTTAACCGGCACCGAATAGAGATCGGTCCGCGGCAGTTCGTAATAGGGTTCTTCCGATATGTCGGTATCAAAGTAAAGACGCGAACTGTCTTTCGACCAGAACGCGCCGCCCTCATCGAAGCGGCCGCTAGTTAACTGTTTCGGCGTCACCTTTTCATCACCGGTTTTCGGCGCCGTAACAACCCAGATGTGCTGCTGATGTTTGAAATCGAGATATCCAGCGCCATTCGCGCGATAGACTGCGCGATTGATCACACGCACGTCGCTTTCGCGTTCCTGAGGAGTAGGGCTCGCGTTAGGCTGTGGTGTCGTGTTCTTCTGCGCTGCCTTGGCGATCTCTTCTGGCGTCGCGCTGTTGTAGAACAGGATCATTTTCCCGTCAGGAGACCACTGCGGGTTACCGGCGCCGCGCTGAAGCGTGGTGAATTGAAACGGCTCGCCACCGGTCATTGCCAGCATGAACAATTGCGGCGGCTCGGTGCGGCCCGAAACTTCGAGAGCGCGCACAAAGACGAGGTACTTGCCGTCAGGCGACCAGC
>DASXRE010000050.1:0-13872 GCA_036506775.1 Pyrinomonadaceae bacterium | reverse complement strand
GGCCAAAGCGCCGACGAGTCGGCGCACTCCAAGGAGAGTTGAGACGCGAGGCGTTACTGGTTCTCAGGATTGCGCTGTTTGTGCGGGAGTTCTTTTTCGGTCTTCATGATTAAGCCGTCAACCGCGTTGACCAGGACGTGCGTCGCTCCGGCGCTCGTTTCATCGGCGATAACGACGTGGTAGAAAACGACGCCATCCTTCGCCAGTTTGCCGGGTTCCTCCCACTTGTCCGCGTTCAGGCTGCACTCGAGCACTTTGCCTGGGGTCTGGCTGGTGGCGATCTGAATTGCCTGGTCCATATTAACGCGCGCCAAACGCACGAGGGCCGCTTGTTTGACCTCGCGCATCTCCATCTCCACTTCACGTTTGCGTTCTACTTCGCGGCGGAAGTTGGGATCGTGCGCCATTCGCTCCTTGAACGCGTCCTCGGTCCGCGCCTCCTCGGCTCTTCTTTTCTCCTTGAGTTCCTTCTCTTGCTGCGACGGCTCCTGCACGTTCGGCGCGAGTTCGAAACGCATGGCGAACGCCGCCGCCGCGAACGACGGAACCAACAACAACAGCGACACGGCAACGAGCAACAACTTCTTCCAACGTCGATTCATTTTCGGTTTACTCAACAATGACATGATTCGGGCCTCCAGAATGTCAGCATCGGCGATGCCTACGGTTGTAGTAACTGAGAGACGACGCAGAGGTGGTGCTGAGCTGGCGAGGGCGACGAGAGAGCGGGCGTAGACCTCCGCGTTTAGAATTCGCTCCGCCACCAGCTCATCACAACAGAGTTCGCGGGTCTGTCTGATCCGGCGACGCAACAGCGCCGTCGCCGGGTGAAACGAGACGGGCAAAACGAGCAACTCGTAAAGAAAGTTGAGCACGTAATCGTGTCGTGCTACATGAATGAATTCGTGTCCAATTGCAGAGGTGAGCAGATCGTCGTCACCACCACGCAAAAGTGAGTCGGGCAGGATAATGATCGGACGAAACAGACCGATCGTGACCGGCACCGCCTGATGCATCGATCGACAGACTTTTACGCGACCCGCTTCAAAATCAAGTCGCTTTGCGCACTCGCGCACAATGGCCTCAACCGTTTCATCCCTTTCCAACGTAGCCGCGTCATGACGGACGGTTCGGGTCGTGTACCACGCTCGTGCGAGTCTGAAACTACTGAAGAGAAAAACGGCCAGGTACCCGATCAGCAAACCCACCGCCAGGCTACTGTTCAACTGAAACGCTGAAGACGAGACGCTCACGGGCGTCGCAGACATTCGTTCAAAAGGACCGGCGATTGGACGGATGGAAACCGGATTTGCGATGCTAAGTTCGTTTCTCGGCTCAGTGATTGGTGACGGGCTCTCCGGCAAAGCTCGTAAAGCTGTGCCGAGTGGAACCAACAAGCTCAAGCACAACGCCGCAACCCAAAGCCAATGCTGGTAACGCATCGCGGAGTGTCGCAACAACCACGCGCCGAAGCTGGCGAGCGCTGCGATAAACGCGATCTGCCAGACGGCATTCAACAGAAACGTCAGCAGCAGTTGACTACTTGTTCTCATCGGACTTCTCCTGATGTTGCTCGATCAGTTTTTGCAAGCGCGCGAGTTTTTCGGGCGTGAGATGCTTCGTTTCGACCAGACTCATGACCAGGCTCTCCGCCGAACCGCCAAAGAGACGATCAACCACATCGGTGACGTGTTTACCGACGACGTGCTTGCGGCTCACGGCGGGTTTATAAAAATAGGCGCGATTCTTCAGGGTGCGTTTCGCCTTCCCTTTTCGCTCGAGTATGTTGAGCATGGTCTGAACGGTGGTGTAGGCGAGGTCGCGTTTGAGTTTTTGCTGGACGGTCTGAACGTTTGCGGGACCGGTTTCCCACAGCACGTGCATAATCTCCAGTTCCAGCGGGGTCAGGTGCTTGGTCTTCGGACGTGCCATCTCTATTCTCCTAAGTTTTTAGGAGTATAGGGACGCGAGTAGAATCTGTCAACTAATTTCTTAGGAGCTATGAACCGGCAGACATTAATCCACGCGTTGATCTACGGCGCCTCGGGCGGTGTGCTGATCGTCGTGCTGAGGCTCATCGAATTTCGCTTCCTGGTCGTGCAGCACTCGCTCGAGATCTACAGCGGACTGATCGCTGCCCTGTTCGCTGCGGTCGGCATCTGGCTCGGCCTGAAGCTGACGCGCAAGGAGGAGGTCGTCCTCGTCAAGGAGGTTGTGAAGGAAGTTCCCGTCCCACTCTCCTCCGAGCCGTTCACGGTCAACAAAGAACAGCAGAAACAACTCGGCATCACTAAACGCGAACTTGAAATCCTCGAACTCATCGCGCAGGGACTCAGCAATCGCGAGATCGCCGATAGACTGTTTGTCAGTGAAAACACTGTCAAGACTCACTCCAGCCGTCTCTTCGACAAGCTCAGCGCGAAACGCCGTACACAAGCCGTGCAGATCGGCAAAGAGATCGGCCTCATCCCGTAAAATCATCCGAAAGTATGACGACAAGCGAACGTCCAAAAGCTAGCTTACGCCGCAAGTTCTTCCGACATCGCAGACCTTGAGGAGACTCTTACCGTGAAGAAAACAGTGTTGACGTTCGGAATTATTTCCGCGGTGATCATTTCGGTGTTGATGGCGGCCACGGTGTTTTTTGCCGAGCGGATCGGCTTCGACCGCGCCGTGATTGTCGGCTACACCACGATGCTGATGGCGTTTCTGCTCGTGTTCTTCGGCATCAAGTCTTATCGAGACAACGTGGGTGGCGGCGTAATTAGTTTTGGCCGCGCGCTCACAGTCGGAATTCTGATCATGCTGATCACCTGCGTGTTCTACGTCGTTACCTGGGAGATCATCTATTTCAACTTTTTGCCTGATTTCCCGGAAAAGTACTCAAACTACCTTCTTGAGAAATCGCGTGCGGCCGGCGCGACTCCCGAACAGATCGCCAAGCAAGTCGAAGAACTCAAACAAATGAAGGCGATGCTCGATAATCCGTGGCTCAGCGCGGCAGTCATTTTCATCAGCGAACCGCTGCCGGTTGGGTTGGTGATGACACTTATTTCGGCTCTCATACTCAGAAAACGGCGTCGAGAGACCGAAGTGCCGGTATAATCACGTCCCGATCATCAACCTGCTCGCAAAGGAAACCGAAAGCCCCATGACTCGCTGTTCCCGCTTTGCACTGCTCTGTCTGCTGATTGGCTCTTTTATTAATAGCGCCGCACATATTCATATCGCCGTTCGGGCACAAAGCACTCGCGGCGAGGTTTTTCAGGGCCTGAAGTGGCGCATGATCGGCCCGTTTCGCGGCGGCCGAACCGTCGGAGCCACGGGCGTGCCGGGCCAGCCGAATGTCTTTTATATAGGAGTGAACAACGGCGGCGTCTGGAAAACCGCTGACTACGGACTAACGTGGAAGCCGATCTTCGACGATCAGCCGACCGGCTCGATCGGCGCGATCGCCGTCGCGCCGTCGCGTCCGGAGACGATCTACATCGGCAGCGGCGAGGGACTACAACGTCCCGACTTGTCGGTTGGCGATGGCATTTACAAGTCAACTGATGGCGGCAAGACATGGCGACACCTAGGACTCCGCGACGCGCAGCAGATCGGCGCGATTCTCGTCGACCCGCGCGATCCGAATCTCGTTTACGTTGCCGCGCTCGGCCATCCGTACGGCGCGAACGAAGAGCGCGGCGTGTTTCGTTCCACCGATGGTGGCGAAACATGGCAGAAGATCCTTTACAAAGACGAGAACACCGGCGCCACCGCACTCGCCTTCGATCCTTCAAATCCAAAGATCATCTACGCCGACTTGTGGTCTGCGCGTCAGGGGCCTTGGGAAAACGGCGCGTGGCAGGGACCGGGCAGTGGTCTCTACAAAACTACTGACGGAGGCAATACGTGGCGTCAACTCACCAACGGCTTGCCGACCTTCGCGCAAGGTCTCGGGCGCATCGGCATCGCAGTCGCGCCAAGTGATCCCAAAACGGTCTACGCAACTGTCGATGCACCACAACTCGGTGGCATCTATCGCTCCGACGATGCGGGCGAGACGTGGCAACGCGTCTCGACTGATCGACGCGTGTGGTCACGTGGCAGCGACTTCGCGGAGATCGACGTCGACCCAAAGAACAAGGAGATCGTTTACACCTCGGCGATCGCGGCTTACAAATCAACTGACGGTGGCAAAACGTTCACCGCTTTCAAAGGCGCGCCCGGCGGCGACGACTATCACACGCTTTGGATCAACCCCGACAACCCGCAGATTATGTTGTTCGCTGTCGATCAAGGCGCGGTGATCACTGTGAACGGCGGCGAAACGTGGAGCTCCTGGTACAACCAACCGACCGCGCAGTTCTATCACGTCATCACCGACAATCAGTTTCCTTACTGGGTGTATGGCGGACAGCAGGAAAGTGGATCCGCGGGTGTGAAGAGCCGGGGCGATAACGGCGCGATCGCGTTTCGCGATTGGCGCACGGTCGGGGTTGAAGAATATGGCTACGTCGCACCCGACCCGTTGCATCCGAATCTCATTTACGGTGGCAAGGCCACGCGCTTCGACATGAACACGGGCCAGGTGCAGAACGTTGCGCCCGAGATCTTGCGCAGCGGGAAGTACCGGTTTCTGCGCACCGCGCCGATTCTCTTCTCTCCGGTTGATCCACACGTGCTCTATCTCGCGGGCAACGTGTTGTTCAAGACGACGAATGAAGGCGTGAGTTGGGAGATCATCAGTCCGGATCTCTCGCGTGAAAAACCGGAAGTGCCGGCGAGCATCGGTATCTTTCGTCGTCCGGAAATGGCGACCCAGCCGCGTCGCGGCGTGATTTATGCGGTTGCACCGTCGCCGAAAGACATCAACACGATCTGGGCGGGAACTGACGATGGTCTCATCCATGTGACGCGTGATGGCGGTAAGAACTGGAAAGACGTGACGCCTCCGGCAATAGATTCGTGGAGCAAGATCTCGCAGCTCGAGGCGAGTCACTCCGATGTGAACACCGCGTATGCGGCTGTGAACCGCATCAGGCTCGACGATCAAAAGCCGCACATCTTTTGCACGACTGACGGTGGCGCGACGTGGAGAGAGATCGTCAACGGTTTGCCGCCTGGACCAGTGAACACAGTGAAGGAAGATACGCAACGTCCCGGACTGCTCTTCGCCGGAACCGAGCTCGCGGTTTTCTATTCGCTCGATAACGGCGATTCGTGGCAGCCATTGCGTCTGAACATGCCCGCGACTTCGATTCGCGATCTTGTGGTCCACAACGACGATGTCGTGGTCGGCACGCACGGAAGATCGTTCTGGATCCTCGACGACATCACGCCGCTGCGCCAACTCAACGCGTCAGTAACCAACGCGGCCATGCATCTGTTTGCGCCGCAGACTGCTTATCGCGTGAAGCGCAACGTGAACACTGACACGCCGCTGCCTCCGGAAGAACCCGCGGGCCAAAATCCACCCGACGGCGCGATCATCAACTACTCATTCAAAGAAGATCCCAAAACGCCGGTAACACTCGAGATCTTCGACAGCCTTAAGCAACTCGTGCGTCGTTATTCAAGTGACGACGTGCCGCCGCCGATCAACGCGAACGATTATGCGGTTCCGACTTACTGGTTTCGGCCGCCGCCAGTGTTGCCGGCCAAAGCGGGGATGCAGAGATTTGTTTGGGATTTAAAGTACGCGCCACCGCCGGCGTTTGCGCGAGGCTTTCCGATCTCGGCGATCTATCGCGACACGCCGCTTTATCCGCTTGGTCCAGCGGTGTTGCCGGGAACGTACACGGTGAAACTGACTGCGAACGGCAAGTCGCAAACGCAGCCACTGATCGTGAAGATGGATCCGCGCGTGAAGACAGACGCGGCCGGTATGGAAAAGCAGTTCAAGCTCTCGCTGGAAGCTTATCGCGCGATGGAGCAGACGTTCGACGCGGTGGAGCAGATTCGGAATTTCCGCGAGCAGAACAAAGCTAACGTTGAGCTCGAGAAGAAAGCTGCGGCCATCGCCGGCGAAGGTCGCAGTGATGCCAGTTCACCCGGACTACCGGGCGGCACGATCGATGTTCGTGAACCAAATCTGACGCGATTGAACAATGGCTTTTCATCGTTACTCGAGCACTTGCAAAACGCCGATCTGCCGCCGACACAGCCGATGATCGACGCGGCGGCGGAATTACAGAAAGTGCTGGCAAAGCTTTTGGGAGACTGGAATCAGTTGAAGAGCAATTCCACGACCGGGGCAAACAACTACGATCTGCTAATCAGAAACGGACGTATCGTCGACGGCTCCGGCAAGCCCGCTTTCAATGCGGACATTGCTGTCAAAGGCGATCGCATTGTGCGCCTTGGCGATCTCTCGAAAGAAACAGCCGCGCGTGTGATTGATGCGCGAGGCTTGGTGGTCGCACCGGGCTTTATCGACATGCTCGGCCAGTCGGAAACGTACGTGCTGATCGATCCGCGCGCGATGAGCAAAGTGATGATGGGCGTGACCACGGAGGTCACCGGCGAAGGCGAATCGATCGCGCCGATCAACGAACGGCAGATCAAGGAGCAGGAAGAGTTTCTTCATCGCTTCAACCTCACGATCGATTGGCGCACGCTCGACCAGTACTTCGCGCGCGTCGAGAAACAGGGAATGGGCGTGAACCTCGCTACATTTGTCGGCGCGACTCAAGTGCGCGAGTACGTGGTCGGCTACGACGATCGGCCGCCGACACCGGCCGAACTCGAAAAGATGAAAGAGCTCGTTGCGCAAGCAATGCGCGACGGAGCGCTTGGTCTTTCGACTTCGCTGCAATACGTCCCCGCACGCTTTGCCAAAACCGATGAACTGGTCGAACTCGCGAAGGTGGCGCGGCAATATGGCGGCATTTACGCGACGCATCAACGAAGCGAGGCAAACACTATCGACGCGTCTTTGAATGAAGTCTTTGACATCGCTGCGAAGGCGCAGATACCGGCTGAGATCTGGCACCTCAAAACTGCTTACAAAAAGAATTGGGGGCGCATGCCGCAAATCCTGGAGCGGATAAAGCAGGCGCGCTCGCGTGGCCTGGACATCACGGCAGATATTTATCCGTACATCGCGGGCAGCACGTCGCTGAGCGCGTCTCTGCCGCCATGGGCGCTCGAAGGTGGCACCGAGAAGATGCTCAGTCGTTTGCGCGACCCCGCGATTCGCGCCCGTCTAAAGAAGGAGATCTCCGAAGATCAAAACGACTGGGAAAACATCTATCTCGGCAGCGGTGGGCCGGGAGGCGTGCTGATCAGCGCGGTCGTGAATCGCGATCTGGAATCGTTGCAAGGCAAACGCGTTGCGGAGATCGCACAGGAGCAGAAGAAAGATCCGCTCGACGCGCTGTTCGATCTGCTGCTCGCCGATCAGGGACAGACCAGCGCTATCTATTTCATGATGAGTGAGGCCGACATGCGTGCGGCGATGCAGGCTCCGTTCGTCAGTTTTTGCACTGACAGTGGCGCGCGTGCGACCGATGGTCCACTCGCGGGTTCGAAGTCACACCCGCGCGGTTGGGGAACATATCCGCGCATCCTCGGACGTTACGCGCGTGACGAGAAGCTGTTGTCGCTCGAAACGGCAATCAACAAAATGACTGGCGCGCCCGCTGCGCGTGTTGGCCTGCGCGATCGTGGTCTGCTGCGCGAAGGAATGTTTGCCGACATCACGATCTTCGACCCGAACAAAGTGATCGATCGCGCGACGTTTGAACAGCCAAATCAATATCCTCTCGGGATCGAGTACGTCCTCGTGAACGGTCAGCTCAGCGTCGAAAAGAGCCAACGAACGCCGGCGCTCGCCGGCCGCGTGCTTCGCGGCCCTGGTTATCGCAGCTAAAACCAACCACAGATTACGCAGAACTATCTGGGCTTAGGCTGAATCTGTGTAATCTGTGGCTGACTTCACTGAACCGCCGCGCAGATCTTCCGGTACTGGTCCTCTGTAAACGCCTTCAACGTCTCAGTCTGTACGTTGCCCTGCGAACCCAGGCTCAGCATCGCAGCCGCAAACGTTTCATCGTCGGGCGCGTCGATGATGCAAACCAGATCGTAGCGGCCCATGGTAAGGTAGGTGTCTTTGATCTTGACGCCGATCTTCTTGAACGCCTTGCGACCGGCGTCGAGACGTGAAGGACTGTCCTTAACATTGCCGATTCCCTGTCCAGTCCACTTCAAGAGAGCGATGTAAGTTGCCATGTTGAGTTCTCCCCTCAAACTTTAATAAAGATTCGCTTCCGGTAAAGTAACCACATTAGAAACAGCCACAGCAAAATGAACGCAATCGCATAGCAGAGCGACGCATTGATCGGTGTGGCCCACGAGAGGAACAGATTGTGAAAGATCCAGCCTTGCGAAGAGACTTGCGTGCCGTCGCTCTGCGGGATCTTGATCAGTCCCATCAACTTCACCATCAAACCTGTGCCAACAAAAAGCGCGAGCGCGTTCACGCCAAAGACTTCAAACGGCCACGCCCAACGGCGATACCCCTGAATGTCGATCACCCAGTAACAGAGCGCGAGCAGTTGCAAAGCGAGTCCGGTCGTGAACAGCACGTAAGAACTGGTCCACAATGCCTTGTTGATCGGAAAGAACGGATTCCACGCCCACCCCAGCACCACGCACACCGCGCCGGCCACAAACAGTCCCGCCACCTTGTCCCAACGCGTTCGTTCGCTGCGCAGCCAGTGACCAGTCAAAACGCCAAACAGCGTGGTCGCAACCGCCGGAATCGTGCTGAGCAAACCCTCCGGATCGTAAACCTTCGCCTGTCGCCAAACGTGTGGACCAAACACCAGACGATCGACGTACGATGCGAGACTTCCCTCTTTGCTCAAGTCGCCCGCCGCAAATCCCGGAGCATCGACGCGCGTCATCAACAGCCAGTACAAAACGACTAACGCGAGAGCGATCACAAACTGCGTTCGCACTTTCGTCGTCAAAAAGATCAACGAAGCGATCAGGTAACAGATCGCGATTCGTTGCAGCACGCCCGGAATGCGCACGGTGGCAAAATCAAAGCGCGGGAACGCGTTGAGAAACAGTCCCAACCCAAAGATGATCGCGGCGCGCTTGATCACTTTCAGATAAAGCGCGCGCGGCACCGCGCCTTCTTCAACGCGATGAGCAAACGCGAGCGTGATCGAAACACCAACGATGAAAAGGAAGAACGGGAAGATGAGATCGGTCGGCGTCCAGCCGTTCCACTCGGCGTGTTCGAGTGGCCAATAGATGCTGGACCACGTGCCCGGATTGTTGACGAGCACCATTCCGGCGATCGTTAGACCACGAAAGACGTCGAGCGAGACAAGTCTGCCGCTGGGAGACATGGTTGGTCCTTTTGAGTGGACAGGATTACAGGATTTACAAGAACTTTACAAGGCATCTCGTAACTCCTGTCAATCCCGTCAAAACGGTCGGGGCCCAAGTCCAAATTCTTCCGGGTTTGGCAGGATCGAAGTGGCCTCGTAGTTTCGCAATGCTTCCTCGAGCGCGCGGCTCTTGTCCAACCAGCTCGCCATCGCCTGATCGTAACGAGCAAGGACACTATCGAGCCAGTAAGGACGATTCTCCGCCAGCCACTGTTCGCGATAACTCGCACGCAGCACTGACAACTCCTCCGCCATCTCGCGCAACTGGTTGTAAATCGCAACGGAGTAACGACGCAGCCGGCGCACCTTCACGCGATCGCCGAGATTCAGGTATGCATCCCAATACTCGCGGCTCAGCTTTTCCGCCGTTTGCGCTCGCCGGCCGAGGTGGTCCAAACGCTGGGCGGCCAGAATCATCGCGGGAATCATCGTGGCGTTGCGCCGAGCGCGTTGCCGGTTGCGCAACAGACTCTCCAACGCAGTTTCCACCTGCAAGCGCATCTTGCGAATCTTCTCGGCGTTTGTGCGCGCGTCGTTCTGGAACGGGGAGGTAAACGGATCGCGCCAAAACAGATCGTCACTCGTACGTACGCCTAGAGTCGTGTTGACACCACCGAGCGCGTGTATCGCATCGACAAACTCGCGACCTTCGTTCCTGAAAAACGCCCAATCAAAATCCGCGTCAAACTTGTTCTGGTCCAGGCTTCCGGTTTGCCATGAAGCGGCCGCACCCAACACGATTCCATACCAACTCATTTCAAACAGCGTTTCGCCATCATCGTCCCACGTTGTGTTCAGCATACCGATCGCCCCTGCAGCCTGACCGTCGCGCACGAAGTTGATGATGTTCCTTGACGACGCATCGACGTTCGGAAAAATCTGGTTCCAGTCCCAAACACCGGGACAGACGAGCTGTTGCAGCCCGGCGTTCTTGAACGGATCGATGCGCTCGGCGTAGTTGTCTCGCGGTGCGTAGTCCCAGTTCGCGACAATCAAGTCTTTCGGAATGCTGCCGAGCAGATCGGGATGATTGAGGGCGATGTCGCCCCAGAAGATCAGCTTGCGATTGTAAGGCTTGAGTAGCTCGCGCACACGATGGAGATGTTCGAAATAGACCGCGCCGACGCCGCGCGCCTGCGCAGCCGCACGACTCTGTCCCTGGCCCAGTTCGAAAGTCTCATCGGCGCCGATATGAAAGAACTGTCCGGGAAATAGATCGTTCAGCTCGCGATACCAGTCGCCGATCAAGTTGTAGGTGCCTTCCTGCTGCGGTGAGAGCACGTCGCCGTACGGCGTCTCGGCGAGCGGGTTGTACTTCTCGAATTTGAGCGCCTTGTGCAGGTGACCAAACGTCTGCTGCTCGGGAACGAGCTCGATGTGATACGACTTCGCGTACGCAACCAGCTCTCGTATTTCGTCCGGCGTGAGGGAGCCGCCGTTTGGACCAATCAAAGGATGTGTGGCGCTCGCGAACGCCTGCTCCATGTAGAACGAATGCAGGTTGAGTTTGTATGCAGCAAAGGTGCGTAACTGTCGCTTGATGTAATCAACTGTCGGCACTGGACCACGGCTGATGTCGTCCGAGACGCCACGCCAGCGCATTGCCGGCCAGTCAACGATATGGACGCCCTGAATGAAGGCATCAGCGCCGCTGCCGCGTACGAGTTGCTTGAGAGTCTGCAAACCGTAAAAGACTCCCGCAGCCGAACCGCCAGCCACGACGACGCCGTTTGCATCGGCATGCAACACATAACCTTCCTGATCGAGACTCGCGGGGACATCAATCTTCGCCGCCTGCAACGCCTTCTGAACTGCCGGCAAGTTAATAGCCCCAATCAAGATCGCTTTGCGATCTCGCCCACCTTTAAACTTGAGACTAATCCCTGTCTCTTTAACGTCGCCAGCAAAATCCGTTGCCGCAAAGCGATCCTCCACCGAACGCGGATCTCCAAGTGCGATGTGTGCACGTTCGAGGCGAAACGTTTCATTGCTCGCGGTCAATTGCCGCGGCTGTGGAACGACGGAGACGGGGGCGCCTTCACTCTGCGCCCGAGCAACTCCACACACAAAGACAACGATCAGACCAAAAACAAGAGTTCGTGTTAGAGTATTCGGCAAGCTCTGCGTCCTCGAAAATTTTTTGAGGACTTTAACACAGACACGCGACCCAATACGCCAACCATGTCTCTAATGCTCGCAGAGATCGCCGAGCAACCCGCCGCACTCGAACGCACGATCGCGGAAGAGCGCCGCAAACTTGCCAGGCTCGGCACGTTGCTCAAGTCGCGCGATATTCAACTGATTGTTCTGGTCGCTCGCGGCAGTTCTGACAACGCCGCGTTGTTTGGCCGTTATCTGCTCGAGATTACTACCGGCATTCCGGTTTCGCTTTCTGCTCCGTCAGTGCACACGATCTACGGCGCGCGTCTGAAGTTGGACCACGCGCTCGTGGTGGGCGTCTCGCAATCGGGCGAGGGCGAAGACATCAATCGTGTTTTGGAAAACGCGCGGCAGGGCGGCGCTTACACGATTGGAATCACCAACGAGCCAAACTCTTCGATGACCAAGCTCGTCGACGAGACACTCTTGACGCACGGCGGAAAAGAGCGCTCAGTTGCGGCAACGAAGACGTTCACCGGCCAGATGCTCCTCTTCTATATGCTCGCCGCTGAACTCGCTGACAGGACACCGCCATTTTCATACGAAGCGATTCCGCAGTTTGTCGCGGGCGCGCTCGAACAGCAACCCGCCATCCTTGAACTCGTGCAGCGCTACGTGTTCATGGAGAATTGCGTGGTGGTCGGACGCGGGCTCGCTTACGCAAACGCGTATGAGATGGCGTTGAAGTTGATGGAGACTTGTTACGTCGTCGCTGAGCGGTTTTCGTCAGCAGACTTTCTGCATGGGCCACTGGCGATGGTCGAGCGTCATTTTCCTGTTATTCTTTTTGCGCCGCCGGGCGTGATGCTGCCGGGAGTGAAGAGCCTGATCGAGCGTTTGCGTGAGCTGCATGCCGATACGCTCGCGATCACGAGTGACCTTGAAGCGGCGCGCATGTGTACTCGAGCGATTATGATGTCGCGAGAGATAGACGAGTTTCTCGCGCCGATTCCTTACATCGTTCCCGGCCAGTTGTTCGCGGCTTTGTTGGCGGAAGCGAAGGGACTCAATCCCGACGCGCCGCGATCGTTATCAAAAGTGACCCGGACACTTTGACGATGAACATCGAACTGAAAGATCGCTCCCACAGCCCCGTCTACGCGCAAGTGCGCGAACAGATCGAAAACCACATTCGCAGCAAGACCGTCGCTTCCGGCGAGTCGCTTCCTTCGCCGGCCGCGCTCGCGCAACAACTCTCCGTTGATAAGGGCGAGATTCAGCGGGCGTATTACGAGCTGGAAACACTCGGTCTTATCACCAAGCAAACCAGCAAGGACTTCCTCGGCAAGCCGAAGATTGTCTATCGCGTTGCCTAGGGTCCTGCCGCAGACCTGCTTCAGTCGAGTCCGAAGACGAGGAAATGAATGATTGGCCGTACGATGAAGCCGAGAGGGGCTGCGGCGATCAGCAGCAGCAGTGACGTGCGCCATGATTTGCGGGCAGCTTGATAATCCGGATCGCTGATTTGCAGGTTGCCAAACTTCACCTGCCACCGAATCGTCAATACCACCACGACAAAGAAGACGAACGTGAACGCCGGGGAAGCGAGCGGGATGAACGGGATCAGACTGAGTCCCAGCAACACGTACATTGCAATGGCAGCCGTGCGTAGATAACTCGCGTCACTAACAGCTTCGTTCGCTTTCTCTTGCTTGTCGGCGATCAGTTGCGCCACGCCCGGGTCGATCGACACCGAACAGAAGCGACACTGAGTCATGTTGTCGTTAATCATCTCGTTGCAGTTAGGGCAACGAAAGGTGCGAGGACCGAAACTCATAGGCTGCCTCCTGCGAGTGAAGAACTCTGAGCGTCACACTTATATCATCTTAAAAGCTCTCTCATGCCTGGTTTTAACTCCCACTCACTTAAACGGCTTAGGGCTTAAGACCAGATCATGACCTAAGGGGGCCCCTGACTTCCGATCAACTCTCGCAGCCGATCTTTCACTACCACTTCCTTTGGCGTCCTGGCGCCGCCGTTCAGCCACTCACGAAACTTCTTTACTGTCAGCGTGTGCGTCACAGAAGTTCTGATCTCAATTTCCAACTGACTCAATTGCCCCGGCTCGCAGTCGTGCTCCTTAAACGCCTTCACAGCCAACGCGGCGGCTTCGTACAAACTGCCAGCCTCGACTTCCACCTGGTGCCTGATACCCGACAGATCGAGATAGGAGACGAAGCACTTGGCCATGAAGCGCAATCTAGCAATCAGATTTTCGCTTTGATATCAATGAAACCTTGCAAGCGCCGGTTGCTCCGCGATCGTTCTCAAGTGAAATCACGAAGCAGACCAGTGAAGTTTTTGCCACTCTTCGGGTTGCGCT